>JBHHYI010000438.1:0-1515 GCA_046757525.1 bacterium | reverse complement strand
TTCCCTTTTGAAATATTCGGCATGGCACCGCGAGACTTGCTCAACCTGGTTACGCATGCCCCCAACAAAGCCGGAGCGTTCGTCCGCACTTTTCTGGAAATCGGCCAGACTTACGACATGAGCGTGGAACATTTCCTGTTTGCGGCCTTGCGCTCCTACCAAAAGATGCACCAAAATTATTTCGAGGAGCTTGAACGCGCCGCGGTGGCTTTTATTCACGAACACGGGTTGAGCGCGGAGCCTCCGGTGGATTCTGGTCACCTACAGTCCATACTTAGAGAAAAATTTGGCACCGTTGTTGAAGAAGCCACTTTGCAACGCTACCCGCAGCTAAGCGGTTTCCGCTCCGTTTGGATTGAAGGGTCGCCGGCCAAGCTGCTCCTGAACGGCAATTTGCTGCCTTCTCAAAAAGCGTTTATCCTGGGACGCGAAATTGGCTACGATTACCTCGACCTCAAGGAACGTGCCGTGACCTCCTCTTGGCTCAAGGTGGAATCATTCGAACAAGTCCTGGACAACTTCAAAGCGTCCTATTTTGCCGGGGCCTTGCTGATCAACGAGAATCTTCTCCGCAGTGACCTGAGAGAATTTTTTCACAACCAACAGTGGCGTAGTGAGCAATTTCTCGCAATGATGAAACGCTTCCATGCCACGCCGGAAATGTTTCTGTACCGGCTGAGTCAGCTCATTCCCAGACATTTTGGACTGACCGAGATTTATTATCTCCGCTTTAACAACAAGGTAGGGACCGATACCTATCGTCTGACCAAAGAGCTGAATATGTCCCGGGTGCGGGTGCCCCACGGCATTGGCTTAAACGAACACTACTGTCGACGATGGCTTTCGGTGAGTTTGCTGAACGAATTGGGCCTGAAGCAGCAGCAAGGAAACCAGGACGAACCCATTGTGGCAGCTCAGCGTTCCAGATTCGTGGAAAGCGACGCTGAGTTTTTCACCATTACATTGGCCAGACCGTTGGCTTTAACCGAGGGCACCAATTCCAGTATTTCTTTGGGCTTTCTCATCAACAGTGATTTTCAAAAGGCGGTGCGCTTCTGGAAGGATGCAAGCATCCCGCAGGTTGAAGTCAACGAAACTTGTGAGCGCTGCGGGCTTTCGGAAGCTGCCTGCCCAGACCGCACGGTGCCACCTGAAATCTTCGAGCAAGAGCAAAAACAGAAGAACCTGGAGCAACAGTTGCAGAAACTAATGCAGGAGATGCGACAGAACTGAACACCTGGCGCGGCCAGACATCCCTCTGCTTTTCGCTCTGGACCAGCGACAATCTGTCCTCCTTCAATTAAGGAGAAAGGCTGTGCAATCGCGACGATAGAGTCGGAACAAGCGATGTCTTTCCTGCGAAAGCAGGAATCAAGGGGTTGGAGTTGGGTGGCCCCCTACCCGGCCACCCAGTGGATGCCTGCTTTCGCAGGCATGACAGCAAACAGGGAGCGTTTCCTGAAAGCACTGCGCGAGTCATCCCGAGTAGGTCACCGCTGTTTAGGTGACCGTATC
>JBHHYI010000437.1:0-1548 GCA_046757525.1 bacterium | reverse complement strand
TGCACTAAGAGTAATATTTCTTAACATTCCATTGACTCCTAAGCGTTACACTGTTTTAGTGTGCACTAATATTGGATAATTTGTGGTAAGAATCGATACCTTTTTCAATAAATTGACAAGATCTGAAATACTGCAAACATGAGGCCCCCTTGCTTACACTATTCAACACAGAAGCTGAATTATCTTGACTAAAGAAGAAATTTTGATTATTATTAAGGTTGAAACTATTGCAATTCCCGAACACCAACACAGGAACGATGGCACCTAAGAACGATCAAGCGAACAAGTCAATTTTCGGATTTCAGGTGGGCGATGCCTTGTGGGGCAATCTCTTCAAAAGAGACTTAAACGAACAAGAATCCATCTTGTCGACGCTCAAGAAAGTGCCCCTCTTCAAAGACATGCGCAAATCAGAGCTGAAGGAGTTTGACAAGATCATCCATCGACGTCATTTTAAGGCCGAAGAAACCATTTTTTGGGAAGGCGAGCCAGGCGTTGGCATGTACATTGTTCAGGACGGTTTAGTGGCTATTTACAAAAATGCGGCCGGTGAAGAACGGGAGGAGTTGGCCCAATTGAGCCGAAGAGAGTTTTTCGGAGAATTGGCGCTGCTGGACGAGTCGCCGCGTTCTGCTACCGCCGTGGCCCTTGAGGACTCGAGAATCCTCGGCCTGTTTCGACCCGACCTCATGGAACTCATCGAACGCAAACCAACTCTTGGAAATAAATTCTTGCTGCACCTTGCTTTGCTGATCGGCGAAAGACTCAAACGCACCAACGAAGAGCTGCAGGCGGTGTGGAGCAAATTAGACGCTTCCCAGGTGATAACCTGATTCGAGTCATGCAGGAAAACCAACCCGACCGTCTAACCGTTACCCTTCAAACTAAAACCGTCAAGCGCGCTGCCAAATGGACTCTGGCCGGGCTTTTGGTGCTTGGGTTGCTGGCGTTTCTGCCGGTTCTGGGCTCCGTGCTGACGCTCATCGTCACCGCGCTGTTTCTGGCCTTTTTACTGGATCCGGTGGTGAACGTCATTGAGAATCGCGGCCTGGACCGACTTTGGGCCGTGGCCATTGTATTTGTGGGTATCATTTGTTTAGGCATCGTGGCCTTTCAATTTCTGGTGCCGGCTATTTCCGAAGAGCTTCACCAGATGAGCCAGGGCATTAAGAGCCAGTCTCCTGCGGAGTACATCGCTCAGCTTCAGACAAAATTGGGCAACAAAATCCCCATCCTGTCCAATCCGGAAATCCAGGAAGGCTTAAAGACCAAACTAGAGACGCTCATGAATGGCCTTCTTGAAAAAAGCATTTCGCTGATCTTGAATTTGTTTTCTGCTGTGGTCTCGTTCATCATGATTGCGTTCATCACCTTTTTCTTCTTGAAAGACGGTCGCCGCATTAAGAAGGCCGTTGTCAGTTGGGTGCCGAATCGCTATTTTGAAATGTCACTCAATATTCTGCACAAGACCAGCACCCAACTCGGTCGTTACCTGCGCGGTCAGTTGTTGGTGGCTTTTATTGTCGGTACGCTCAGTGTCATCGCTTT
>JBHHYI010000436.1:0-1577 GCA_046757525.1 bacterium | reverse complement strand
GTCCTCGGCTAGACGCCCTTGGGATTTTCTCGGCTAAATTTTGGAGCCATAGTCATGTAGTTTTGGGTGGAAATTATCTACTTTTTTGCTTATATTTAATATTTAGCAGAAGCAGGCGCTGGTGTTATACACTCCAAAATTCATACGCATCTCCTTAATTTGAAGACGGATGTAACACAAGGTTTTGAACTATCAATCTAACGCAGGGAGTAAGTACAATGCAAGCACTGAAATTGGGCATCGTTGGTGCCGGATTTGTGGCACGATTTCACGTTAGAGCACTAAAGCAAGTAAGGAATATAGAAGTAGCCGGGATCACGAGTCGGACGAAGTCTCATGCTGAAGCTCTCTCCGGTTTGATTAAGGACAATGGACTTGGGGACGGCGTTGTGTATCCGAATATTACAGAAATGGCAAAGCATGTGGATGCGATTGCGATTTATGCGCCCAATTTTGTCCGTGTGGAAATGGTTGAAGAAATAGTGGATGCGGTTAAAAAAGGTGCGGTGCTTAAGGGCGTGATATGCGAAAAACCTCTCGCAAGGAACGTAAAAGAAGCCAGGCATTTAGTGGAGCTGGTCAAGAGCGCAGGACTCAAGACCGCGTACTTTGAAAATCAAATCTTTATGAAACCCGTTCGGGTGCAATTAGAACAGCTTGCACCACAGCAGAAAACAATGGGACCGCTCACTCTCACCCGCTCTGCTGAGGAACATGGCGGGCCGCACGAGCCCTGGTTCTGGGATCCAACCAAGCAGGGCGGGGGGGTTCTCAGCGATATGGGGTGTCACAGCATCGCGGCCGGCTGGTATCTGCTCAACCCGATAGGGAAGCCACTGACGTTCATGGAACCCATAACCGTGTCGGCAGAATGTGCGCTTCTGAAATGGGGATTGCCCCGGTGGCGTGAGAAGCTGCTTAAAGAGCGCGGGGTGGACTATAGCAAGACCCCGGCCGAGGATTTTGCAACCGGAATGATTACCTACAAGAATTCGGAAACCGGACAGATTGCCAAGGCACAATTTACGGACTCATGGATGTTTGAAAAGCAGGGGTTGCGGCTTTTCATGGACGGAATGGGGCCAGGGTACGCCTTTGAAATCAATACACTCAGATCATCCCTGGAAGTCTTTATCGGTGATGTTGCAGCCGAGGCCGTGGCGGACGCAGAAACAGCTCTGGAAAAATCAACCGCCTCACGGGGGCTTCTGGCTGTGCAGTACAATGAAGCCGATCTTTATGGCTACGTCGATGAAAATGAGGATGCTGTGAAGGCGTTTCGGGCAGGCAAAGATGCTATTCTGACATGGAGTTACGGTCTGGAAATCGTAACGCTGGTTATGGCAGCCTATATGTCAGCAGAGCGTCGCAAAACCATCGATCTGACCGATCCGGCGGTCCGGAAGGAGCTTGAAACGTTTGTACCCATGATTCAGCAAGGTAAAGGCGCGGATATGCTTTATTACAAATAGAATGGTATTACTAACACTACAACGCAAGATTGTCATTCTGAGGAATCACGCAACTGCCCATAGGCGTCAATTTAAGGGGCCTCTAACCACCTGATTGTCACCCCG
>JBHHYI010000435.1:0-1611 GCA_046757525.1 bacterium | reverse complement strand
GTGAGAGCCTTTCAGAGCATGAACGACTGTCCAGTGCCGGCAAGGTCGTTCCAACATGACACAAGAATTGTTGGGTCAGAGACTGGTTTACAATTGCGTAATATTTTAAATGGTATTGAGTTGCCTGGGGAGGCCCTGGTGGACCTCGGCATGGCACATTAGTTGCTTGCTTGAATTCGATCTGGCATAATTGGGTCCAAATAAAACTTCCAACACAACGATTGTGGATTGCACCTAACTTGCGACGGCCCTGGCAGCAACTATGAACAGCAGGATTCTTGAAGATAAGTACGAGATTATCAAGGAGATAAAAAAAGGGGGATTTGGCATAGTCTATTATGGCATAGATAGAAATCTAAGCAAGCCCATCGCCATAAAAGAGATAGCGCCTAATCTGTTGGGGTTTCCAAAATACATGGACATGTTTCAGGATGAGGCGCTCAAGATTGCGAAGTTGAGCCACCCTAACATTGTCCACATTTACGACCTCATTAAGACCGCCGATGGCCGTCATTACATCATCATGGAGTATATCGATGGCATCGATTTGGAAAAAGTGATCAGGCGTACCCGCAAACTGGGCAGGAAAATCCCTCCCCACTTAGCAGTTTACATCGTCTCTGAGATTTGCATTGCACTGGACTACGCCTATCACCGCAGGGACGCTGTTTCCAGCAAATCGTTGAATTTGGTTCATCAAGATATTTCCCCCTCCAACATCATGATCTCGCGCAGTGGCAATGTCAAGCTCATCGATTTTGGTATCGCGCTCATACCCAGGGAGTTCATGCGAGCCATGTCGGGTCAGAAAGTCGTCGGCAAGATTCATTATATGGCGCCTGAACAACTAACCCAGGGCAACCATCCGGAGCACCGTTCAGATTTGTTTTCGTTGGGCCTGGTGCTTTATGAGTGCCTGATCGGGCGCAGAGTGTTCAGCAATCGTGAGGAATTGGTAGCTGCTGCCAAAAGTGGTGAATGGATTCGGGAGCCATTAGAGGAAAAAGGACTGCCACCCATCCTTGAAAAAATCCTTCATACGGCCATTGAAGCAGATTTGTCGAAACGTTATCAAAGTGCGATGGACCTGTATCAGGAGGCGATGCAATATCTGGTCTCCTGCCACATAAGTGGAGACCTGATGGAACAGTTGGCTGACTATATCAAAGAGCTGTTCCTGGGTGGGCGCTTGACCACCAACAATGAGTACATCCAAAGAAGTTTTTGAGAACGTATTCTCCGCCTGTTCCCCCGTCGTTGTCCCTCATTCTTATTAGCATTCCACACCTGTTGTAGCTCTTCACGAAGGAAAGTTCTTTTCAGCTTGGCTAAGCTTCTAAAGTTTAGTAGAGCCACGTTTCTTAAAAGGTTCCGCAACAAGAAAATGTTGCTTTGCGGTCGGAAACGCCCTCTGCAATCGAGCCGATTGGGATAAGAGGGACGTGCGTTTCCCAAAAGCACTGTGCGAGTCATCCCGAGTAGGTCACTGTTGTTCAAGTCACCGTATCGAGGGGTGACGGGCTGCGACACGAAATCACCCTTTTTGAAAGGGGGACGGTTCTTAAAGCGTCCAGCGAAAAAACCAGGGGGATTTTAGGAGGCGTCCTGAAA
>JBHHYI010000434.1:0-1646 GCA_046757525.1 bacterium | reverse complement strand
TTTTCGGGGGCTTCACCCTATTTTTTGTGATCTTCATGTTGTTCGAGCTGGTGGGGAAACCCCTGTTTTAAGGCCTGCCTCTGTTCAGGGATTGGAGATTACTGCTGTTGGTGCTCTAATCCCTGGACGCTTCGTCATCTCGCCATTTCTATTTTCTGGACAGGTTGCAGAGCTCCGTTGCACATTCCCGCGGGCAAGAAGCCGCCAGGACTTTTTCTGCGATAGGTCTAAACGGGTGGTATGATTGAGGTGGATTCTTTTCAGATTTTAGGAAGGAATCCAATGCAATTGTGTTACCATGGGCTAAACAGCGGGACAGGATTAATGACGAACTGAGTCGGTTAATAATAGTTTTGTGGGCAGACTAAAAAATGCTCTGGTATTATGCTCTTTATCGATGGGTCTCATCGGGGGCGGAGTCGATAGTTTTCTTATTCTTTTTTCATCCCCGCATTTATTTTGGCATTTCTTCGACAGAGTCACATTTGTATTGGTTTCCACGTTAATCTACTCTCTGGTGGGAACAGGGATTGCCGTTACTTTAGCTATCTGTCCTGTTAGACTGTTTCTGGGAGCAGGATTGTGCCAATTTAACTCAGTCGAGGTTACATTCTAAACGGACCCAAAAGCTGAAAATTGACTCAAAAACGCTCAAAGAGCTCAAGTCTTTGGGATATATTCGGTAGTTTCAGAAAGCCATCTACGCACTTCCCTACGAATGCTGACGGTTGACCTGCAAAAGCAAGCGACCTCGGTCACTTTTGCGCCTCGTGAAGAAGCCTAACCTCCTCCAGTTCGATCTCAATCCCGTGCTCCATGATATCCGCGGCCAGAGGATTGCCTGCGTGGAAATCTTCGGGCAGGAACGGCATGGGTTCCAGGCGTTCGTCGATTTTGCGGCGCAACGGTACGACTCTGCAACGATCGTCAAAGCGAATGCCACAAAAGTCTTTCGAAATCAAGGCAAAATCTATGTCACTGAACTCGGTCGCATTTCCGCGGGCGTATGAGCCGTAAAGAATGGCCCGTTCGATTGTGATGCCTTGTTCTTGAACTTCCCGAATATAGCGGAAAATTAGTTTTTGGACCTTACTAAAGTCCTCAGCCATTGGTAATACCCTTTTATCTGCTGCATATAGAATTCCGTGAATTCTTTAGTACAGAGCTTGTAGAAGTTAAACTTATCATCGGGATATCAAGCTTCAATGTTGAAATTGGTAAATGTTTCAAAATCCTTCTTTTGTTCGTCATTCAAAGATAACTTTGCTTTCTTTGCGAGTAAAATTAGACTGTGCTTGTAAGGCGGCACTTTACCAATATTTCTTACGTACAACGCTTTGAGCATTTTCTCTAACACCAGGTGCCCGATGAACAGCGCCCAGGGGTAATCACCCTTTTCAAAAAGATGGTCCATGACTGGCAAATCTTTCTTGGCGGCCGTTAGCCAGTACTGTATCTGTTGTTCTCGTGTTGACATGGAAAAGCTTTGAATATTCTATGTTCCCTTGAAGAACAGGGTTCGCTTCATTCAGAATTCTGGCAGTTTTACAATCGTGTTCTGCTTTTACAACCGAACGCTTTTCATCTTTGCGATGACTTACTGCTTATTTTGATTGTCCATGCCAGAAGGCTTGAAACCAATTTGC
>JBHHYI010000433.1:0-1689 GCA_046757525.1 bacterium | reverse complement strand
CCTCTGATTTTCGCTCTGGACGAGCGAAAATCTGTCTCCCTTCAAAGGGAGAATTTGATTAGAAAGTTGTGAAATTGCTCATGCACAAACGACACCAAACGTTGCTGGCAGTCATTCTCTGCTTTGCTCTGTTTTTGTTTTTTTTGGCTCTAAAATTTCCCTACGCTGAGGCGTTTCGCCGGACCTTGCAGCGCGTGCAGAAACCGGACGGCCTGGAAATTTCCGTCCAGAAGGTGGAGCACCACTTCCCCTTGAGCTTTGAACTGCAAGGCGTTACGATTGTCTTAGCGGAGTTGGGAGGTCGACAAATCGCTGCCGACAGGCTGCTCCTGAAAGTACACGCGGTGCAGCTTCTGCACAAAAAGCTGGACGTGGCGTTCGAACTGCTCCGGCCACGGTTCGATTCGGTCTATTTGGAAAGGAAACTTGCAGGAACACTGAGTCTCGATCTTGACCAACTGACCGGGCTGTTGCGAATGGAGTCTAAGAACAACCGCGTTGCCGGGTTGCAACTCTACGGAGTAGACTTGCCTGAAATTCGCTTTGACATGGCGGTGGCAGAGATTGGCTTCGCCAAAGACAAGACCCTCATACACGGCTTGCAGATGATTGGCAGCGACTTGAGCGGCTCGCTTTCGGGGCAGGTGGATCGTGGCTATTTGAACGTCGCGGTTTCCATCGAACCGGACTCGAAGATACTGTCTTCAAACCAGGGCCTGTTGGGACAACTGGTGCAACCGTTTGCTTTTGCGGACGACATCAGTTTCAGAATCCGGGGGCCTGTTAGCCGGCCCGTAATAAGCTATTGACCAGGGCAAACCAGAGTTCAGAAGATGAAATGGCGATTATGACCCAATTAAATCTCAAGCCCGGGAGAGGGCACGTGCTGGCAGCCAACATTTGTCTGGCCGTGCTGCTAAGTTACGTTCTGGCAGATCTGGTTGCCGACTGTTTTCGAATGCAATGGACGCCAACTCCGACAAAAACGGCGGCTTCGTTGGACAGAGGCCGAGTTGAGGCTTATTCTCCCCCGCCCAGGTCGCATTATGCGGTGATTGAACAATCGGGTCTGTTTGGCACAGCCAGCGCGGCCGCGCCCGCGCAGCCCAATCGCGATTTTGCGGACGTGCCACTCACCAACATGAACTTAATTCTCAAGGGTACGGTTACGGGCTCTCCGGCATTCGCCAGAGCGCTCATCCAGCAAAAGGGTGCTGCCCAGGCTGAATTTGTAGCCGTCGGCGAGGAGATCGATGGGGCCAGACTCGTGGAAATATATCGCGACAAAATTATTTTGCAACAGGGCGACCAGCTCGAGGCTCTTTTGCTTTACGACGACGCGGTTACTAATCCTGGCAACAAGTGGGCAAAGAACTCGGAGGTCAAAGTGTTGAGCCGGACCGAGTTAAACCACCGCGTGTTCAACAACATTGATAATGTTTCGAAAGGCGTGGCGGTTGCGCCCAATTTTGTTGACGGCAGAATGGACGGGTTTCGCGTTACCCGACTGGAACCGAACAGCGTCATCAACGATCTCGGCCTGCGCAAGAACGATATCATCAAGAGAGTCAACGGGCACAAGATCGACAACCTGGAAACCGCATTGCGCCTTTGGGAGAATCTCAAATATGAGCCATCGATCAGCGTGGATGTGGAACGAAATTCAAAGATCGTGAATCTGGCTCTCAA
>JBHHYI010000432.1:0-1689 GCA_046757525.1 bacterium | reverse complement strand
GTCACCCCTCGATATGGTCACCTGAACAACGGTGACCTACTCGGGATGACTCGCATGGTGCTTCCCGCTAATTAAATCCGAACAACAAGGCTGTACAAAAAATCCACACGGCTGACCTCCCTGCGAAGAGGACAAGCGCGGCAGACATGACGTTTTCGGCACAGCTCCTCACCCGCCTGCAACGGCATGAATGATCTCCAGCCGGTCGCCGTCGTTGACCCGGGCGCTGGAGAATTGGCTCTTGGATATGACGGTTTCGTTGTGGGCGACTGCGAGACCGGCGTCCTTGCACAGGCTTAACTCATCGAGTATCTGCTCGATGGTCAGGCTGTGTGCAAAGCTGTGGAGTTCGCCGTTGATTTTGACATTCATGAAAAACCCTGTCTCACAAAAAGCGTTGCAACAAGAAAGGCTGCATCAGTTCAGGCACATGGCCACTGAGGACAAATTCGGCGATGAGCTTGGCGGTGATTGGTGCCAACAAAATGCCGTTGCGAAAATGGCCGGCCGCGATTAGGTACCCGTGTAAAGGGGTTGGCCCCAGAATGGGCAGCCGGTCCTGCGAGCAAGGACGTAAACCGGACCAGGTAGAGAGGATGGGCATTTGGTCTATTTTTGGGGAGAGCGTCATCGCCCGCGTCAACAAATCTTGAATGCCAGCCACGGTTGTGTGGTTGTCAAAGCCAGCCTCTTCTTCGGTGGCACCCAACAACAAGTGACCGCTTTCCCGCGGCACTAAATACACAGAATTTCCGTGTATGACATGCTTAAAATTGGCGATTCCGCGCATGTCTAAGGCTACCATCTGTCCCTTCAAGGGCTGGAGCGAGAAACGGGCACCTTCTACATTAAGGTCAATGCGTCCCGCCCAGCACCCGGCGGCATTTACGACCCAGCCAGCGTAGAATGCCCCTAAGTGCGTTTGTACGCCTTTTACCTTGTTCTCCTGGATCAGGAAATCGGTAACCGGCTGCTTCTCGTAGATTTCCACACCGTCCTGAATGAGCGCCCTGGTCAAAGCCAGTAATAGCTGGCGATTGTTTATTTGGTGATCCTTGGGGATCCATTGCCCCTTGAGAATGTGGCGCGACAGCTCCGGTTCTCGTTCCAGGACTTCCTTCTGAGACAGCCATGCCAGGTCAGCCCCTCTATTGTTGAACCACTGGAGCCTTGCCCGAGAGTCTTCGATCTCCCCTTCTTCAAAAAACAGGGCAAGGGCGCCCAGGTTGCGGTAGCCCACGCGAATCCCGGTTTCTGAGAACAATTCCCGGGAAAACTCCTGATACATTTCCAGACCCTTTAAGCACAAGGAATAAAACGGCGGATGCGCGGGAGATTCAAAATGCGGAGCCAGCATGCCGGCGGCCGCCCAGGACGCCTGTTTGCCCACCGTGTCTCTTTCTAACAAAACCACTCTGAAACCGGCCCGACAAAGCCACCTGGCGCAACAAAGACCGATGAGGCCTCCGCCAATAATTACGACGTCGCTTGTTTGCATCGATAAGAATCTAATTCAGGAATTCGTGGCATTCAAGATCATTGTTTGTTTTGCAGCCAATCGACCAATTGCCGGTCAAGATTAGTTCGAGTTTACTAAGGAGTGAACGGAATTCCGCATTGCTGCAAGTAGGACTAAACTTACTTGTGTTTGAATCTTTCCGTTGAGGCAAAAATTGCGAAAATCTTTAA
>JBHHYI010000431.1:0-1725 GCA_046757525.1 bacterium | reverse complement strand
ACACTGAAGCACACCGAAAATCACCGAAAAGCCCAACTCAGCCTTCAATTACCAATCGGAAAAAGTCAGTGTTCTTCAGCGTTTAATTGAATACTGAAACATGGCCGGTACAAAGAACCAGCGTTTTCGGGAAGTTTTTATTTGTCCTTGATTTTTAGCTGTGCCCATGTTATATTTATTCAACCGTCTAAATGAATCACTTTCAAACGATTGCGTGGGAGTCTTTGAATGGAGAAAGACAGCAGTAACGGCAAATCAGAACAAGCTTTGATTGAAAAAATACGCAATGGCTTCATGGTGGAGTCGACGGAAGACATGACCGAAGGGTACAAGAAGGCTCTCATTACCCAACTAACCGTACAGGGTGACACTGAGCTGATGAGCGCGCCGGCTTATTATTTGGCCTCCAAAGATGCGCCCACGATCAACAGCCGCATCGCGGTCACGGCCATTATTCACGACGAGCTCGGGCACGCCAATATCGCCTATCGCATCATGGAAGACCTTGGGGTGGACAAGCACTGGCTCATCTACGGCCGCGCGCCGCACGAGTTCAAGCATCCTTATGGCTTTGACCAGCCGCTGGAGAACTGGGCTGAAATGGTGGTGGCCAACGGCTTTTTCGACCGGGCCGGGATCTGCCTGCTGGGAGACGTCCACGAAAACACAAGTTACGGTCCGCTAAAAAGGGCCTTGGTCAAGGTGGATCGAGAAGAGGTGCTGCATTTGCGTCACGGCGAGTCCTGGATGCGCCGTCTTGCCAAAGCCGGCGGCGAGGCCAGGGAACTGCTGCAGCGTGCTGTCGACTGGATGTTCCCCGCGACTCTGGAGTGGTTCGGACTGCCCGATGACCTCAAGCACCACAGCGGACAATTAGACTACAAACTCAAAGGCAAGACCAACGACCAACTGCGCCAGACCTGGATGAGCGCCACCGTGCCCCTGTGCGAATCCATCGGAATCGACGTGCCCGCGCATTACGACAAAGAGCAAGACCAATACACGATCGATTACCCCTTCCCCTGTCAATACGACCCGCAAGAGAAACGCTGGCTTTTCGAGGAGCCCCTTAGCTGGGACGAGGTGTTTCAGCGTTGGAAAGCGCGCGGCCCCATGAATCAAACATACGTGGAGATGGTGCAGGGCGATGCCGACAGTCTGTTTGGAGGCAAGAGGTGGTAGCCGAAAGTCAGATCTGGCAGGCCCTGAAACAGGTCACCGATCCGGAGTACCCGCTCAGCGTGGTCGATTTAGGGATGATTTACGCCATTGAAGTTGTCCGTGGCTGCGTGAAAATAGAGATGACTTTCACCGCCATCGGCTGCCCGGCAATCGATATGATCATAGCGGACGTGAAAGAAGCCGTAAGTGGAATCTCCGGTGTCGAGGAGGTTCAGGTTGAAATTGTGTGGAGTCCACCCTGGACCAAAGACAAGATTTCTGACAAAGGCCGGGAGATTCTGCAGTATTACGGCGTTGGCGTTTAATCGCACAAATCGGAGTTTGCATGCCTAAAGAAAAAGTCTACGAAGTGTTTGCGCGTAAGACCCACCAGGAGCCCTTGACGCACGTGGGCAGTGTCAATGCCACCGACGACGAACTGGCCAAGGTTTTTGCCTGGACCACCTACGACGAGGAGAACTGGGTGGAGATGTGCGTGGTGCCGCGGGTGGCGGTGATCCGGGTTACCCACGATTGTAATATACCCCTCTGGGGCAACTAAAC
>JBHHYI010000430.1:0-1733 GCA_046757525.1 bacterium | reverse complement strand
CTTTTGATGACACCTCAAGCGATTTTTAAAACAATCTTACCAAAGTTTTTATTCGCTTCCATATATTGGTGCGCCGATTTGGCCTCTTGCAGTGCGAAAATCCTGTCGATTACAGGTTTGATTTTGCCAGTTTCAAACAGGGGCAGCACGTGCCTCTGAAAAGCCTGGGTCACGGCGATCTTTTCCTCTAAAGGGCGCGACCGCAACACGGTTCCGAAGACCCGGAGCCTTTTTCGCAGGATCGTTCCAAGATTGGCATTCACGCTGGTACCACTGACAAGTCCGACTAAAATCATCCTGCCGGTTGGTGCCAAACAGGCGAGGTTGCTGTCCCAGTAGGCCGCCCCCACGAGGTCCAAAATGGCGTGAACGCCTTTTCCGTGGGTGACCGCGGTAACGACCTCTTGAAAATCCCGGGCTTTGTAGTTAATGCCCACGTCCAATCCCAGACTTTGGGCCTGCTCAATTTTCTCGGCGGAGCCGGCGGTGCCAAAGACGGTGGCACCGGTCACTTTTGCCAACTGCAAGGCAGCGATTCCCACACCGCTGCCGACGGCATGAACGAGCAGACGTTCGCCCAGTTTCAAATCGAGCTGGCAAATCAACGCATCGAAAGCGGTTATGAACGCCTCCGGAATAGAAGCGGCTTCTTCATAACTGAGATTAAGTGGAATCGGCATGGCCATTTTCTCGTGGGTGACAACTTTCTCAGCGTAGCCTTCGCCGGCCAGCAAGCCCATGACCCGGTCGCCTCTCTGAAATACGCCCACCTTTTGACCCACGGCCTCGACTTGGCCTGCAAACTCCAGCCCCGGGATGTCTTCTCGGAACCCAGGCGGCGGTGGGTAGTAGCCGCGCCTTTGCAAAAGGTCGGCGCGGTTCAGGGCGGTGGCTTTGACCTGCACCAGGATTTCATGATCGCTGGGTGTGGGCTCTTCAACGTCTTGCAGTTGCAACACATTGGGGTCTCCGGCTTTGGTGATGACGATGGCTTTCATTGTTCTTGGCTGGTCAAAGACTCGATGTCGCGCGGCTACTTCGCGCGCTTGCTTTTTCGTTCCAGGGCCTTTTGAATGTAGCTTTCGGCGTCCGGCGTTTTACAGCCCGTCTCCCCGTGGTCGACCTCAACTTTACCGATCTTCCTCGCAGCAGACAGCGCCTTTTCGCTTAGGCTCTCCCGATAGATTCCAAGCGCCGCCAGCGCCGAATTCATCGCATCTTTGACGCGATTTCTGCTTGCATGAATGTCTTTTTCGATGATTTCCAAATAGGGCTCAAAATAGCGGTCGCTCAGCTCTTCACTGTGCATGGCCAGGTGCGCCAACACCAGCCAGCCAGCGCGACCCACCCATTCGTCGGAGGAGCGGGTCCACTGCTCCATTTTCTTTTGCGCCAGACCGGTCTTAGCGGCGTAGCTGGCGAAGGCATCGGTAATCACGTAGTTGCTAAGGTCTTGGACCCAGGACTCCAGGTGCTCGTCCGTTGCTTTGGCCGGATCAGCAATCATGGTTGCCAGAATGCTGGCGTCGTGATTGCCCGTCTGCCACAGCTTGATAGCCAGCTCATGATCGGTTTTGATTCGTTTCTTGAGCTTACCCAGATTGGCGTAGCTGACGCCATATAAATCCTCACCAACACCGTGGCGTCTATAAACCTTGCGGTTTTGTACCGTACCAAATTCTTGCAGTTGTTTAAGGACCTCTTCTTGTGTCATGTCTTTTAAGCAACGCTCT
>JBHHYI010000429.1:0-1888 GCA_046757525.1 bacterium | reverse complement strand
TCGCCGATGCGTATTGGAGGCTTTCGAGAACAGAGGCCCGCCTTCACCATTTCCGTGAGGCCATCCGCTGTGTTGACCAGGCCATCGCCTTCTCAGAAAAATTGCGCACCAATATTTTTGACGACCTTCAGCGCGTAACCTATTTTGCCACCACGCAGGAAATGTTTGATCTTGCCGCTAACCTGGCTCTAAAAACCGGTGATGCCTTCCTCGCTTTTCAGTACGCTGAACAGGCCAGGTCCCGTGCCCTGCTGGATGCGATCGACAAAGCTACGATTAAGAGCTTAAAAGCGAGAAATGTAGATCTTGAGCAAGGCACAAGCTTAAGCTTGCAAACGATCAGAGCCAAAATGCCGGCAGCGGTGCAGATCGTCGAATATCGGATTACTCCGGATTCCTTGTTGCTATGGCTGATCGATGCGAATTCTTTTGTTCAGAAATCAATCCCGGTGGCGTCTGTAAGCTTGCAGAAGCGCGTACATGATTTCTTGCGCAGCATCGGTTCAGAAGATTTGGCGGCCCTGCAAGCGCGCGTTAGACAAGACATCAAAGGCGTTTACGATGAAAATCGTCAATTGGGTAAACAGCTCTTTCAACTCATTTTCAAACCCATCGCAGGAAAAATTGCGGCAGAAAGTGCCATCATCATCATCCCCGACGGCGTTCTGTACAGCTTGCCCTTTGGCGCGTTGGTGACAGATGATGATCTGTTTTTTGACCAGAAGTACCTGTGGGCCAAGGCTCCAAGTGTAACGGTGCTAACCAAAAATGCCAGCCTGCAAGCAGACGCTCTTGAGACAGGACAACCGAAATTCCTCATGGTCGCAGGGGCATTGCCGAGCAGCAAGAATGAAAAAAGACAGATCAAGCAATATTACAAAAATGCAGTTGTTTTGGAAGAGGAGTCTGCAACCTATGGGAATCTCAATGAAAAGCTAAGACAGGGGGCTCATATCGCCTATTTCACCGTGCATTCCGTAGCCGATGTGCGCTCCCCGATGAATTCCTTCATTGAGCTCTACGACCAACAGACCGCCAATGGCAGACTTAAACCCACGCCCATTTACGCCCGACGCTTGTTAGACCTGGACTTTTCCAGGACCTGGCTGGCTGTCTTAAACGGCTGCGAAACCGCCAAAGGCAAGATCACTCGTGGCGAAGGCGCGTTGAACATGGTTCGCATTTTTTCCATGGCAAATGTGCCTGTGGTTGTTGCCAGTTTGTGGCAGAATGACGATCGCCGTTCCGCACAAATCATGGGGGCTTTTTTCAAAAAGATTGCCAGCGGCCATCTGACACCCGCACGCGCCTTGAAGGAGGCGAAAGAGCAGGCCGTGAACCTGCTCAGACAAGAACACGAATTCCCTCTGCCTTACTTCTGGGCCGTGTTTGAAGTTTATGAGAATAGTTGGCTAAATTAACATAAAAAAAGGGAGATTTCAATATGTCAGTTCCACCAGGCGACAGCGGGAACCTGCCACCACCACCGGACATCGAAAAAGAACGAGAGCCGGTAACATCAAGACCGCATTGGCTGTACCCCTTTGACCTGGGCCTGGCCCTGGGCATTGCCGCGGCCTTGTTCATGCTCATCGCCATGCTCATCACTTCTGCGGTCAATCCTTCGGGCATGAAGCTGTTTGAAGACCTCTTCGCCGGCTTCAACTTAGCCACCTTTTCCGGAAGAATTATTGGACTGATCTGGAGCTTTGGCAGCGGTTTTCTGCTCGGCACCTTTACTGGCTTGCTGTACAATTTACGCTTGCGCAGGTATTTCGTCGCTTCTTAGCCTTTCCTTGCCTGAAACGTAACGCATCCGGCCGGCGCCTTTTGGCGTCAACTTAAGCGGCGTCTAACCACCATATTGTCACCCCGAGCGGAGTCCGGC
>JBHHYI010000428.1:0-1914 GCA_046757525.1 bacterium | reverse complement strand
CAGACGCCCTCACCCGGCTTCTGAACGACAAGAGTGGGGAAGTGCGCTGGAAGGCGAGCTACGCGCTCATGCAAATTGCCCACGGCCTCGATAGCAAAAGTCTCATTCGCGCTGCGCAGGATGAAGAGGCACAGGTGCGCATGTTCGCGGTTCAAGCTCTGGGCAAATTGCAAAACACCGCCTACCTGGAGACTTTAGGGAATCTGTTGCGCCGGGATCGCGACTGGAGGGTGCGCGTCAATTCGGCCAATGCCCTGGGCAACTATCCCCTCAGACTTGCAGCCAACTACTTAACGCTGTTGGATACCAACCATCATGTGAGAATTGCCGTGATTCACGCCCTGGGCCGCTGCGCTTTGAACGAAGCCGACGAGGCGGGGCACAACACCCGAGAATTCAATCTGGTCAAGAGCCAATTGCAGGAGGTCCTGACCGCCGAGGAGGAGACGGAAAGTTGGACCCTGCCGGAGAAGGGGGCGGCGTTGGTTGCCTACGCGCAGGTCATGAAACCAGGGGCCATCGATTTGATTTCCCAATTCGTCAAGCATCCAAATAAGAAACTGCGCGCTCGGGCCATGGAAGCCCTGGGCGAAACGCATTCGCGCAAAGCCTTTCACATCTTGCAAAACGCTTATGCTCAGGCCCCCATGGTGGTCAAGGTCGCCATCCTGGAAGCTTTGTCAAAAATCGACGATCCCAGAAAACCGCAGCTCTACGCCAGGGCTTTGGAAGAAGGCGACATGGTTCTGACGGCGCTGTCGGCGGAGGCTTTAAGTCAGGACGCATTGCGCAATGCCATTCAACTGCCCCGCATCATCGACGCCTTCGGCAAGCTGCCCAAACCGGTGGATATCGAATCGGCCCAAATGATTTTTGAGGCTCTGGCAAAATTTAGGGATCCCAGAGCCGTACCGATTCTGGAGACCGCTCTCAGAACACCGGACAGGGTGTACTCGAAAGCGGCTGCCAAGGCGCTCCATGAGATTACCGGAGAGGACTACACCAGCCAAATCGCCACGTTTACGCAACCGCACGACGATTTCAGCTACAAAGAAATCCGCCGGCTCAAATCCGCAAAGGCGTTCATCAAAACCAAACGCGGTACCATCCAATTTGAGCTGCTTACCGACGAAGCGCCGCTGACCGTGTTGAATTTCGTCAGACTGGCCCGGCAGGGCTTTTTCGACGGCTTGACCTTCCACCGTGTGGTGCCGAACTTTGTGATCCAGGGCGGTGACCCACGCGGTGACTCCTGGGGATCGCCGGGCTATTCCATTCGCTCCGAATTCAACAAGCATCCCTACCTGCGCGGCACCGTCGGCATGGCCAGCGCTGGCAAGGACACCGAAGGGTGCCAGTTTTTCATCACGCATTCTCCCCAGCCGCATCTGGACGGACGGTACACCGTCTTCGGTCAGGTCACTGCTGGACTGGAGGTGGTGGACGCCATTGAGGAAGGAGATGTCATGGAGCTGGTGGCGGTGAAGCGGTAGGTGCAAGAAATTCTCACGCGCTGGATTTGACTCCCGGTTTCGACCAACGTCACAATTCTTCAGAATCTTTAAGCAATGGTTAGTAGAACTTGACGGCCAGTGCAGAATTGTCGGTGGCGCTGCGGAAGATCCCAGGTGAATTGTTCCTCCTCCAGGGAAAGCTTTGCCGCAGCTCGTACCTGTTTTTCCAGAGTCGGAAAGGGGTAAAGCGCGGTTTTGATTAATACGGCAGCGATCAAGAGTACCACGGCAATTCCCAACACCAGCAGTAGTTTCCTCGTAACCCTTCTTAATTGATAATTGCGCGCATTGTAACGCAACCGTCCCGATTGAAAGACCTCGTAAACGATGACGTTGGCGTTACAGGCTCTCCAGCAACACAGTTTAGTCAAAACCGGTTCACTGATTAACTGTTCACTGA
>JBHHYI010000427.1:0-1926 GCA_046757525.1 bacterium | reverse complement strand
GGAATAATTCGATTCAGATCGAGGTTATTACTGATCAAATCTTTTTCAAGGTGATGTGCAAGAATGGACCCGTTGAGAGTGAAACAGCCAATGGCCCAGTTAATTCAATCTTCTGTTCGGTTCTTCAATCGACTTTTTGACCACCAATTCGATCCGGCAAAAGTCAAGCTGCCCCAGGTTGACGCGCAGAACGAGAGCAACATCCCCGGCCTGTACATCATCGGCGAGGTAAGCGGCACCCCTTTGATCAAATTGGGACTGAACCAGGGCAACCGCCAGATCAACAATCTCTTTGAAAACAAACCTTCGTTAGACTTGCCAGACGATGTTTATGACGTCATAATCGTCGGAGCCGGGGCTGCAGGCATCGGAGCGGCCAACCGTGCCCAGGAGCTCAACTTGAATTACCTGGTCCTGGAACAAGGTCAGCCCGCCAACTTAATCCGCTCTTTTACCAAAGGGAAACCGCTGTTCATGGAACCCGCGGACGTGGCGCTGGAGTCTTCCATCTGGTGTGAGGAGAGCTCCAAGGAAGAACTGTTAGAGGTTTGGCAGCGGCAAATTGCTGAGCGGGGACTGAGAATCAATACCTATGAAACTGTCACCGATATCAAGAAATTGACCGATCTGTTCGTCGTCACCACCTCCAAAGCCGCCTACCAGAGCAAATATGTGGTGCTGGCCATCGGCAAAGCCAGCAATCCGCGCAAGGCAGGCGTTGCCGGCGAGACCGAATTTGCTGAGAAGATCGCCCACTTCCTGGCCGACCCGGATGAGTTTTTCGGCAAAGACATTTTGATTTACGGCGCCGGCGATGTGGCCGCCGAAGCCGCCATCGCACTGGCACCGCACAACCAGGTGACCCTGGTTACGCTGGACCCAGAATTCATCTTTCCCAAAAAACGCAATGTGGAAAAACTCCAGGCTTTGGAAAGAGAAGGCCTCCTCATCATTCATTTCAACTCTCGTCTAAAAGAAATCGGCCAGGACTTTGTTGCGTTCGAAAAAGACGAGCAGAGGATCCAGCTCAACAACGACCAGGTGTTTGAGATGATCGGTGCTGACCTGCCCATTAACTTCTTCAACAAAGTCGGCATCAAATTGGAAGGCACCTGGAATCTCAAGACATACCTGGCCCTGGCAGCCATGTTCGCCATTTGCTACACGGTTTACGCTCTAAAAGCCCCCTGGTGGCCTTTCAACTTGAGCTGGTTTCACGATCCGGCTGCCGTGAATCTGAAGGATTCTCTGACCTTTAACTGGAATATATTTGGTTTTACCAAACACATTTCCCCCAGCTTCTGGTACGCCGCGCTTTACACGCTGTTCATGACCTACTTTGGTTTCAAGGCCTTGAACCGCTGGGGCGTCAAGTACAACGACAGCTATCAGAAAAAAAGGTACCTTACATTGATTGGCACCCAGTGGTCGCTGGGTTTTCTCGTGCCGGAATTCTTTATGTGGTACGTTCACCACAAAGCAGGCCCGAATATCATCCTCGGCAGTCCGGAGTATGCCTGGAAGGCCTACGGGCTTGAATACATCTGGCCGCTGCAATTTCACCAGTTCTTTTATGACATCAGTTTGTTCTACATCATCTGGGGCTTGCTGACGGCGTTTGTGGTGATTCCCATTCTTTCCATTCATCACGGCAAGCGCTACTGCACCTGGTTCTGTGGCTGTGGCGGACTGGCGGAAACCTGGGGAGACCGCTGGCGTCACAAGGCGCCTAAAGGTCGCCGTGCCAAAGCCTGGGAGTGGATGAACAAGGCCGTGCTGGTCTGGGCTTTTGTGGCCACGATTTTGGTTGGCGGCAACATGCTGTTTGGTAAGCTGCTCTACAACGACATTCACCACTGGTTCGGCTTCCTGTCCCGTGCCGGCGAAGCGTCGCGGGCCTGGTATGCTTACGTGGCCGACTTCTGG
>JBHHYI010000426.1:0-1978 GCA_046757525.1 bacterium | reverse complement strand
TGCGCTTCGGCATCGATCAAAAAGTTTCCTGATTTTACAATGATTTCACCTTCCTCAAGGCCTCCCAAAACCACGTAGTAGCGATCCACCTTTGTTCCCAGTTTAATCTCTCTCGGCTCAAAGCGGCCGCTGCCGCGATCCACAAACACCAACTGCCGCGTGCCGGTGTTCAGGACTGCGGTTTCTGGAATCGTTAATTGTGCTCCCTGCTCCACTTTGATTTTTACGTCCGCATACATGTCCGGCTTCAACTTAAGTTCCGGGTTTGGAAAGACCAGACGGATTTTGGCCGTGCGCGTCTTAGCTTCAAGTGTGGGGTAGATGTAGTCCACTTTCCCGGCATAATTGACATTGGGGTCGTATGCCAGGCTGATTTCTGCTGTTTGGCCATTTTTTAAGAAAGGTAGCTCATATTCGTAAATGTCAGCGTGTACCCAAACCGTCGAGAGATCGGCAATCATGTAAAGATCCACTCCCTCTTTGGCTTTCCGACCTTCGAGGGCATTTTTCTCCAACACATAGCCGGTTATAGGCGAGTAGAAGGTCAGCGTTAGTTTCGGCGCCCCGGCGGTTTCGATGTCGCGAATCTGTTTTTCCGAAATTCCCCAGAGCCGCAGCCGGTCGCGGGCGGATTTGAGTAAGGTGTTTTCTTCGGGAATTTTTTTGCCATTGCTCAGCCCTCCAGCCGCGCTTTCTTGTGATACGCTTCGAAGAGTCAGGAGATATTCTTCCTGGGTTGCCACCAGCTCCGGGCTGTAAATCTCAAACAGGGCTTGCCCTTTCTTCACAAACTGGCCTGTGTAATCCACGTACAACTTTTCAATCCAGCCGGAAAATTTCAGGTTGATGGTGGCGACTCTGGTTTCATTGTAAGCCACGTGCCCGACGGTGCGGATGGTCTTAGCCACGGACCGTAATTTCACCGTATCCCGCTGCACGCCGATGAGCTGCTGCTGGTAGAAAGAGATGTTCACCGTGCCTACCTGCTTGTCCGCGGTGTCCGTTTTCGGCGCACCGCCTTCCTTGTAAATTGGCACCAGATCCATGGCGCAGATAGGGCACTTTCCGGGCTCCTTCTGCTTTACGGATGGATGCATGGTGCAGGTGTAGTAATCCACCTCTCCGGTACCGGTCGCGCCGCCCTCGCTTGAAACGAATTTGATTCCTTTGGTTGCGGGTGTCACCTGCCACTGCGTGACCGCTAAGATATTTTGAGCCTGCAGGACTTCGATTTTGACATCCCAGGGGAACTTGCCGCCACCGCCTAAATCGATTTGAGCTTCATACAAACCGCTGGTCTTCGGTTTTGCTTCCGTTTCGTTAGCCATCGCTGGCATCCCGGCCATAGCTGGCATGGAATAGTGAATGTGCACGGTCGCATCATTCACCGGTTTTCCGGAGGCATCCTCAAGTTTGATCTTGAAAGTATTCAAGCCGACTGCCGGTGGATCCGGTGAAACGTTTAGAGCAATGGCATAGTCGCCGACCTTTTGCATTGGCTCGTCGCTGGTACCACAGCCGCCAAAGAGCAAGATTGCGCTTACAGAGACGGGCACGATAAATAAGCCGTACCATTTTAATGAAAATTTTGTTTTCATTTTGTTTTTCTCCTTTAAAAATTTCAATTCCACAAAAATCTGATTTTTTATGGCAACTCCCCGCCTACAGCCCTTTCCAGAGCGGCGGCTTGCTGGCGATAATTCGCCAGTTCCTTGGCATAAGCCAATCGAAAGTTGAGCAGCAGGCGTTCGCTGTCGAGCAAGCTGAGAAAATCCAGCGTGCCGGTTTGATAACTGGCCAGCACCGACTGCAATGTGCGTTCTGCGTCCGGGATGAGCTGTTGAGCGTAGAGATCTACCGTGCGCTCAGCTGTTTTAAGTCGAGCGAATAAATCTTTGATCTCCGCCTCTACTTCATTTTTCAAGTTGTCATAATTCTCACGATTGGACACCAGCATCGACTGCGCTTCACCGACGGC
>JBHHYI010000425.1:0-1986 GCA_046757525.1 bacterium | reverse complement strand
GCACAAAACTAACCCAGAGAACTAAGCCCCTTCGTCCGCTGCAAACGCCGTGTTATGTGGCAATAATTGCCTGAATATTTTGTTTAGTTTGATCCCTCAAGGTATCTGCTTAAGGTTCTTTCCAATGCTTCGCCGCGCAACGAAGAACCTTCATCAAGAATCAGACCATTAGGTCCTACGAGAATAGGCTTTGGTATACCAAATACTTCGAATTTCTTTGCAAGTTCACTTCTAAAGCCGTCTTCGACAAAGGCGTTTAACCACGGCATCCTCCACTTTTCTTTCCGAAATTTCACCACATCTTCCGGCTTTTGGTCAAAAGAAATGCTGAGAATTGAGAAGTTTTTGTCCTTAAATTTTTCGTAGACTGCGTGTAGATTTTTCATTTCTTGAACGCAAGGAGCACACCAAACAGCCCAAAAATCAATCAGGTAAAACTTGCCAAGCAAGCTTTTGTTGGAGACAGTCTCTTTATTATCCATAAGTTTAAGTTCGAAAACTGGTACCTGTTTGCCCGCCGTGATGTGTTTATCTGGATTTAGCCTAGTGAGTTGATGCTGAATTTCTTCTAAATCGCCGTACTCTGATTTGAGCTTTTCGTAATAACGCGTTGCTGTTTCTTTATCAGTACTAAAATGAGCCTTCATCGCAAGCTGCGCCAGCACCATCGCGCGAACAAGACGGTCGGGATTGCTCTCAAGGAAATCTTTCAGAAACTTTTCCTCCATGGCTTTTCCATATTGGTAGGCTAGCCTACTTGGGAGGTAGGGCGCTGTACTCCATAATTCTGAATTCGGTGGCAAAAGCTCTAAGATTTGAAGAATTGTTTCCGAATTAATGTCGCCGGGCTGCGTCGGAAGCTGACCCAATTGAATCGCAGCATATTGACGCATAGCGTGGTCGCTTTCGTCTTCCATGTACTTGTTCAACATACTCACAGTCTCGGACCAGTCAAATCGGAATTCTCGCATATCTTCATGCGCTTCCCGATATTCTTCAATAGCTGACTTGAACGACTCTTGTTCCTTTTGGACAAGGCAGTCCAAAATCCATATTTTTTGTAGGCGTGAGTTTTGTTTCCCAAAAACCACTTGTGGTAATTTTCTATCGGTAGATTGTTCATCATAATCGTGCGGTGCAGGCTGAATATTCATTTTGATTTCTTGGTCATTATCATCCAGCATGAGTGAAATTGAAAAACGGTCATGACCTGCAGAGAAAATGAATACCCTGTACAACCCCGACTTAGCTGCGTGCAAGGAAAAAGTCCCTTCTTTTCCCACAACCGCTGTCTGTAAGGGGTCTTGATAATTTCCACGAAAATTAGTGAGACGGAGCTGGGCATATGCAGGTGGCTGTTCATCTATTCCGACAACCCTTCCTGAAATTGGCACAAGCTGTGAACGATCGGTCTCAGCCCAAGCTACTTCTTCTTTTACAAAGGGAATTAACTCAATTTCACTCTCCGCATGATACACATTTCCCGCAGAATCTTCTGCGGTATAGGTCCATTTACTTCTTGGAGGCACTGGGTAGGAATAAGTGACCCAATTACGACTATCTACTGCAACCTTCCCGGGTTGTATCCATCCATCAGCTACATTATCTCCATCAGAGTACCATTGCGTGAAATCAGCACTTGTTAAGGTGCGCCTTTTGACATTTCGAGGAACCCATTCGCCGTGCTCATAAAAATAAAACTCAAATTGAGTTATTTGTAGTGGAACATCAATGTTGTTCTTCACCTCAGTCCTGAACTGCCATTTGTACATATCCGATTCTTTTGTGGATTCTGGTGTAGAGTGCACTGAGATGGGATTCGGAATATGCTGTACAAATAAGGCTTCAGTCACATTTTCCTGTGAATGTCCTTGAGCGTGGTTTTGACCTGCGAAGGTAACCAAACAGATGAATACAAGAATTAATTTCCTCATTATCCTCACCTCCCATTGTTTGATATTTGGCTTAAAACTTTACCACATAACG
>JBHHYI010000424.1:0-1993 GCA_046757525.1 bacterium | reverse complement strand
ATCTTATCTAAAGCGTGGACAAACTTGTGGTGCAGCTCAGGATCGGACAAAATGTCCAGCATTTGCTTGCACCGGTAAGCATTCACCAGCCGACCCGTCGCGAGCAAATAGTAAAAGCGACAGACCTGCGTGACACTGGCTCCGTGGACAACCCCTTTTATTGGATCAGGGTGACGGGCGCCATATCTGGCATAGCGTTTGCCAACCCATAGGCCTCCCCCTTTTTCCGGATCGAAAAGCTTGCACTTGGGGTCGGTTAACACTTTCTCGATCTCGCCGAAGCCCAGTCGATCGATCATGTGAGTGGCACATTTGTTGTTTGAGTACCGGATCATGTTGATGAGGTCGTCGAGGATTTCCGGACTCTCATGCAGGATGCCGTCTTCAAAAGCCTGGAAAGCTGCCAACAGAATGGCGATCTTAGGCAGGCTTGCTGCGTACAGCATGGTGTCGCCGTTCACCCTGGCAAATCGAACCGACAAAGGATGGGAAAGGTCGACCACGCCAACGGCCATCTTTCTCTTTTTGATTAAATGGGACCACACTCGATTAGCGTGCAGTTTCCGTTCCAATCTCGCCTGCAAATCTAAATCTAACCGGTCCCGCAACGGCTGCCAGTTTTGATCGGGGACATAAAGCGGCAAGACATTCAGGTCTAACCTGTCGGTGGTTCTGGCAGGAAGGGTGAAAACCAACGCCGCCAGGAGGTATTGAATGGCGGTGAGAAGACAGTTTTTGCAAAACACGACTAACAAGACCATGCAGCGCCCAATTATTCTGAGGGTTTCCTACCTAAGAATCTCAATTCTTCCATTTTATGTTACAACCTATGCTCGGCTTTTGATCGGGATTGAGAGGCCGACCAGCCAGGACGTCGTCCAGAGCAGCCCGTAAATCTTTGCCGGTTACCGGAATGCCGTTACCCGGGCGCGAATCGTCCAGTTGACCCCGATAGACCAGCTTCAAGCCGCGGTCAAAAAGGTACAGATCTGGCGTACAGGCGGCGTCGTAGGCTTTGGCCACTTCCTGGGTTTCATCATATAAATAAGGAAACGGATAGCCCAACTCGGCGGCCACTTCTTTCATTTTGTCCGGCGAATCCTCCGGATAGTTTTCCGCGTCATTGGAGCTGATCGCCACAAAGGCTACTCCTTTGGACTGATATTCTTTAGCCAGTCTGACAAGTTCGGGATTCACATGCTTCACAAACGGACAATGATTGCACAGGAACATCACGATGGTAGCGACATCGGATTTTAGTTCATCCAAGCTCATGGCCTTACCGGTGACGGTGTCAGGCAGGGTGAAGGCGGGTGCACGAAAGCCAAGGGGGACCATCCTGGAAGGGGTGTCAACCATGTTTTTTTCTCCTTAAGCATGTGGTTTCTGAGTTTCTGTTCCTTTAGCCTGTTAATTATATGCAAAAAAATCTTAACTTACAACGAAATAATTCGCTTAAATGTTCCAAAAAAATAAGAGCCTTTAGTCTTGGTTCGCCGAACCGTTGGGTTTTGATTTCTTTCTAATATTGCGTGACCAAAGTGCGAAAAGGATTTGGAACGCAGGTCGTAAGGATTTCACTGATCCGTGTAATTTCCGTGAGACCTGCGTTCCATTCATTTGTGGCTGCACCACGTCGGGATTATCCTTGACTTTCCAGCCCTGAATACTTATCTTTTTTTAGATTTATTGGAGATGTGACTATTAATTGGGAAGCTTAACATGTTGTGCGAACATCTAAAACAGTTACACCACTATGTTCAGGAAAACCAACTCGAAATTGGCGGCCTGGACATGATTCGGGTAGTGTGCAAGAAATGCAATGTTCAGTATGAATGTCCACAGATTTCCGTGGAGTACTGGCAGAAGGGCACGAAAACCAAGGCGGAAGAGAAGGAATAGTCTGGTCAGCTTCCGCTAAATTCCTTCAGAGCATTACGAGGCTGATACTCGAACAAACGCTAACCCTACTTAAACCACGTCAGCATTTTAC
>JBHHYI010000423.1:0-2021 GCA_046757525.1 bacterium | reverse complement strand
GTGCTATTGGGTCATGGTTCCAGGATGGTCAGTTTGATTGCCGGAGCCCATTCTGACGAGCCTGTGGGGCCCGAAACGCTTCGCTGGTTTGTTTTAGAGGGAATCAGGCAGAGAGAGAAGCTGGCCCAATTGTTTGAGAGTTTTACATTCCTGGTGGTCCCACACATTAATCCCGACGGTGAGGTGAAAAACCAGAGCTGGATCCAACAATGGCCGGAGGCCACGGCTTATCTGCAGCATGCCTATCGCGAGCTCCCTGGCCGCGATCTCGAGTTCGGTTTCCCACGGATGCGGCAGGAAAACGTCCTGGTGGCCGACTTCTTGAAAGAGCACGCGCCCTTCACCCTGCACCTGAGCCTGCACGGCATGGGCTTTGCCGAAGGCGCCATGCTGCTTATCGAAAGACATTGGATCGACCGGACGCAGAAGTTGCGCACCCGTTTTGCTGAGCAAGTGAGGGAATCCGGACTTGCGCTACACGACCACGACCGCAAAGGCGACAAAGGCTTTTGCTACATCGGCCCCGGATTTACCACCACGCCTGAAGGCCTGGCCATGCGGGCCTATTTCAAATCGACCGGCGACGTCAATACGGCAAAACTCTTCCACGACAGCTCCATGGAATTTGTGCGAAAATTAGGGGGCGATCCCTTGTGTCTGGTCCCGGAGCTCCCGCTGTTCATCGTTGGCAAGGCAATGGAAAAGCCCACGCCAGGGGTTCCCTCGGCTTATTTGGCTTTCAAGGAGAAAATCCCTCAGTTGAAAATTAGACTGGTGCAGGGTCTATCTGTGGAAGAGGAAATCGAAGCATTCAAGATCAAGCCTTTGGCTTTGAAGTTACTCGTTCAACTTCAGCTTCTTACCATTCAACTGGGACTGCAGGCAGTTTCAGGAAACTAACGAACCAGGAGCTCGAGGAGGCCAATGTTCAAACTCGGAATGGACCTGGGCGGCACCAAGATCGAAGGGGTGGTTCTCGATGGGCAAAATCGAGAGCTTTATCGTCGGCGTATCGCCACAGAGCAAGAGCACGGATACGAGCACATCCTGAACAACATCAAGAAGCTGTATAACGAAATGGCTGCTGAAATCGGTGGGGCGTTTCACACCTTCGGCATTGGCACGCCCGGGGCCATTTCGCCGCGAACTGGCTTGTTGAAAAACTCCAACACCCTTTGCTTGAACAACCAGCCGCTCAAGGTAGATTTGCAGCGACTGTTAGGCAGGAAAATTGAAATCCAAAACGACGCCAATTGTTTTGCCCTGGCAGAGGCGATTTGTGGTGCAGCCACTGGAAAAGAGTTGGTTTTTGGCGTGATCATGGGCACGGGCTGTGGCGGCGGCATCGTCCACAACGGCAGGGTGCTCCAGGGTCTGCAGGCCATTGCGGGCGAGTGGGGCCACATGTCCATCGACCCGCAGGGTCCCCGATGTTGGTGCGGTTCCCGCGGCTGCGTTGAAACGCTCATCAGCGGAGGCGGACTGGAACGGCTTTACGAACACCAGTTTGGCGAGAAACCGCAACTCCAGGAGGTGGTGGAACGATTCAGGGCGAAGCAAGAACCGGCAGTAAAGTTCGTGCAAGATTTTTTAAAAAATTTTGGCCGTGCCATGGCTAACCTGATCAATGTGCTGGATCCGGACATCATCGTTCTCGGCGGCGGCGTCTCCAACATCGATGAGCTTTACAGCCAGGGCGTTCGGGAAGTTGCGGCGTGCATCTTTAGCGATTCCCTTGAGACCCCAATCGTCAAGAATGTATTAGGCGATTCTGCCGGTGTGATTGGCGCCGCTTTGATCGGTTGCTGAGGCGCAAAAACAGGCAAAAGTTAAGGCGCTGGTGCGGGAGATTGAGCGGATGGTCTATCAACTTTGCAGCCTGACCGAGGGGAAAATACTGATTGTGGAGAGAGAGAAATGAAACCGATTCGATTATCCGCACATGCCAAAGAGCAGCTTCAGTTTAAAGGAAATCATTGTCATTACCGTTTATACTTATTTCTTTTAAAGAAAAGAGGACA
>JBHHYI010000422.1:0-2025 GCA_046757525.1 bacterium | reverse complement strand
CTTGTCCTTGCTCTTCGTCTTGAGTTTCACGGCGGCAATTCCAGCCTCTGCTCAACAGGGGCGGGCAGCCCTCCTCCTGGCCTTAAATTTAGATTTGCAGACATTGGCAAGTCAGACAAGGGCGTTTTATCCCACTGCTTTGACCCAATACCCAATAACGTCCAACCTCTTAACCGCTGCACTGATGTTCGATGCGTTAGGCGGTTGGAGAGACAAAACAGTACGACAAAATGTTCAAGATAGGCCAGGTCTTGCAAAAGTTGAACAATCGCAGTCTCCACAGCTACAAAATATTGGGATATGCCAGCTTGAGGTTAGGAAAAATTCACGAAGGCAACAGTTTTTTCGAACAAGCTACATTCATTGAAAAAAATCTCGAGCTGGTCGAGTCATCGGATGCTGCACAGGAAGCCTTGACCAAAAAGGCTTTCAAGTGACTGTTGCCTAATTCCTTTAAAATAAGTAAATAAAGACCCCTGAATTAGTCTCTTTATTCCCATTCTTGAGGCCCTTTCCGACAAAGTAATTCTTGATGTCGGTTGCAATCTCTCGACTATCGGCTTGCCAATGAAACCAATTCAAGGGATTGCCGTGGTGAGCTTTTCTACTGACAGGGTCGTCCGTGACTCCAATAGTCCAAGAAAAATAATCGCCCCCAACGATCTGCTCGATTTGAGTCCTAATCGTTGATTCAGATGCCATGTTTTCTTTCTTGTTTTGTTTGGAGCCATTGTGAATTAAGTAAGTTATTTGAGTAATAAAGTGAAAGTTCGTCTATTGTCCTCTCGCAAGAATAATGCCACCAGAAAGAGATTTTTTCAATAGCTGAATTCGCTCACATAGTCCACTTTTCGCCAAAGCTTCCCGGTTAAACTACAAAATCGTAAGAAGCGTCTCACCGTGAAACACAACCATGCCGCACACGCAGATTCCTGTCGCACGTCGTGGTCATGGGGAAACGTGTATGGTTTTTTGGGCCATGCCAAAGTTGGCATTTGTCGGGTCCATGGCCAGCACTACCAACAGAAAATCACCGGTGCTGGTAAGCGGAAGCTTGCCCGCGTAATGGCTTGCTTCGCCGGTAAACGCAAGCGGCGTTTCTCCGATGATTTTATCGTGCTGAACCAATTGAGCAACAATCTTGATTTGGTTGGCATCCCAGAGACCTCCGGGCTTGGTGGTACACCCTCACAACATGGTCAGCTTTGCTCTGACAGCCAACTCCTGGCCCAGTCGCCAATCAGTCTGCTCTGGAACCAGCAGTTCAACGGTAAAGCCGTAGAGCTCCACAAGGATACCTTCCCCCAGCACGTCCTGCCCCGGAACCAGAAGCAAGGTCCTGGTGGCCTTTTGCGTCGACTGTGGCGTGCCCAGAGGACCCTCTGCTGTAATCTCAACCACGGTGGGCCGCTTGAGATTTATGGTTGCCAGAAAGCCGGCGGTTCCTGGGGTGTCGTAAACCGGCTTGCCGCGTTCTCGGGGTTGAATCATGATCGCTTGGGTATCGCCCGTGCTCCCTTGTTGCAGGCCTTCGGCCAGCACTTTTCCGGTGGCAGCCTCGCGCACGGTGATGCGCGCCCCTCCCACTTGCGTGCCAATGACTTTGGCATCGTGGGCAATCGCCCGAACCAGAATTTTAGTAGGAATGCCTTCTTCTTGTTGTGCCTGCAACGCCATGAAGTTGCACAAGGAAATCACCGCCAAGAACCAAATCCCAACTAAATTGCGCATGACAGATAAGCCTCCAATTGAGAATCCGGAAGATTTAGGCGCTTTTAAAACAAAAAGTTACGGGAAAAACGAACTAATTGTAATAAAAAAAATCGTCAAAGGCAAGAAAAAAATCAGCACGGTTTTGGCATTTTCGCTCTGTACCAGAGAAAATCTGTCTCGCTTCAAAGGGAAAATGGCCTGTGCAGAACATCGACCGGTGCCTTTTGGCGTCATCTTAAGGGGTGTCTAACCACCCTATTGTCACCCCGAGCGGAGTCCGGCAGTTGCCGGACGTAGTCGAGGGGTCTGGTT
>JBHHYI010000421.1:0-2035 GCA_046757525.1 bacterium | reverse complement strand
CTTCCTGCCACCGGTCCGCTACCAAAGAATCGATGATCTGCGGGCCCCGGTGTCCGAAAATGGGATGGTTTTCCAGAGAGAGTTTGTCTGCAATGCCGATCGCCACTTTAGCCGGCGGTTCCCCGGTTTGTTGTGATTCTCCCAAAACCTGCAAAGTAGTTTGGTAAATCGAGTGCTGCCAATCTCTGGAGAGGTGGCGTTCGATGGCCGGATCGTTGGTGACGTAGCCGTACTGTTCGTTGGCGCAGTTAACGATGCCCATGCGGTTGGTAAGGAAATCCGGCACGTAGAGGACGCCGTGCTCATGCAACAGCCGGTCGTCACGCTGTGAATCTTCAAGCTGATTGTTGGCCGCGCCGCAGACGATTTTAGCTTTGATGCCCGGTATGGTCTGCGGATTCAGGATGGCGCCGGTAGCACACGGGGCCAGGATGTCACAGTCTGTGAAGAGGATTGTGTGGTCGCCCGGGTCTGCCACGTATGCCTCCAGGGCCTGGTCGCTGAGTTCTCTTTTGAGCTGCTGCACCCGCGTGGGGTTGGTGTCGCAGGCAAGGACTTTTTTCACTCGTTTTTCGAACAAATAGCCAATCAGCGGACCGCCCACATTGCCCATGCCTTGCACGGCCACCGTTTTGCCCGCCAGACCCCCGCGATTGAGAAATTCAAGCGCTGCCTCCATGCCGCAAATCACCCCCCGTGCCGTCGGAATGGAGGGGTTGCCGCTGCCACCAACGGTGGGTGGGATGCAAGTGGTAAACCGCGTCTGCGAGAAAATGTTGGCCATGTCGGCCACGTTGGTGCCCACGTCCTCGGCCGTGACGTAGCAGCCGCGCAGTGAAGTCATGAACGCGCCGTAGTCGCGGTAAATCTCAGCTCGAACTCTTGCATCGCTTTCGTCGACGGCAGGGTTCTGCGCCATGACGCCTTTGCCGCCGCCCCACCAGAGACCGGCCAAAGCATTCTTGCGCGTCATACCCTTGGACAGGCGCAGTCCGTCCCGCAGGTAGTCTTCCAGAGTATGGTAGCGCCAGTAACGCACGCCGCCGGCGCCCTGACCCCGGTTAGTGCGATGGACAAAGGCGCCTTGCAGAGTTTCATGGTGCGGACTGATTTGAAAGAAAAGTCCTTCGTGTTGCATGAAGTCGCGCTGGTCCGCTAAAATAAAATCAGCAATGGGCCGCAACTGCGCGTGCGAACTGAGCATGCGGTTATCCTTGGGATCGTAAACAAAAAAGAAGCGATTGATCTTCTGTTCCTGGAGGAAGCGCACGAACTCCTGCGGGTGCAGATTGAGCAGTTTTTCAGGTGTACTCTTCATAATGACATTATTTGATCCTCACCGCCAGCGTGTCGTGGTGTTTCATGATGAGCGTACGCAAATAGGTGCCGATGCGATTGGCTGCTTCGAAGCCAGCCGTTTTAGCTGCTTGCTCTTCGGCTGCTTCCGGAACGTCTGCGCTGGCGGCAAAATGCTTGAGGTCGCGGTAGAATCCGACTGTAAACAAATCCCAGGGGCCGCCCTGATCGCGCACAAAGATGAGGTTCTGCGGCCGGTCGATGTTTTTCAGGTAGACGTTTTCCATCTGCCGCTGCTGCAAAAGCTCGGCATGTTTGCCTGGCAGGGCTTGAAACATCTCCACGTGAAAAAACGAGGTCCCGTCGAACGCGTTCTTGACCTCGTCAAGAGGCGGCCCGAAAACGAAAATGTCTTCCTGCCAGGCGACCCAGCGCTGCAACTTTTCTTGAAACGATTTCGGGGAATTGGCTGTGCGTTTTGTTAGCCGTTCTTTCCTGTAGTAGTCGGCGTAGCTACCCATGGGGAAAAGCAGAAGCAAGTCCCATTGGTCGCCCTGGCTGTGGCGCATCCAGAATGGGCGCTCATCCCCGCGGGCGTCGTAGACAGGCATTTGCGCCTTGTAGAGGTCGATCAGATCTAACAGCTTTCCCGGCGCTGCCCGCACCAACGTTGCTTTGTAGAGGTAGCTGGGCTGCGCAGCAAACGAGTTCGTGGTCAAAAACGTCACTGCGCTGAGAA
>JBHHYI010000420.1:0-2036 GCA_046757525.1 bacterium | reverse complement strand
CGCAATCGAGACGATTGCGTTACGTGCAACGGAGCGTTTCCTAAGAGCGATTGACGCGACTCTATTTGCCACAAAATATCAGATTCTTTTGGAATTGAAAGTTGAAGGAGAAAAACAATAATGCAAGCAAAACCTTTCTTAAAATGGCACGGATTATTTGTCATGTCCGTGTTGATGAGCACAATCTTGCTGTTCAATAGTTCCGGTAAAAGCGACGCCCCAATGCAAAAAGTCGGCGACTACACCATTGTGCTAAAGGTCTCGCCGGATCCCCCCCGCCGTTGGCTTGAATACCTTCAAAGTCAAACTCGAGAATGCGTCCGGAGAACCAGTGAACGATGCAACGCTGCACATTCACTATTCCATGCCAGCCATGGCTGGGATGCCTGCCATGGCGGACGAGGCTGAGGCAAAACATCTCGCCAGCGGCCGGTATGAAACGCAGATCGATTTAGGCGGCGGCAAGTTCCCTTGGGATGTCAAAATTGAGGTCGTTCAGGACACAAATATTTTGGCCATCACCCAGTGGCAGGTAACTCCGGGGACCAAAGGGGTCAAGTTCGCGTCGGCTGAGAGTAGCGGCTTGCGCCTTGGTGACGTGGATTATTACACCTGCACCATGCATCCTTCCATCAAAGAAAAAGATCCAGGAAAATGCCCCATCTGTGCCATGGACCTGGTACCTGTCTACAAAGAAGGCGCGGAAGCGCAAACCAGCTCGAAAGACAAACCAGTGCGTACGGTGAACATCCCTTTATACCAGCAGCAGCTCATCGGGGTGCAGCGCGACACAGTGAGATTACGGTTGGTAGCTAAAACCATCCGAACCGTTGGCCATGTGGCTTATAACGAAAGAAAAATCGCTGCGGTCAATCTAAAATTCTCCGGCTGGATTGAGAAGCTGTACGTGGATTATACCGGTCAATTCGTAACACAGGGACAGCCGCTGTTTGATATTTACAGTCCGGAGCTGGTCTCAACCCAGGAAGAGTATCTCCAAACCCTCACTTCCCAGGAGCTACGGCTAACCGGTTTGAGGAATCGGCATGGTCTGGATGGAGACAACCAGGTAAGCAGCTTACTGAAATCCGTACGGGAACGGCTGCTGCTTTGGGGTATTTCAGATAAACAAATTACAGAAATAGAAAAAGCAGGCACACCAAGGCTTAAGCTGACCTTCTACTCGCCCATTAGCGGCTACGTGCTTGAAAAAAGTGTACTGGAAGGCCGCCACGCCAAGGCAGGCACGGATTTATATACGATCGCCGATCTCTCCAACGTCTGGGTGCACGCCGACATCTACGAATATGAACTGCCATTCATTGAAGTAGGACAAGAGGCCAGCATCCGTTTGTCCTATGACCCTGGTGCCATTTATACTGGACGCGTGGATTACATTTACCCAACACTGCAAACCCGCACCCGCACCGCAAAGATCCGCCTGGTATTTCCAAATCCAGCATTGAAGCTAAAGCCGGACATGTACGCAGAGGTTGAAATCGCGGTGGATATGGGAGAGCAATTGACCATTCCTGAAACCGCCGTGCTGAATACGGGCGTGCGTCAGTTGGTGTTTGTGGACCGCGGCAACGGCCGCTTTGAACCGAGAGAAATCGAGCTTGGTTCCAAAGTGGGTCGCTACTATGTCGTATTGAAGGGACTGGAGCGCAGGGAAGTCATCGTGAAATCAGGAAACTTTCTCATTGATGCTGAAGCGCACGTGCAGGGCGTGTTGCAGACGATGTGAAGATTAGGAGAAGAAAACAAGCTTTACAAGCATGGCAATGACTGCGCCAAACATGGATAAGAATACGGCAAACATGAGCCTCTGGCCTGTTTCTAATTTTCCGATTCGTTCGATGAATGATGATTCTATTTTTCCGATTCGTTCTACCAGTGATGATTCTAATTTTCCGAGATTCGTTTCGACCTTTGCGATGCGTTCACTTAGTTCATTTCTGAGGTTTGCCAGGTCCGCCCTGGTGGCCATGTTCTTCTCAATCGACTCGACGCGTGTCTCCAGACGTACGATAGCG
>JBHHYI010000419.1:0-2052 GCA_046757525.1 bacterium | reverse complement strand
AGGTCGAGATAGCGACGGGTGGTGACTCTGCCGAAGCAGTCGTCAAATTGGTGCAGGAATTGTGTCAATTCCGGTTTGATTCTCATAATTGTTTTGGCATCCATGTCGATAACCTCCTAACCCGGACGAGCCGGAACCAAAGAGGGTCGATTAAAAGGCTGACGCCTCACGGGAGATGCCTTTTGCTCAGAAGGAGCCGTCCCATTTGTACGACCGCAATCTCCCTCCCCACCCTCTTTCGAGGGAGGGAGATTGCTTTTTCTCAAACTAAAAGACTTCGCACGTAGCGGGTCGATCAAAGATGTCGCCAAATACAAGACGATTTGGCACCATCTTTGAAGCGACCCTACCTCGTACCATAATGATGATCCTTTATAGCACCCCATTTTCAAAAACATTTGACCACTTTACTCAACCGGCAACATTTGAGACTATACTCAGCGGTTTATAGAAATATCCGTAAAAAGTTGTGAGGATAGCCGATTATGGAACGCTTTGACCTGCGTCATGCAAACAAAATTCAAGGCACCCTGTCGTGCATGGACAGAGTCGTCCTGACCGGAACTATCCCCGGCATCTGTTATGCCGATGGGATGGCCGGTCTGCTTGGAACAAAAGGCATTCGCATATTCGATTACACCAAATGGGCCGAGCCTTTGCGAGATGAGATTCGTGCCAACGCCGAACGCCTCGCTGAGGAAAACGGCCTGGAAATCGAATTTCTCCGCAAAAAGAAATTCCGCAAAGAAGACCGTATCCAGCAAATTATCAAGCAACGTGGTTCGCATCCGGGATTGGTGCATATCTTTTCGGCGATGGAATCCTGCACTCGTTATAAGCCATGGCATAACAAGAAAACACACAAAACCTATCTCAAGACGGTCCCCGGCTGGTGTCTGCATTATTACTTTTACTTTATTACGCCTGAACTGGGGTTGTGTTACCTGAGAGTACCCACGTGGGCTCCATTCCGGCTGCAATTCTACTACAACGGCCATAACCAACTGGCGGCCAAGCTTGACAAGAAAGGCGTCGGTTTCGAGCTGCTCGACAACTGCTTTGTACGGATCGACAACTTCAGCAAGGCCCAGAAACTCACCCGTCAGATAAACGTCAAACATCTTCATCGACAGCTTAGCAAAATCGTCAGACAGTACTGTCCGATTATTCGTTATTTTGACAACGGGTATCATTGGAGCATTATGCAGGTCGAATACGCTACGGATATTGTCTTTAAGCGAAAGAGCGACCTGAAGCCAGTATATGATGAGATTGTGCGAACCGCCGTTCACTCGGTAAAGCCTGAGAATATCGCCACGTTTCTGGGACGGAAAATCAATGGTAATTACACCGACGAGATGGGCAACGACTTTCATACCCGAGTTGAGGGGGCCTGCATCAGGCATCACATGGGACAGGTCGGCATAAAGATGTACGATAAGTTTGGCCTGGTTCTTCGTATAGAAACAGTGGCTAATGACGTTTCTTTTTTCAAACACCACCGAAGGGTGGAACATCGTGACGGCACGTGGGAAATGAAGGTTGCCCCGCTGAAGAAATCTATCTACAGCCTTGGTATCCTGCTTGAGATGATGGCTGATTCCAATCGCAGGTATCTTGAATTCATCTCTGCGATTGACGATCCGAGCAGCGGCATTCGAGACTTGAACAAGATATCCAGAGCAGTAAAAGATGATTATCGCAGCTATCGTGGGTTCAATCTTTTCTCCGGCGATGACCTCGATCTTTTCCATGCCATCATCCAAGGTGAATTCAACATCAGCGGATTTCAAAATCGTAATCTTCGTCGATACTTGTCCGGCAAGAGTGCTCATCAGATATCGAGGCTGCTCAAGCGACTGCGAAAACACGGCCTGATTAAGAAAATCGCAAACTCGTACAAGTACTACTTGACCGTCTTGGGACGCAAGGTCACCGCCACCGCGCTCAAACTGCGGGCAATGTACATCATACCATCGCTGAGAACAGCAACTGTCGGATAAAAAATATTTCATGGCCATTTTGCGCACGATTCTATTTGTAAGAGACTAA
>JBHHYI010000418.1:0-2082 GCA_046757525.1 bacterium | reverse complement strand
TCTTCGTTTTCGCGGCGACTCTTGTTTAGCTGATTCTCTTGCTCCTGGTCCATAAGAGCTTGTCGAATCCGCAAAGATTGCTTGGATCGGACGGTGGCGGGGAGATCGAGTTTGGGCAAAATCAGACTCATCATTTGCGGCAACTTTGCCGGCGCTTGCCAGAAAAGATGGAAGACCTGGTCGAACAGATCGGCCTGCTCTTTGCGCGTCACACAAATGCAGTACAGAGCCTGGTAAACATCCGCCGGGTTCCTTATTCCAATATAATCAAGTGCGCGCAAGGCATCTACAATTTGCTCGGTGCCCACACTCAGGCCCACCCGGCGCAGCACCCGAGCAAAAGAGACGAGGTGGCGCGCCAATTTTTGTCCAGAGATTTTTGTGCTGCCAGAATGGGTCTTCATCTGGTCAACTAATTTTTTGTCTTATTTTCTGCAAAATGTTGGCAGCTTCGCTGCCCTGCACCCTGGCCACATCGTCCTGATATTTGAGCAAGGTCCCGAGCGTGTTGTCGACCGTTTCAGGATTGAGCTCGGTTTCAGAAAGCGTCACCAGCGCCGTTGACCAATCGATGGTCTCCGCAACGCCAGGCAGTTTGTACAAATCCAGCGCGCGCAATTCCTGAACAAAAGCCACGATTTTGCGGGCCAATTTTTCTGCGAGATTGGGAACCTTCAACATCACGATCTGATATTCTTTGTCGGCTGAGGGGTAATCGATCCAAAAATAGAGGCAGCGCCGTTTAAGCGCATCGTGAATCTCGCGCGTGCGATTGGAGGTGATGATGACCACCGGCGGCTTTTCCGCCTTGAACGTTCCGATTTCCGGTACCGTAATTTGAAAATCGGAAAGCAATTCCAAGAGAAAGGCTTCGAATTCCTCGTCGGCGCGGTCAAGCTCATCGATGAGGAGCACGGGCGCCTCTTTCTTGTGGGAGTCGATGGCCTGTAGCAGGGGCCTGCGGATGAGAAACTCGGGGCCGAAAATCTCATGCAGAAACTGTTTTTCGTCCCGATGCCCGGCGGCTTCCAGCAAACGAATGTGCAGCATCTGCCGGGAATAGTTCCACTCGTAAACGGCATTGTGCACATCCAGCCCCTCGTAGCACTGCAACCGAATGAGCTCCGTGTTCAGCAGATTTGCCAGCACCTTAGCCACCTCCGTCTTTCCCACTCCGGCCTCGCCCTCAAGAAAAACCGGCCGCTGCATTTTTAGCGCCAAAAAAATCGTGGTCGCTAAACCGCGTTCGGTAATGTAGTTTAGTTCTTGGAGCGCTTTTTGGATGGCTTCAATCGATGAAAATGAGGGCATACTAACTTTCAGCTTCTGATTCAATTCGCGATAGCATTGGCGTCATTTAAGAATTCTATCAATCCAATACTCAGGTTCTCTATGCTGATGAGCCACCGCGATATGGCATCATCCAATTCAATGGACGCTGGCTCTATCAGTTCAACATCCATCTATCTATACCTGCGAATGACTGCGTCTAAGGGAATGGTTCTGACTTTTCCCTCTTTCAATGCCCGGTACCTTTTTTCTGATTCCTCGGCCCAAATCTGGGTAATCTTATCGTCCGGTCTGTCCAGGCTTTCAGCGATCCATTGGATAAGTTGGAGTCTTTCCGCCGGCCTTAGATTTAAAGCCTCTTCCAGTAATGTCTTAGAATCCATCGTTTATCTCCTCAAGCGATATTCCCATTTTGACGAGCGTCAAAACCGTGTTAGCATTTTTCTGTCAACAAGTACCATCTTCTGACCCTTATCTGCCAGGTTAAATTCTTGCTCCGTCGGTTAAATTCTTCATCGCCTTGCAAGTTTATTTAGTTAAAATACTACTCATAGGGGAAATATGCAATAGTTTTTAGAAATCTGCGTGATGCAATTTATTGCCCTAAGAGCTTCCGTCGACTGGAAGAAAGCAGAGATCTGCCCTGACACAAACGAGACGTTTACGTGACAAAGAAAGGCGTTTCTCTGAAACCGATCAGATGGTAACCTTATTCCAGTCGTTTCCAGAATTCAATCTGCGAGTCATCCCGAGTAGGTCGCTGCTTCTCAAGTGACCGTATCGAGGGTGTCG
>JBHHYI010000417.1:0-2110 GCA_046757525.1 bacterium | reverse complement strand
TCCATCATGAACGAAGAGCCGGAGCCTTTGACCGGCTTACGATCCGGCGTGCCGATGGAGCTCGAACAGGTCGTAAGTAAAGCTCTGGCAAAGAGTCCGGATGAGCGCTATCAACATGTAGATGAAATGTTGGTGGATTTGAAAGCCGTTCGGAAAAAGCTGGCAACTGGCACAAAAGCAACCATCTCAGTCGCTGAAACAATCAAACCAAAAATCTCCCCTCAAGCGAAGTCTCGCAAATTCACGGCGATTCTCAGCGCTATGATTATCGTTCTGGTCGCACTTCTTGCGCTCTGGTGGGCACAAAAGGCGAAGCGACCTGCGGCGGGGGAAAAGGTGGCGAAAAAACTTGCGGTTCTGCCTTTCGTCAATCTCACCGCCGATGCGGAGCAGGAGTACTTCTGCGACGGCATGACCGAGCAGCTCATCACCAATCTCTGCAGAGTGCCGGAGCTGAAAGCCATTGCCCGCACGTCGGTGATGCGCTATAAGAACACGGAAAAAGACGTTCGCCAGATCAGCAAGGAACTGGATGCGAAATATGTGGTGGAAGGCAGCGTGCGCAAGTCGGGTAAGCGGGTGCGCATCACGGCACAGTTGATCGAGGCGCGGGAGGGGACGCACCTGTGGGCGAACGATTACGATCGCCAGTTGGAGGATATTTTCGCCGTTCAGGATGACGTTTCGCAGTCTATCGCTCATGCGCTGGAGGTGACTTTCTCAAAACAAACAGAGGAGGTGGTCAGTGCGAGTTATCCAGCAAATGTCGCTGCTTATGATGTTTATTTGAAGGCGCGTCATTACATCGAAAACGTCTATTTAGAAACGAAAAAAGAAGCGGACTTTCAACACGCCCTGAAACTGGCTGAACAAGCCGTGGCCCTTGATCCGGAATTTGCAATGGGATACCTTGGTCTCGGCTATCTGTATGAAAATCACTGGATTGTCACTGGTGATCAACATGACCTCAAGCAGGAAGAGAAATATATCTCCAGAGCCTATGCACTGAATCCTCGCTTGCCAGAAGCCAATGCCGCCCTGGGGTATCAGTTCTTGCGCAAGGGAAATTTCGACAAAGCTTTTTCCTTCATGAAAACTGCCCTGGAGTTGAACGGCAACGGGTGGGAAGCGTACCATCTGTTTGGCCTGTTTTGCGGATTCACCGGACTTTATAAGCAGGGGATTCAATATTTTTCCAAAGCAGTGGAACTGAATCCTCTAAACATCCATACCATTTCAAACCGGGGTTGGTACTGGCTTGTTAGTGGAGATTTTCAGAGCGCCTTGCAGGACTTTGAAAAGGGCTATGTCATTCAACCAGATCACGTTCCCAACTTAAATGGCTATGCATTTGCTCTGATGATGCTGGAGCAGTCTGAGCGTGCTGATAAGATATTAAGCCAGGCCGAATCCCTGCCACCTGGCGCGTTCGGAAATCGTCTACTTACTGAGCGTGCTTTGTACTACGCTGCCACAGGGCAGAGGAAGAAAGCACTCTCCACCAGCCAATGGGGCGGTGTGCTCGCTGCTCTGGGAATGAAGAAAGAGGCGCTTGATTTTATCGACAATGCTACCAGAGATGAAAATGGAGATTATTTTTTATTGACTTATCTCCCGCTCATTCATCTGCCAATATACGATTCCTTGCGGACGGAGCCTCGTTTTCAGAAAATTGTGAGTAGAGAAAAGGAGAAATATGAGATACGGCTGAAGAAATATTCTATCCCAATCATTGATTAAAAAGCTTGGGAGTTGGGAAGATGATTGGTAAAACTATATCACATTACAGAATTTTAGAGAAATTAGGCGCAGGTGGCATGGGCGTGGTCTACAAAGCCGAGGATACCAAACTTAAACGCACGGTCGCTTTGAAATTTCTTACGCCATTAGCGGTGGGAAGTGAAAAAGATAAGACCCGTTTTGTTCATGAAGCGCAAGCTGCGGCAGCGTTGGACCATCCTAACATTTGTACGGTCCACGAAATCGATGAGGCGGAGGGCCACACCTTCATAGCTATGGCTTACATTGCGGGGCAGAGTTTGAAGGAAAAAATCGAAGCCAACCTCCCGAAGGTTCTGAACCTTCGAGAGGTTTTGGACTATGCCACCCA
>JBHHYI010000416.1:0-2126 GCA_046757525.1 bacterium | reverse complement strand
CAGACCGAAGCGTTCCAGGGCTGGACGTAGCGTCTCGCGAACATAATAGGCAAATGGCGTTCTCAAATCGTCCGGAATGAAGGCGTTGCGGATTCTACCGAGATCAGCCAGCACCGCGGAGATGATCTCTGGCTCCGGGTACTTTGCGAACGATCCCAAAATGGTGAGGTAGTCGTCACCACCGATGGCTCCGGCGTCCAGCAACGCAGAAGCATTGCCGAGAAAAGCGACCCGTTCCCGTTCGTCCAGCAGCTTTTCAGGATTCTGCGCCAAGCGAAACAACATCTCTTTCGGAATACTCCAGCGGTAATAGCCGTATGCCCCACCGTCTGGCAGGACCCAGGCCAGGTTCTTTCCGACTCGCACGCTCTTTGTTGCACGGTCGACCAGTACCGTTTGCGTCTGCACGGATTTACCGTTAGAATACTTCAAACGAAGCGGCACGGTCCACTGCAAGGCTGGCGCCTCAACGCCAAAGTTCAGGAAGCGTCTCTGACTTATTTTCAAAATACCCCCAGATTCCACCGCCACAGACACCATGGGATACCCCGGTTGCGTGAAAAAACTCAACAACGGCGCGGCAACGTCTTTACCCGAGACCTTTGACAAAGCGCCCCACAGATCCACCGCCTCCGCATTGCCCCACGCGTGCTGGCCGAGGTAGTCGATCACGCCCTTGCGAAAGACCTCCGGGCCGATCCATTGCTCCACCATGCCCAGCACCTTTTTGCCCTTGCCATAAGCTAAGCCCAGGTCTTCAAAGATATCGGCCGCGGAAACCACGGTTTTCTTAATAGGCTTTGTTGACGGCCGCGCGTCACTTTTCATGAGGCCCTGGAGATTCTGAACTGCGCCCACGCTGATCTTGTACTGGGGGAACAGATCGTTGGCGATCTTCTCCCCCAGCCAATCGGCAAAAGATTCGTTGAGCCAAAGATCGTCCCACCACTTCATCGTAACCAGGTCCCCAAACCACATGTGCGCCAATTCGTGAGCAGTCACGTAAGCCAGCGTTCGTCTCTGGGCCGGACTCGCTGCCCTGGGATCGATCAGCAGAATGTTGTCAGCAAAGGTGACGGCTCCAGCGTTTTCCATGGCTCCTGGCCAATACTCGGGAATAGCGATGAGATCGAGTTTGGCGTAAGGATAAGGCCGAGCAAAATATTTCTCCAATCCGGTGAGAATGGGCGGCGTTATTTCGGTGGCGATTACCGTCAGTTGCTTCTGCCCTTTGACCGTGTAAACCCGTCCCGGCACCGAAAGGCCGGTGATCGGTACGCTCTCGAGAGGCCCCGCTGCAATGGCCAGCAAATAGCTCGGAAGCGGCCTGGTTTTGTGGTAGACGAGCGTTTTTGTACCGTTAGAAGCTGTTTGCGACGCTACGGGCGTGTTGGTAATGGCCTCCTGTCCCTCAGGAATCTCAATGGTGATTTGAAAGGGTATTTTGAAATTGGGTTCATCCCAGCAGGGAAAGGCCTCGCGGGCGTCCACGGCTTCGAACTGAGTGAAGAGGTAGCCGACCCCATCTTGCTCCATGCGGTAGAGACCGACTGAGCGGGTGTTGTAGTCGTTGCTAAAGTCAATCGCCAACGTATAGGCGCCAGGCGAAAGCTCTCGTCCGGTTGTAGCAACGATGAGTCCCTCCGTGCCTGCCTGAGTCTTTACTTCAACGACAGCCCCCCGGGCGTCCTGCAACTCGACGCGCTCGAGCGTCATCTCCTCGGCGTGAAACCTGAAGGACGAAGTTGCAGCCTTGACTTGTAGCTCGATGCGTACCGAGCCGTGGTATTCGGTTTGTCGGGCATCGAGGTGCAATTCGATCGCCTCGAACGTCGGCGCCACATTGGGATCCAGACGCAAGTCGTCCTGGGCTAAAGAGACCAGAGGAAGCAGCAGCGCAACGGCCAATAACAGCGTGGTGAGGTGACGGATTCGTTTTTTCATCTTGGCTCCTTCTTATTTAGGGGGGTCAGGCTTTTCCATCTTTTGATGCCTGCGCCCCAATTTCTAAGAGCTCTCGCAATCCGGTGCGACCGGATTGGTTTAAATGTCGGAAACTCCAAAGCCAGATCTGTCATGCAGGAGGCATCTTGTTACAGCCCCGCACTGTGCAGCCAGCCAACAAG
>JBHHYI010000415.1:0-2140 GCA_046757525.1 bacterium | reverse complement strand
AGCCACCATCATCGATGTGCCGGGGCATGAGAAGTTCATCCGCAACATGGTGGCTGGCGTTAGCACCATCGATCTGGTGCTGTTCGTCGTGGCCGCTGACGATGGCGTCATGCCACAAAGCCGGGAGCATCTGGACATTTTGAAGATCCTGCAGGTCAAGCACGGCATCATCGTCATCACTAAGATCGATCTGGTAGAAGAAGACTGGTTAGCGCTGGTGGAAGAAGATGTCCGCAGCCTGGTGCAGGGTTCTTTCTTGCAGCAAGCCCCCGTCTACCGGGTTTCATCGACTACGGGCCAGGGCATTGCTGAACTCGAGGCTCACCTGAGCGAGCGGCTGGCCCGGTTTCAGGCGAAGCGAGGGCAGGGGATTTTCTGGCTGCCCGTGGATCGCTCCTTTTCCATGAAGGGCTTTGGAACTGTGGTGACTGGCTCGGTGCTCTCGGGGCAGGCGAAAGTAGGTGACAGTTTAGAACTCTTGCCACAGAAAAAGCTGGTCAAGGTTCGCGGCATTCAGAGTCATGGCCATCCTGTGCAACAAGTTGCCGCCGGCGATCGCGCAGCCATCAATCTGCAAGCCATCGACAAATCCGACATTGTAAGAGGAGACGTGCTGGCCGAGCGTGAGTATTTTTCGCCTTCTCTGCGTTTCGATGCGCGGCTGCAGCTCTTAGAGTCTGCGCCGCGCCCTTTAAAGCCGCGCACGCGGGTGAGGCTGCATGTGGGCACCAGTGAGGTCATGGCACGAGTCACGCCTTACCGGGCTGCCAAACTCGAGCCAGGAGAAAGTGGCTACGTTCAAATTTACCTGGAGCGAGAGGCGGTGTCCAGAAGGTTAGACCCCTTTGTAATCCGGCAGTATTCGCCAACCATCACTATCGGCGGTGGAGTCATTTTGGACGCAAACGCACCTCGCCGGAAAATTTCTGACCCCCAGGTGGTAGAAATCTTGCAAAACCTGGAGAAAGAGAACCCATTGGAGCTGGTTGAAGGGAGACTTCTCTCAGGCCGGGATTTCTTTCCCACGTTGGAGCAACTGTCCGCCGAAACCGCCATCGCCAAAGCAACGCTGAAGGGGTTGATAACAGATTTGCAAAAGGCGCACAAAGTAGTGGTGCTGAAAAAAAGCGGGAAGGAGGCGGCCATTCACGTTGCAAAATTCGAGGCCGTGCAAGAGCGCTTGCTTGAGGCGCTCGACGATTTCCACCAGAGCAATCCTACCCGTTTGGGTCTCGGCAAGGGGGAAATACAGAAAACCTTGCGGCAAAGTTTAGAGCCGGAATTGTTGGACCACGTTTTGGAAGCTCTAAAACAAAAGCAGCGGATCAAAGAAAGCTCCGGGCTGATTAGTTTGAAGGAGCACGCCATCGCGCTCACGCCGGAACAACAAGCCCTGCGGGAAAAGATCGTTCAGCTTTTGCTCGAGGAAGGCTTCACCACTTCCTCTGAGAAGGAAATGGCTGAGAAGCTTGCCGCAAAAACGCCGCTGGTTCAGGAAGTGTTGGCCATCTTAGTCGGGTTGGGCGAGGTGATTCGTTTGGAAGATAATCTCTATTTTCATCCGCAACACATTGAGGCATGCAAGACAAAAGTTTTGGCTTTTTTGAATAAAAATCAGCAAATGACTGTTAGCCAGTTTAAAGACCTGGTCAACGGCACCAGTCGCAAATATGCGGTGCCTCTATTAATTTATCTCGACGGTTTGGGGATTACTGAGCGTTCCGGCGATGTGCGAATATTGGGCAGTCGATATGTGGGTGGCCAGCCCGGGGGAGGTTAGGATGCGTCCTGAAAACCCAGGCCATGGTTCGCCCGGCCAGACATCCCTCTTGGATAGCTCCATTCCAGAGGAACGTTTCTTGAAACCACTCAAACGGTGACCTTCATTGAGAGGGTTACCGTTTGATAAAAGGTGTCACAACAAAAACTTGTTGCTTTGAATTTTGGAAACGTGATTCCAGACGGTTCCAGAGAGCACTGTGCCAGTCATCCCGAGTAGGTCCATGCTGTTCAAGTGACCGTATCGAGGGCCGTCGCCCTTCGATACGTCCCGACCAAAACCGTCGGGACTACTCAGGACGACTCCCTGTGCGCTCAAAGAAAATCAACTGTAATTCCGGTCCGGAGGAGCGTTTCCAGA
>JBHHYI010000414.1:0-2144 GCA_046757525.1 bacterium | reverse complement strand
TTCGGTTCAGAGTCACTGGCCTAAACAGGTTTAGTCTGGCTAATCCGTTGGGATCAGTTAAATCCGTGCAATCCGCGTTCCAATTCTTTTTGCACTTTTGTCAGTCGGGCGCCCGTCAAGGGCCGGGCCTCCGCCTGGCCTGACCGATGAAGAAATGAGACGTAATACTCTAATATTCAACGCGGATTTGGCGGATTGAACCCATTTAAGCGCCTGATGGAAAAAGCGGATTACAGCATTGCCACCCCGGAAGAACGCGAGGAGGTGATCGCCATTTTACAGAGAAATGCCAATCATATCATCGAACAAAAGAAAACCAGGAACCCGGACAAACTCAGGCAGGCAGTCGACGCGTTGTCTGCCCGAATAAGAAAAGGTGAAATCATTACTGGGAAAGATTTCCAGAAGCTGGTGCGGATTCTTCAGAAAAAGACCGTGGGCGATTAAATGGGCGACAACGCTGAGGAGATGCAAAAGCTGCAAGATGCAATCGTTCGATGCTGCCGATGTCCGCGATTGGTTGCGTGGCGCGAGAAGGTTGCGCGGGAAAAAGTGCGGCGTTTTGCCGAGGACAGTTACTGGGGCAAACCGATCCCCAGTTTGGGGGACCGGCAGGCGCGCTTGCTTATCGTTGGTCTGGCACCAGCGGCACACGGTGGCAATCGCACCGGGCGCATGTTCACGGGCGATCGCAGCGGGGACTGGTTGTTCAGCACCCTTTACAAATTTGGTTTTGCCAACCAGCCCAATTCCTCGGACTTGAACGATGGGCTTGTTCTAAAAGACTGTTACATTACCGCTGCTTTACATTGCGCACCACCACAAAACAAGCCCACTGCGGAGGAGAGGAAAAACTGCTTTGCCTTTTTTCTACGTGAGCTGGACTTGTTGCGGCAGGTGAAAGTTGTGGTTCCTCTGGGCAAAATCGCATTCGATTGCGTGCTGGAGGCTTTCAAACGCCTGGACCGCGCAAAGTTTTCCAGGCGGCCTGCCTTTGGTCACGCTGTTGAGTTGCTTTTGCATGCCGATACAACACTCATCGCGTCCTTTCATCCCAGTCAGCAAAACACTTTCACCGGAAGGTTGACCCGGCCCATGTTTGAAACCGTTTTTGAAAAAGCACGTCGGTTGCTCGAGGCGACCTGAGCTTTTCTCAAATCAACGACCTCTTGCGAGATCACAGGCAGTGAGTGCAAATGGGAAACTACACTTGTAAATCGATAACCGTTTATTGCTCCTCGAGCAACCATGTGGATGACGTTTACTTAGAAACCGCCCGGAAGCTGGGCCAACTCATCGCGCAGAACGATTACACCCTCGTCTTTGGCGGTGGCTATGTCGGTCTGATGGGGGCTTTGAGCGCAGGGGCCAGAGAACGGGGAGGCGAGGTGGTAGGCATTATTTTGCAGAAGTTTTTGGACATGGGAGTAGCGGATCCTCAGGTCAACAAGATGCAGATCGTATCCGACATGCGCAGTCGCAAGCAGGGATTGGAGGAAGCCGGTGACGCCTACATAGCCCTGCCTGGCGGCTTTGGAACCCTGGAGGAGCTTACTGAAATGATTTCTTTCAAGCAACTACGGTTCCACAATAAGCCGATCATCATTATCAATGTCAAAGGATATTTTGACAATTTGGTTGAACAATTCAAGTTGGGTGTTGCAGAGAGTTTTGTCGAAAAAAGATTTGGCTCGATCTACGAAGTCGTCACAACGCCACAACAAGCCATCACAGCCATTCAGAATTACCGGCCGCCTGATTTGGCAGGGAAGTCCATCGAACCGCTCCGGTGAATGAGCCTTGCGCTGCCGGCTCCATCGATTTCACTTGCTTTTCTCACCAAAACTGTTTAAATTTGCCAAATTAAAAAGAGGGGCATAATCTTAATTATCTTTAGGAGTAACTATGTCAAATCTCTGGGAAGACATTACCAAAACGATCAGGGAAGGCGTTGACACCGTTGTGGAGAAAACGGAAGAGTTGACCAAAATTGGCAGAATCAAAGTTGACATTTTGAACATCAAGAGGAAAATAGAGAAGCAGTTCACCGAACTTGGCGGCAAAGTATACACGTTGATTGTCGAAGAGAACAATAAGAAGATTGCGGCAGACGCCGGGGTCGAAGAAATTGTCGACCGAATTCG
>JBHHYI010000413.1:0-2172 GCA_046757525.1 bacterium | reverse complement strand
TCAGGAATAGGCGACGGAGTGCCAGTAAATGACACGATGCGCACTACCCCGTCGGTCTGAACAGCATGAATTCTCTGGCTTAGTAAAATCCTGACGAATACGTAGCAACTAAATAGTGGCTCTTCTACCTTTTTCCACCGATCGCTCCATCGCCGAAGAACGGTGTGAAGGGGTAAGTAGCTTTCCAAACCTTTTTCTTGCAATAAGAGGTCAACTTTTTTCTCAAACCTGGGCCTGGTGTACAGCGCATACCAGTGGGATGAGTTTTGGCTCTTCATAATCTTTGCTCCCTCTCATAATAGACGATACTATAATCAGTTCTGCAAAGTCCTGACACAGCTCCGCCATGTGAGTCCCATAACAGTCTTTCCTAAGGTGGCAAAACAAGGTTTCTGAGACCAACCTGGCAGATACCGGTTTTATCTCGAAGCTTCAGGAGACCGGAATTCTGGAAACATCCTCACCAGGATTGCTCCAGAAGCCCAGGGGAATTAACGATCCCTCTCTGGTGTCACCTGATTGCTAACCCTCTGAAACTCAGCTAAGCTTGGCCATTGATACTCGATCTTTAGCGATTCCATCACCTCACCCAACGACGAGAATTCAAATTCGCTCAAAAGTCTGCGCAGTCTCGACTCCGTAGCTTCAAGGTTGAAATAATGCCTGAATCTTGAAACAAAATTCACGTGGAGCCTTGGTTGAGCGGGATCCAGCTCCCAGGGATGAAAGTACAGGATTACGGGCTTGCCAATGTCGTTGAGTCGCTTGATGCCGTTTTTTATAAACCAAAATGGGAAAAGTCGTAAGTACCCGCCGCCTGAAATCGGCACGTTTTCTTTCCAAATCTGTACTGTCGACAGCGGGAATTCAATCAGTTTCTGACCATTGTGACACTTGATATAGAATGGGAATCGTGGCATCGCCGGAATCCCATACAAGTCGTGTTTGATCGGAAAGATGCTTGAATCGTATCGAATCCCCTTTTGGGATAACATTTCCAATGCCCAAAGCGTCTGCAGAGTAATGGAATAACTTGGTGCTCTATAAGAATAAATCTGTTCATCAATTGTCTTCTCTAAAACAGAAATAGATCTTTCCAGGTCCCGGACAAAATCTTCTTTGGAATGCTCATAGATTATCGCATGGCTATAGCCATGACTTCCTATTTCATGGCCATATTTTTTTATAGTTAGAACCACTTCAGGATATCGTTCAGCAATCCACCCTAATACGAAAAAAGTCCCTTTAACTTTGAATTCCTCAAACAACTTGAGCACTCTACAAATGTTGGCGTGGATTCGAACCTCCTGCCTATCCCAATCTTTGCGGTCAATCACTTTTCTAAAGATTGCCACATGGAACCAGTCTTCGACATCTACTGTAATCGCGTTAAGCATTTCTAATACATAAGCTCAGTGATTAGAAAACCAATCAACTGTGCGTTTTAGCCCTTCTCGAAATTGAACCATAGGCTTAAAGCGCAAATGATGAACCGCCCGCGAAACATCGGCGTAAGAATGCTGTACATCGCCCGGCCTTGGATCAGAAAAAATGGGATTGATATCTTTGCCCAAAATCCTATTTAGCTCGACAACTAAATCCTGCACTGAAATTTGCGTACCACACGCACAATTAAAAATGCTTTCTTCCGGAAGGATTTCTATCTCACAAGCGTGCAAATTGGCAGAAACAATATTTTCAACAAACGTAAAATCGCGAGTTTGCTTTCCATCCCCATAAATCGTAGGCCGCCGGTTCTTTTGCATCACCTTAAGAAATTTGGGAATCACGGCTGAGTATTGAGAAGAAGGATCTTGCTTCGGGCCAAAGATATTAAAATACCTGAGAATCACTGTTTGTAAATTGTAAAGCCGAGTAAAAGCCGAACAATAAGCCTCGCCAGCTAATTTGGAAATAGCGTAAGGGCTCATGGGTCGGGGACGCATGTCCTCGTGTTTAGGTTGTCTTGGGTCGTTGCCGTAAACCGAAGATGACGAAGCGAACACTACACGTTCAACTCCACGATCTCTGGAGGCTATCAACACGTTCAACGTACCAGTTATATTCACTTCATTTGTGGTCACCGGATCCCCTATGCTCCTCGGCACCGAGGGCAGCGCTGCCTGGTGAAGCACAAAATGAACGCCATCTACGGCACGGTATACCGTGCTC
>JBHHYI010000412.1:0-2188 GCA_046757525.1 bacterium | reverse complement strand
TTGTTTTTAAAGAAAATACAAAAATAGAACTCACTGAAAACTATCCGTTAGCATTACACAAGGTGTACGTTTACAGACAAATATTTAAATCAAGTTTCTTGTAATTTCTTACATTTATTGCTATATTTATTTAAATACGATTCTTCTGGAAAAAGAGCAGTGCTCCGCAATTCATATAGAGGACCATCATGGGTCAACTAACCAAAGAACAAGCCTTAGCCTTTCGAAAACGCTGGCAAATGGTCAACACGGCCGAAAGCAAGGAACTGCGAAAAACCACCCTCGCTGAGAAACTGCAGCAAACCGCCGCACTTATGGCTTCCGGTCAAGCTCTGGGGTGGAACGACCCCATCGATTCGGACGAAGCAGAACTCTGGCAACGCTGGCAACAACTTAGAGAAAAATATCGTGGCTAAACCGGACACGCTCGCCCCCCTATTACATGCCCTGCGTGACCTTATGAACTGGCTCGAAACCGAACGAGTAAATGGCATGGTAATTGGCGGGGTTGCGGCCTCGTTGTTGGGTCGTCCCCGGCTTACCCACGATGTTGACGTCCTTATCCAACTTGAAGAAGAACGATGGTCAGAGTTCCTTTCCCAGGGGGCACAATATAACTTTTCTCCACGCATTCGCGACTCGCTGGAGTTTGCACAAAAATCTCGCATGCTCTTACTTAAACATAAGCCAACCCATATCGATATCGACCTTGCATTTGCCGCCTTACCTTTTGAAGAAGAGAGCCTCTTAAATGCAAGCGAATTTGAAATTGGAGACCTGAAACTACGGCTCCCGAGACCCGAAGATCTGATCATCATGAAGGCCGTGGCTGCACGTCCTAAAGATCTAATCGACATTGATTCCCTCATCGATGCCAACCCCAATCTGGAATATGAGCGAATAAGAGCAACAGTTAGAGAATTCTCGAACGCTCTCGACATGTCTGACCTCATCGAGAATCTTGACAAAATACTGGCAAAAAAACGCAATAAATGATTGCAGCGATTTCGTATTTTTTCCTCCAAAATTGGCAATCACCAATCGGCTATTGATTTATTCATCAGGATTGACCAAAGTGGCCTTGATCGCTTGCGTACTCACCGTCAGCAGCGCAATCACCAGTGCCAGGCCACCGGCCAGGCGATGAGGTTGGCCAACAGCACCAGCTTGATGAAATATGAGATAGTTCTTAAACATGCGCGTGCTTCTTTGTTGCTTTTTGCGGAGAACGCAGGCCGGTTTGCCGAAAAAAAGTACTTGTTTTCAAACTTCTAATTTACTACCTTTTTCATCAAAATGCATGCTCATGAAATTCGAATGCAACAAAGAGGTGTGTGATGCCATCTTTACAAGTCCGTGATTTGCCAGAAGCGATTTATCAAAAACTCAAACAGCAAGCGCGAAGCAAGCATAGAACACTCGCGCAACAGGCGATCGCCACCTTGGCCCAGGGCCTGGAAGCGCCTCTCGACCCGAAAAGCCGGAGACGCAGGATTCTCGAAGTGCTGCAAAAAAAAGCAGAAGCCCTGGCAACCCACGTGCTAACCGACCCAACGCAGCTGATTCGAGAGGATAGAAATCGATGATTTACGTGCTGGACGCGAGTGCAGCCATCGGAATCGCGCTGGGGCGATCCCAGGCTGCTTTTTGCGCTGACCTCCTTTCCAAAGCGGATTGGGTGATCGCGCCGGACTTGTTTGTGCCCGAAGTGACCAATGCCTTCTGGAAATATCATCAATTCGAGAATCTCCCGCTCGATGTTTGTGAGGAAATGCTCGAACTAACCATGGCGTTGTCTGATGATTTTGTCGAATCCTCCGGTATGTACAAAGAAGCGTTTGCACTTGCATGTTCCACTCATCATCCGGTTTATGACACGCTCTATCTGGTTCTGGCTCGCAGGGAAAATGGCATGTTGCTAACTCTTGATCAGAAATTGCAGCAGCTTGCTAAAAAGCATTCTGTCAAGGTTGCGGAAGCCGACTAATTGGATAAGAGCGTTATGAGCTGAACGGCACTCCCCTTCGGCATTCGCCAGCGCTGCCCGAATCGCCTGTGTGCTCACCCTCACCAGCGCAATGCCCAACGCCAGCCCCACAGCTTGATTTCTCACTCATATCTTAAACTTTCAACAGGATTGGCTAATGCTGCTTTAATCGCCTGCGCACTCACCGTCAAAAGCGCAATC
>JBHHYI010000411.1:0-2236 GCA_046757525.1 bacterium | reverse complement strand
GCCTTCTGGCCCACATATTCTTCCAGATTTTCAATCTCCTCCGCACTGGTTGCATAGTGCCCGAGGAAGAGGGATTTGAACCACTTTCTCAGAAAGACCAACAGCGACACAGAAGACACCAAAAAAATCAGCAATTGCAGATTAACAGAAAGGTCCAGGAATAAACAGAGCAAAGCTACCAACCAGGCGCCAAGTCCGAAGAACACCGTGATGATGCCCGGGATTGCGAATTCCAGGAGAATCATGATGAACCCTACGACAAACCAAACGATCTGAGGTTTGAGCCATTCCATGTTCAATCCTTTTAGTTGTTGAAGTTCACGCTCTGATACCCGGCAGTTGACTGAATATTCGGCTGCGCAAGAAACGGGCCCTTACGCGCCAGCCCGCAGCACGTAAACGGCTGAAACAGAGTCAGCAGAAAGTAAACACAAGCATCGAGGAAAGTAGGTTGCGGCGTGCAGGATGCCAACGACCCGGCGCCACTGAGTATTTTGCGGAACAGAATGTTTCCAGCACCGGGTAGTGAATAGATTCTCATCGTTCAATTCAGAATTAGTTGCCACCTGCCGCACAACCGCTCTACTTGCGGGCAACTGCCAATAGGCAGAGTCCCCCTACAAAGAAGACGCCATTGGACAACCAGGCTGCCAGCAGGGGTGAAAGCGTCCCATTTTGTCCCGTGGTTTGCGTCAACTTGACCATGCCGAAATACAAGAAGCAAATGAGCAGACTGATGAATATGCCCATGATGGCGCCGCTCCTTTTTTTGTTTGAAGCCAGAGGGGCGCCAAACAGCACCATGATGAAATTGGCAAATGGGATAGAGAGTTTCAGATTCAAGTCAACCAACCAGCGGGTGGGATTGCCCCCATTTTTTGTCACTTCTGCGATGAAATGTTTTAACTCTTCAAACGACATGTCTTCAGGCTCCACCTGGGTCTGCGCCAACTGTTGCGGCTTAAAGTCTATTTGCGTTTCGGGAAAGGTTCGAAACGGCTCGGCTTTTTCATGATTGCCGTCAAACGAGCGTTTGTAGCCATTGTAAAGCACCCAGGTGCCGTCTTTCCAGATCATTTTTGGGGCATCTATGCGTTCGACAATCTCATCGCCGAGGTATTTTTGGATGCTCACTTTGTTGGCGGTCTTGGTAAAGCTGTCGTAATACCCGATGAAGATGCGTCGGTCCAGTTTGTCGCGCCAATAAATGTTGGTCACCCGGGTTCGAAGGTGTTGAACTGTAACCTCTATGTATTTTTTTTCAATATTGGATTTCCCCTGGCTGGCCAACGGCACGACTTTTTCGCCAAAAGCCAGGGCGACCAGGCTGATCACCAGGCCCAACATGAGCAGCGGCCGCAAAATTCTGCTCAAGGGAATGCTCACCGATTTCATGGCAATGAGTTCATTATTGCGCGCCAGATGTCCGACGCTGAACAAACTGGACAAAAGCATGGCAATGGGTAATATGAGGAGCAGCCAGTACGGCATATAAAACACGTAGTATTTTACCACGACAAGGAAAGGCACCTTTTTGTCGATGAATTTATCGAGATTGCCGACCAGGTCTACCACGATGACGATGAGCAGAGATGAGATCAGGGCGAAGAGAAGAATAGTAACGAACCGTTTCAGGATATAGACGTCTAAGATCCGCATCAAATGAGTCGCTTAATGAGCTTGTCGGATTTTTTGCAGTACATTGAAAAAACGACGCCCCAATTCCAGGCGGGTGGTAAAAGCTTCCCGCACCGAGCGCAGAACCAGAAAGACGCCGCCAATGCCCACCAAAATGTTGGGCGCCCACATGGCTAAGAACGGTGAAAGTTTTTGTCGGTCTGCCAGCGTTTCGCCGCCGATTAAACACGCCCAATACAACAGGAAAAACACAATGCTGATGGCGGCCGCCGCCATGCCGCGCTGTCGCGCCAGGATCCCCAGCGGTGCACCAATGAGGACAAACACGATACACGCAGCCGGGATTGAGTATTTTTTGTGAACTTCTACCATATATTTGTTGTTGGTCCTTTCGAAGTTCTTGATCATGTTGAGGTCCGTTTGCACGAGGCGCTTGAACTGCTGTTGCTCGAGGCGAGCTTTTCGTAGGAAGACCTTGGACGGCACCTCTTGCGTGGGCAGCGCATCATTTACGGTGAGCTTGTGGCCGAGCTTTTTGGGTTCGCGCTTTTCTTCGCTTAGCTTGAGAGACTGCGGGTCCCGCAGTCCAGAATTGCGG
>JBHHYI010000410.1:0-2237 GCA_046757525.1 bacterium | reverse complement strand
GCCGGACTCCGCTCGGAATGACAAGCGTGGCTGATCAGTTATTCACTGTCATTTCCCAACCCCTTGTCTTGTCATTTCGACGAGCACAGCGAGGAGAAATCTGGTTTGTGCCTAAATCAGACCCCTCGACTTCGTCAGGCGACTGCCTGACTCGCAATGACATCATAGCTAAGAATCGCTCTACTTGGTGCTATTGCATATTCACAAAAAATTGTTAGATTTAGGCATGACCTCAAATCTGTTCCAACAATTTTACAAAATTATTGCGAGAATTCCAAAAGGAAAAGTAGCAACCTACGGTCAAATTGCCAGGCTGGCCGGGCGCCCTGGATGTGCGCGTATGGTCGGTTGGGCCTTGCACACGCTGCCCGACGCCGCTGAAGTTCCCTGGCACCGGGTGATCAACGCGCGGGGCCAAAGCTCCTTCCCGGACGACTACCACCGGCGCCTGCAGCAGTCTTTGCTGGAAGCGGAAGGCGTGCGGTTCGACGAACAGGGGAGAATTGATCTGGAACGATTTCGTTGGTAAGCTTGTGCGTTGGCAGAGGGGAAGAATAGGAGTTGCTTATGTACAAACGGTTTAGTATATTATTTGTGTAGGATCATCCGTAGGGGTGCTGACCCAAGGCGGTCGGCTGAGAGCGAACCCTTTTAACCTGACCCAGATAATGCTGGCGTAGGAAACGGTTCAAACATTTTACCAGACTTCTATGTGCCACCGTTTTCCAGGCCATGCTCGTGGCTCAGGGAACGGTTTTTTTGTTTAATCTTGGAGGATTGATCATGAGAAGTGCGTGGATAAAAAGGCGGTCTGGAGACAATCTCTCCCAAATGCATTTTGCCCGCCAGGGTATCATCACCGAAGAAATGGATCATGTGGCCAGGCGAGAAAATGTCCCGCCTGAATTCGTGCTCCAGGAGGTTGCGGCAGGACGCGCCATCATACCCGCCAATGTGAAGCACCCGGAGTTAGAACCGATGATCATCGGCAAGAATTTTTCGGTGAAAGTGAATGCCAACATCGGCAACTCGGCTACCACATCTTCCATCGAAGAGGAAGTGGAAAAACTGCGTTGGGCCATACGCTGGGGTGCGGATACGGTCATGGATTTGTCCACCGGCAAACAAATCATCGAAACCCGCGAGGCCATCCTGCGCCATTCAACGGTGCCCATCGGTACCGTCCCCATTTACGAAGCGTTGACCTACGTCGAGCGGCCGGAAGATCTGAGCGCAGACCTCATGCTCAAAGTAATCGAGGACCAGGCCAAGCAGGGCGTGGACTACATGACCATCCACGCCGGCGTGCTGTTGCGCTATATTCCGCTTACGGCCAATCGTCTGACGGGCATCGTCTCGCGTGGTGGCTCCATCCTGGCCAAGTGGTGCCTGTACCACCACAAGGAAAACTTCCTCTACACCCATTTTGAGGAGATTTGTGAAATATTCAAGAAATACGACGTCACCTTTTCTCTGGGCGACGGCCTGCGCCCCGGCGCCATTGCCGATGCCAACGACCGGGCGCAATTTGCAGAGTTGGAAACTCTGGGCGAGCTCACGGAAATCGCCTGGCAGCACGACGTACAGGTCATGATTGAGGGCCCTGGTCATATCCCCATGCACCTCATAAAAGAGAACGTCGACAAGGAAATGGAGATCTGCCATGAAGCGCCCTTTTATACCTTGGGACCCCTGGTGACCGACATCGCCCCGGGCTACGACCACATCACCTCAGCCATCGGGGCAGCCATGATCGGCATGTACGGAACCTCCATGCTGTGTTACGTCACACCCAAGGAGCACCTGGGGCTGCCCAACAAAGAGGATGTGAAGCAGGGGCTGATCGCCTACAAGATCGCGGCGCATGCGGCAGACCTGGCCAAAGGGCATCCCGGCGCCCAGAAATGGGACGATGAGCTCTCCAAGGCCCGTTTTGAATTCCGCTGGGAAGACCAATTCAAGCTCGCCCTGGATCCGGAAACCGCGCGCGCCTATCACGACGAAACCCTGTCCCACGAAGCCTTCAAAGAAGCGAAATTCTGCTCCATGTGCGGCCCGCAGTTCTGTTCCATGAAGATCACCCAGGACGTGCGCGAATTTGCTGAACAACACCATTTAGACGAACAACGGGCGCTGGAAGTAGGCTTGCAGCAAAAGGGCGAGGAATACCGGAAGAGGCAAAAAACAGAAATGGTGTAAAGACGCTTGAACTAAACCGCCGTGGGTACCCTCATTCT
>JBHHYI010000409.1:0-2241 GCA_046757525.1 bacterium | reverse complement strand
CGGATTCTTTGACGGCTGCTTGCCTTAAGCACCACTGGACGTTGCCCTTCTAACGCACGTTTCAGTGGTTGAAACCGCATAAGATGAACTTGATAAAATCACAACACTTGAAACCAACCACAAAACTGTCCAAAAACCTCGGCGGTTTCAATCCACTGGAAACGATTGTTAGCCGAACATTGTTTTGTACCTGTGAAAAATTTTTGTTTTATTTTGTATTAGGAAAATTTTCCGATAAGTCAAATTCAGTTAATTTAGTAAATATTCCCTTGATTTTCATTCTAATTCTTTTTAATTCTAATTTGAGTAAGCGCTGCTGGAGAGCAACTTACTCGGAGACTGACGATGCTTTATACGCAATGTCACAAGTGGGTTACTTTTAAGTAGCCCATTTGTTTTTTGATATTGCGGTAATGCAGAAGTCAGCTCTCCTAAAAAACTCATTTTAGTTATTCTGGTCAATCAATTTTTCTCTGGTTGCTTTAAATCAGGATGATATAAGTAAACTAAATCACGATACTGAATAATCGTGCTGCGCCCAAGACCAGTCACTCTGACCATTTCCATTAAATTAAATCCCTTCTCAAGCATTAACTTGATTCTTTTGTAATTCTTGATATAGCGACCGACCGATTCAAGCGTATGGTTGGTCAGACGGGCAATATCCACTTCTGGATAACCTTGTTCATATAAATTCAAAATCGCAGCTTTATGCGTTGGCTTGCTGCCCTGGTCCAAAATCATCCCTTTGGTCGGGAGAATATCATCATGGGTTTCATGATATTTCTTAATATAGCGACCAATGGTTCCCAAAGAACGATTTAAAAGCACACTGAGCTCGGCGCCGCTCAGAAGACCGCCTTGCTCATAAGCACTCTTGACCACACGAGCCATCACCTCCATATCGCGCTCCTGTTGTTTTTTATAGTTGTCATTTTTGTGACCATAAAAACTCTCTATACGCATCTCTACGTCTTTCTCGGTCACTAAAGGCAATATCACGGTCTTGACCTCATAATCTTCCACACGCGTGCCGTAGCTCGGTTTCGTGCAACCGGCTCCCGTCGTGCGCCAAACAATATGCCCCAAATGCTGCTTATCTATCTCCGGGTAAAATTCCTTGTGAAGTCCTACAATGTCATCGGCTATCATATGCAACACCTTATGGCTGCCAACTATCTTGTACTGTTCCTCCAATAGACGAATCACCGCGTTGCGAAAACTGCGCTTGGGGATGGAGGCATAACGATTGCGAACTTTACTCATCATGGCAGCCCACCTCCTTCCCGGCTTTTTTTTTCGCAGGATAAAGCGTCCTAAGTTGTTCTAAAAGTTCAACATAAACCTGTGGCCACCGGTCGCCTTGTTTGTATTTCTCAAAAAGCCCCAAATACTCGTTGGTTAAGCGTTCGCTTTGATTCAATAAACGACTAATCTCTGAAACGGAGGTCACATGGCGATTTAAAAGCAGCAAAACACGGCCAAAAGTGCAAACATAACGTTTCACAGCATGAGCGCTGTGCCGGGTCCGGTGCATGATCTCATCATAGGTAAAACCTGAAAGATACAGGTCAACTATCCTGGTTTTGTGCGAAACGCTGCGGCCAATATCATGGTCATAACCACGGGTGTGAATCGTGTTGCCATCAGCAATCAACTCAGCTATATCACTACGAATCGTCCGGCTCGAAACCTGCAGAAGCCGACCCAAATCTTCCTGGGTCAGTAAACCACTCTGAAAATACGCCTCATCACTTATACGCAATATTTTGAGTTGACGAAGGGCGCGTGTGCCCTGCGTCCGTAAAACATCCAAATCCTCGATGCCGCCATCCAGGGTCAATTCAACACGAACCAGGTCCTGCTCTGAAAGAGGTTTGCCATGTTTGGCTTTGATGGAGGCACATAAATATTTTAACTTCCCTAAGGTCTGAGGCAACTCGCCAAAAAGACAAGCTTTTGCTAACTCTAAGACACCAACACTTTCAGCAGGTGAAAGCTCAAATTCTTGCCGAAGCGAGTTGATAAATACTTGCTCCGGCGTCTTTTCCAAAGAACGATCGTATAAACTCCTTCGTGTGCTATACATAAAACCTCCGGTTTGTTAAGTGACTTTCCGGTTACTTCATTTAAAAAATCTATGAAATATAACCGGATTTGTCAATAACCTACCGGAAGATTTTCCTTATTTAACGAGCAACATTTTTTTTACGTCGGTAAAATTATTGGCTTTAAGTACGT
>JBHHYI010000408.1:0-2258 GCA_046757525.1 bacterium | reverse complement strand
TCGTGCAAAAACTTCGAATACTCCGACGACGCGCTGTTGATAATCCTGTAAATCAGCGCGCTCTGGAAGTAGTTGCTGTTTAAAGGCAAGGTGCGGTTCGGGCCGGTGACGGAGAGTTTGAGTTGGATGCGCATGGTTTTGCCTTTGCTACAATCAAGAAACCGACTTTCTTCGAGAAAGTCGGTTTCTACTACCAGAGCGTTCCAAAATAAAATTTTGCAACGAGAAGGGTCGCGCTTATAGCTCTGAAAGTCTCTTAAGTCGACACCCATGGTCTGCTGACGGACTGCAATATATACAGAAACGCACCCCAGGAATGCTACACGCGCCCTGTCCATCAACGCATCCGCTGCTAACTCTTAGGTCGTTAGCTGTTTAGTTTCGTTGTACTTAAACTTCATTTGTCGAACGGGAGACTGTCTGGTAGAAGTTACAGTGGTAGGAATTCGACTCTGTTCTCGATATCTTCACGATCTCCCGCTTTTGCAATGATTTCTAAATCACGAATACAGGTTCCCACTGAAACTCGTAACTGGTGTGCATAAATGACACCACTGAAGCGAACACCACTCCTTTGCCGCTTTGTTGCTTCCTGCAGTAGGTCGTAGTCTCTGGTGAATAACGCGCGGCCGAATTCCGTCGCTCGGTCCAACAGCTCTGAATCATCGAATTCACTGGTGCCATCTTCGTATGAAGTAACGATGTCGACACCAAGTGATCTTAGTCCGTCCACAATTGCGCGAGGCACGTTATGATCCGTGTAAAGTTGGATTGTCATTAAATCAGTTTCTTAGCCTTCAGCCTTTGGACGAGGGGAGTGGGTCTTACCGATTCTCTCAATTGGTCTATTTGCTGCAATTGAGTTTCTATTTCCTTATCGAGTTCTTCCTGGTGATCAGCATAATAAGCCAAGGCTGAATATACTTGGCCAAGAGTAAGTTGGGGATGCTGATATTGCAGTTCTTCAGGACTCCAACCGTAGGCTATTTTGTCAAGTACGAGCTCAATTACTTTGATTCTCGTGCCTTCAATGATCGCTTGATTTTTTTCGTTAAGGATAATATGTTCGTAACTCGTTTCGACGACAGACATTGAAAACTCCTAACTGTGCAAGTAAATCTTCTTCATTTATCAAGGTACTGTTTTTAATATACAAACAAAATCAAATCTATTCAACATGAATATTCACCCACGGCTCGACTTACTTATCCACCAATTAAACCAAAAGGTACCGTTCGGGCTTTCCAATATAAGTCACTATCCCGCATCAGGATGAAGTTTGTTTTCTTTGCTGGCAGCCTGGTTTCCCGGAGGTACCACGATATCTCATCCATACCGAACACCTTCCCATGCCTACTATGCCCTCTGCTGCTTCCCTGCCTCCGCAGGGACAAGCTTTGCATGGGAATAGTGCGCCCAAAATTGGCTCTGAAGTCTGACATGAGCCAGCATTTCCCGATGAAACCTTCGGATGTGGGCCAACGCGTCCGCTGCTAACTCTTAGGTCGTTAGCAATGTATCTCTGACCCCTGCCCCTATACAATGCCCCTATCCTTTGCCGCTTTGTAGTAGATGCAACCAGAACGAATACATGCATCTTCTTTCTTTCCAGCGAGTTTGTCCCTTACGATCTGAATGCCAGGATGGTTGCATAATGTCCCTTCGATTTCCCAACAGCGTTTAGTGTCCTTCCGCCCATACATTATGCAGTCTGTCTTGTCACAACCTAAGTACTCATAGCATGCTTCCATGGCTTTCTCCTTTTGATTGCACGAAGATAACTTGCTGGTATGGAGCGAGCGGAATACCAGTCAGGTTCATCCTGTCGTTAGGCTATGGCCTCATCTACATGGTCCACGCGGCGTTCTGGAGCACAACACGATACTCATCAAGATCCTCAAAAGTTCTCCCACGGACATCCCAATACGGATTGTACGATGAGACGCTGCGAAACCCAGCCGCAAGCATTTGCTCACAGCTTGCCGCCCACTGGTCTTGGTCAGGAATGTAGAATACCAACAGATGATCTTTGGTTGGTGCTTTGCCGACCGGGTGCCCCCGTTGGGTTGTGAACTCGATATGGTAAGGCTGATTGGGATGCCCGAGGATGACGCTCGTCGAAGCCCTCGTGATCCTGAAACTGGGCGAGCACTGTGAAACCAAGTCCTTTTGCGTACATCTCAGCAATTGCTGATAGATTGGCAGTCGGTCGGGCTACTCGCGTGGTAGAATCTGGCTTCATAGGTCAGGCTCATATT
>JBHHYI010000407.1:0-2282 GCA_046757525.1 bacterium | reverse complement strand
GTTGGATACCAGAAGTTTTCATTTCTTGGTTCCTAAGTTTTTAGTTTATTGTTTTGTTTTTCACCCCTTTGCAACGACGGTTACGGATTCAAAATAAATGGTCATTATGACATAAAATATACAATAATTGGATCTGCAAAACAAGGGGAAAACAGCAAAAAAGTGGTGCCAAACTTTTCCCGGGAAGCAATGACACTACGCAGTTGTTTTGTCGGGAAGAAATGCCTAAGATCCCCCGCAATCCGGCGGCTGCCGGATTGCTTTAAAGGTCGGAAACGCCAAAGGCAGCCCTGTCATGCAGGAGGCATCTTGTTACAAGTCAGCACTGTGCAGCCAGCCAACAAGATTCCTCCTGAATGACACTGGAGGCTGTAATAAAGGACGACAGCAAGGCGTTTCCTAAAAGCTTCGTACGTGAGATAAGCGGCGCGGTTTCCGTGAGACACAATATTCGGTTACAGAAACCGTCGGAAACCTGCCGGACGAATCTCTGCGAGCCTGAGTCTAAAGTCTTCCAGGACCGTGTTGCCTGGAAAGCAATGTGCTTGATTTTCGTAGCAAAGTTGACTATATTCAATTCAATAACAAGACCGTTGTAAAAGTCCACAAGTCATGGTCTGAACTAAACTTCAACTTTACCTGTCCTTGCATGGCATGTAGTTATGAAGCCATCATCCAGGATTGTCTTGTCGCTGCCCATTGCAAACCCGGGTCTTGAGGCATGCGTGACTCCCCACAAGGCCTTGAGTCGGGCTATGAGTTTTTCACAACAGTCTTGTGAATAAAGTACGGCCAAAGACTGACCGAAGGAAGATTTGTCATGCGAAGATGCTGCAACCTTTTTCTTTTGGGGTTAACAAACGGATGCAATTATGTCTAAGAAACGAGCCGGTACAGCAGATCTGTCGGCCCTGAAAATAAATCGTGAAAGCGAACAGGTTGAAAGCACAGGGCCAGCTTCCAAGAACAAGTTGGTAGTGGGTGGGACGCTTGTTTTGGTGATCCTGGTCGCAGTGATTTATTTATTGAACGCCAGAATGGATTCCATCCCAACCGTTTCAGTGGCGACGGTTGCAACGATTTACCCTTCCCAGGCCGAGGCCATTTTGACGGCGAGCGGCTACGTCGTGGCGCAGCGGCAGGCGGCCATCGCTTCCAAAGGCAGCGGCCGGCTGGAAGTTCTGAACGTCGAAGAAGGGGATGTGGTTAAGAAAGGTCAGATCATCGCGGAGTTGGAACACACCGATGTTGACGCCGCTTTGGCCCAGGCGCGCGCCAATCTGGAAATGGCCCGAGCGCTTCTGACGCAAAACCAGGCCGATCTGCACGAAGCCGAACTCAACTACCAGAGACAAAAAGGTCTGACGGAAAAAGGACTCATCTCCGACTCCGAGTTTGACATTGCAGAAGCCCGTTACAAGAGCGCCCTGGCAACGGTGGCCTCAGCCAAAGCCCAAATCGCACAGGCGGAAGCCGCCGTACAAGCAGCCCAGGTCGACGTGGAGAACACCAGAATCCGCGCGCCTTTCGACGGCACGGTTTTGACCAAGAATGCCGACGTGGGCGAAATGGTGGCGCCCTTTGCCGCCTCGTCCAACTCTCGCGGTGCTGTTGTCACCATCGCCGACATGACATCTCTCGAGGTTGAAGCCGACGTTTCGGAAGCCAACATTCAACGGGTGCGCGTGGGCCAGGCTTGCGACATCATTCTGGACGCCTTTCCCGGCCACTACTACCCTGGCTACGTCCACAAGATCGTGCCCACGGCCGACCGTTCCAAAGCCACGGTTTTGACCAAAATACGCTTTGTGGACCGCGACGAAAAAGTGCTGCCTGAGATGAGCGCGAAAGTGAATTTTTTCTCCAGAACGTTAGAAGAAAGCGATCACACCTCAGAACCCATGACCGCCATCCCCAAATCAGCCATCGTGTCGAAGCAGGACCTGAAGGTGGTCTTCGTCTTGCACGGGGACACGGTCACCGAAACCTCGGTCACAGTTGGCGAAGAGGTTGCAGGCCAAGTGGAGGTTTTGCAAGGCGTTGCGGTCGGCGACCGCGTCGTGTTGCGGCCCGCTCAAGATTTGCACACCGGCTCGAAAGTGGTGCTGGAAAAGAGGTAGAGACCGGTTCAGGGTTCGGTGCAGCCGAGCAGCCCCTGGTTTCCACGGGGTTGGAACGAAAGCAGGCAAACGGTAACCTTCTGAGAGAAGGTCACCGTTAACCCTCTCGTTCCCACGCTCCTCAGACTGTGTGAAAACCTCATTTGAAATCATGGGCATCGC
>JBHHYI010000406.1:0-2292 GCA_046757525.1 bacterium | reverse complement strand
TTGGAAAGCCGCGACGCCGACAGAGTCAAGAAACAAACGGTGCAACGAGGAATGGTTCCTTTGCGACAAGACGGTCTGCACAAGGCCTTGCAAGGGATCACGACCTTAGACGAAGTCATGCGGGTGGCTTATGTCGATTTATGAATACCAGGCCATTGACCAAACGGGTGCAGTCAAGAAGGGCGTTTTGTCGGCCAGCAACCCTGCCGCGGCCCGGCTTAAATTGCGCCGGGAAGATGGGTTGTTCATTACTAAACTCGATGAGTTGGCCGAAACCAGTCAGTCGATTGAGGTAAATCCGTTTGCCCGAAGCCATGAGAAAAAACAGGTTGCTGCCTTCTTCAAACAGATGGCCGTACTTTTGCAGGCCGGGGTGCCGCTTCTGGAGGCTTTAGAGGAGGTCACCAAATTATCCGAACACAAGAAATTCCAATGGCTGCTGATCGAAGTTCGGGAGAAAATAGCAGCGGGTGCAGCCCTGTGGGAAGCCCTGTCGCAGCACCCGCGATTCTTTTCCCAGGTGCATGTGCAGATCACTCGTGCGGGCGAAGCCTCGGGAGCACTGAGCCGAGTCATGAAGCAACTGGCGCAGTTGGAGAAGAAGCAGACTGCACTGCTTGCCCGCGTGCGAGCCGCTTCTTACTACCCGGGTTTTTTGACGGTGACGGGCGTGGCAGTGGTGATTTTTCTCATGAGCTATATCGTGCCCACTCTCACCGACTTATTCACCAGCATGGGGCAGAAGCTGCCATTCGTCACCAGACTGTTAATCTGGATCAGCCACGGCATAACGCAATGGTGGTGGTTGGCGCTTTTGCTGTTGCTTGGATTGGGGCTGCTGTTGCAGCGCTCCCTCAAAACCGAGTCCGGCCAGTTGCGTTTTGACCAATTCAAGCTGCGACTGCCTGTTTTGGGCGACTTGCTCAAACAAGTCATTCTTTTCAGAATCACCGCGACCTTGGCAACGCTCTTGCAAAGCGGTGTTGAACTTTTGCAAGCCTTGGAAATCGTGTCCAAGAGTACCGGGAACCTGGTGTTTGAACGGATTCTCGTCCGGGCGCGCACCGGCGTCAGCGAAGGAAAGCCTCTGGCTAAGCTTTTGGCGACGGCTAAAGTCTTTCCGGCCATGGTGACTAAAATGCTGGCCGTCGGCGAGGCCACGGATGGGCTCGCCGAGATCTGCACCTATCTTGCCGAGGTGTACAGCGAGGAAGTGGACAATTCGATAACCAGGCTCTCCTCGCTCATCGAGCCGGCAATGGTTGTCGGCATGAGTCTGGTGGTGGGATTCATCGCAGCGGCCGTGCTGCTGCCTATCTTTGAGTTGAATCTCATGGTTCATTAAGCGTTTTACGTGGGAGACAGTTATGAGATTAAAATCACAGCAGGGGTTTACCCTCATCGAGATCATGGTGGTAATCGTCATTTTGGGGATCCTGGCCATGTTTATCGTGCCGAAGATCATGCACCGGCCGGAGGAGGCAAGGCGCTTGAAGGCGGTCATGCAGATCGCCAACCTCGAACAGGCGCTGAAGCTCTACTACCTGGACAACGGTTTTTACCCCACGACCGAACAGGGACTGGAAGCGCTGGTGCACAAACCCACTTCGGGCCGCATTCCCAGGAAATGGCGGGAGGAGGGGTATCTGGAACACAATCAAGTTCCGTTAGATCCCTGGGGCGGGCCTTTTGTCTACATCTCGCCTGGCGTGCACAGCCACGCTTTTGACCTGGAATCCTACGGCGCCGACAGGGAGGATGGCGGCGAGGGCGACGACGCCGACATCGAAAACTGGAATCTGGATGATTATTAAGCGAAAGTGCACGAGCGAGAAATCTTCATGGGAGCGAACAGCTTCCATGCCTGCGAAATCGCATAGGTGCGCGCAAGAACCTTCAGATTAAGCAAAAAAGTCGCTTGCAAAATTCACCTTGTTTTCTTACCTTTTTCCCAGGTTAACGGGAGATATTGTTATGGACTCACTCATTAATTCACTCGATGAGATCACAATTCAAATAGATTCTGAGGCTGCTAAGGCTTACAAATCAGCCAGTCCTGACGAAAAGAAGAAAATCCAATTTCTGATTAGTACGTGGCTCAAAGAGGTCGCTTCAAAAGACAAATCCTCGTTGAAGCAGCTAATGGATGGAATCAGCGCAAAAGCTCAGGCCAGAGGCCTAACCCCGGAGATCTTAGAAGCTATTTTAAGTGAAAAATAAGTATCGTTTTGTTTTTGATGCGAACGTATTGGTCAGCGCCTTGCTTTTTAAGAACTCTAAGCCTCGCAAAGC
>JBHHYI010000405.1:0-2337 GCA_046757525.1 bacterium | reverse complement strand
CTACTATCATAATCGATATAAAGATTTTATCGGTTCTATTGACGCCGTGACGGCTTTGGTTGGCAACGTACGGGATGGTTCGGCAGTAAGCGACATCCTGAATGGCACCACCAGAACTTACACCCTCGTGGCAAATGCCAAAGATGAAGTCACATCTCAAGGGGTTGAATTTGGGTTCACTTACGCGATAGGAAAGGGCTACAGAATGGGTGGTAATTATGCATTCGCCAATCTGCAGCTTGGGGGTGTCGATTCCGACCTTATTCCAAGTTTCAATACACCCAAACACAGGTATAGCCTTTTTGTTAGTAACGGAAACATACTTGATAAATTGGGATTCCGAATTAATTATAGATGGTCGGATTCTTTTTTCTGGAATGTCCCCGGCGGTTGGAGTGGACCTGTTGATTCCTTTGGTGTGCTCGATCTGCAATTGAGTTATAAAATTCCAGCTTTCAATTCTACTTTGAAAATTGGTGGAGCAAATGTACTTAACCACGAACATAGAACAAGCATTGGCAATGGAAAGATCGGTGCTCAATATTATATGTCACTGGTCTTTGATGAATTCTTTCCGTAATCAACCAAGTTGAAGAGAAGATAAGCTTGTAGCAAGTATATCGACCGCTTTCGCAGCGAAGGCGGGGCGCTGGCGGTCTGGGTTAGTTTTGTGCATTTTCGGACGTATCATGGAGTCAATGGCGGACTTTCTCGTTGACCTGGGGTCTTTAAAGGATTCCGACGAGATTAATCTTGCTTATGCGTCTTTATTCGAACTCTTAAAAAAATTCTTTTTGTCAATTTTTGTTCTTGACAAAGATGCAGCTTTTACTTACTTTAGGTAAAATTTTGTGTAAGATCAAAGGGGAGTGTCGAGCCGACAGAACGACTCGAACAAGCTAACCGAAATAGCGTTTCCGCATCCCAGTAATCGAGACGTTCCCTTTTTTTCAAAAACTGATGGTGTTAGATTGGTTTTTGAAACTTACTTTCCGAAGCTGTACCATTAGCAACCCAAACACACTTTCATGGCCGTTTTGTGGCTCATGATACGCGGGCTGATAGTCCAATTTGTTTTGATTTGAGCATGGCAAATTGCGTTTTAGACCGCTAAGGGCTGGGTTTAACATCACCTTTGAGTCATTAAATGAATAGGTTATATTGCTGGAGGATTCATGCTAGCAAAAATATTAACCAATCCACGAGAGTAAAATGACTCCCAATAAAATCTCTCACTACAAAATCCTCGAAAGGCTCGGCAGCGGCGGCATGGGAGACGTTTACAAGGCCGAAGACACCAAGCTGAAACGCACGGTCGCTCTCAAGTTTTTGCCTCCTGAATTGACCCGCGACCAGGAAGCCAAAAATCGCTTTGTTCATGAAGCACAAGCCGCCTCATCACTGGACCATCCTAACATTTGCACCATCTACGAAATTGATGAGACCCAGGACGGGCAGATGTTCATTGCTATGGCTTGCTATGAGGGCCAATCGCTCAAGGAAAGAATTGAGCACGGGCCCTTGCCCATTGATGAGGCTCTCCGGATCGCTATTCAGATTGCCCAGGGATTGACAAAAGCACATTCCAAAGAGATCGTGCATCGGGACATCAAACCCGCCAATATTTTGACAACCGAAGACGGACAGGTGAAGATCGTCGATTTTGGGCTCGCCAAATTATCCGGCCGCACCGTGCTCACCCAAGAAGGTACCACGTTGGGTACCGTGGCCTATATGTCGCCGGAACAGGCACAGGGCGGGGAGGTCGATCATCGCACTGATATCTTCTCACTCGGTGTACTGCTTTACGAAATGCTCACCGGTCAACCCCCCTTCAAAGCAGATTATGACCAGGCCATCATCTATTCAATCTTGCATGAGTCTCAAGAGCCTGTTACGGGTTTGCGAACCGGAGTTCCGATGGAGCTTGAGAGAATCGTAAACAAGTGTCTTGAAAAACAACCATCTGAGCGTTACCAGCAGGTGAACGAGTTAGCGGTTGATTTGCGTCGCTTGAAAAAGGAGACCAAGTCAAAGGAAACTGTGACAAGGACCGGGGTCAGATCGAAATTGCAAAAAAAGAGAGTACACTCTTTTGTTCTAACGGGTACCATTCTTGGCGTTCTCATCTTAGCCGCCGTGGGATATTTCTTTTTCAAACCGACGAAAACCGACGTTACCACGCAAAGAAAAATGCTGGCGGTCTTGCCTTTCGAGAATCTGGGCCCACCGGAGCAGGAATATTTCGCGGACGGCCTCACCGAGGAAATGATCTCCCGGCTCGCCGGCATTCGTGCGCTCGGGGTCATCTCCCGCACCAGCATCATCCAGTACAAG
>JBHHYI010000404.1:0-2383 GCA_046757525.1 bacterium | reverse complement strand
AGTTCGTAGGTAATAGCATCGCCGTACGGCCCCACATTTGCCGAGTTCACGGCATAGGAATCGTCGAAATAGGGATTGGCATGCTGAATCTTTATCAGCAGCACTCTGGGCAAGTCCGGTCCAGTCCAATCTTTGTAGAACTGATAAGCATATTGCTGCATGATTTTGTTGTACCCTTGCAGATGAAATCTTGCACTGTACTGTGGCGCGAGTTCTGAGTCCGGCGGCGTCTCCCGAAATCCGCTGAACGTATAAGGAAAGTGGCCGTGATTGATCACCAGCGGGTAGCGTGCTTCAGGGTGTTGGTCAAATCCTTGCGGCAGAAGAACGTGAGCGCCAAGATACATGGGACGGCCCCAGAATTTCGTCAACAGTTTACTTTTAATTTTCACATGCTTGATGTATTTGGTCTCCGGTGGTTCGGGTATGGGTGGAATTTTTTGGTCGAGAGTGATCTCGATTGTCATGTCGCTTCTGGGGTCGATGTGAACCTTGCGGGGCGTGCTGTAAAGGTTGCCGGGCGCCCGGTTCCAGTGCTGGCCTTCGCCGCGATCCATAGGCAGCTTCACAGTGTGCCCGTTGGCAAGGTGGAAGGTCTCGTAGCGGTGCAACAAGCCCTGCACCCAGTACTCCCCGGCGGGAATCTGGGCCAGGCTGCGCAAGGGGTAGCCCAGAACCGTAGCATCGATCACGGCGTTTTCGCCTGGTTTCAGCCCGTCGACGTCGATTCCAAAAATCAACTGCGTCTTAGGGCCGTCGATGATTTGAAAGCGCGGCTCCCGGCTGCCGTCGCTGGAAATCATCAATAGCATCCTGCCGTCCAGAGGGGTTTTGTTGATCGCTTTGGCAAACGACAAAGCTAAGCGCAGTTTGCTGGTTGCTCGTTCTTGCGCTTGCGCCGGCGTTGCCACGCTGGTGAGGAGAATAAGAAACGAGAGCGGGATTAACGCTGTAAACTTCAGGTCGGATCTTTTCATGACGTCTCCCTCATTAGGCACTGGTTCAGACGATGAATTAGCGTTCGCAGAATTAAGCTAAAAAATATTCGGCGGGTTGTCAAGGGAAAACTTTGGCATTGTTTTCAGACGCGGATCGCTTGCAGGGCTGGAGGTCTGGGCCGTGCACTTAACCCTCGTACCTACGGTCTCCGCGGGAATGGCTTCATCACGCCCTCACCCCAGGTGCCAAATAGTCGAAACGTTGGCATGAATCAGAAGGCTGGAAGTGCTGAGGTGACGGGCAAAAGATTGATTAGAGGCACAATTGAAGATATTTGCGACAGAGCAAAAAAGAACTGGAAAGATTGACTTCCTCCCGCAGTTGCAAGAAAAATAAAAGCCCGGCTCGGTGCAAAGGGCGGGCTTTTTTAGGCGCTATGTCGTTTTGTGTGGGTAACATTGAAAAAAATTAGAAAGCCACGGATTCACCCGGCGCATAAGTACAGAAATTGATAAGACAAAATAATTGACGACAAAATTATTAAAAGCATTATTTTTGTCTTTTTGGGTTCCAGCTTTGTCCGGATTAGGAAGTATTCAAAAAACAAAAACTTTGCTAAAAAAACACAATGTTGTCGGCTTGTAGGGCTGCTCATTAATTGCGGAAAAGAAGAAGTAGAGTTCAGACGCTTTGTATGCTAACTCAATACGTGTGCATCAGTGTGAATCCGCGGCTTATTCTTGTTTCATGAGCCTGATTTACCCACATGAATTGACATAGAGCCATTTTTTTGAAATACAAGATATTTTCGAAACCGTTTGAATGATCTCGCCACAGGAATTTTGTCTTGATTCTGCCGCCAGGATTTCGTAAAATACCACTTACCGCAATGCCAAGGAAAGAGGGCGAGCGCAACGGAATTCAATAGTTGCTGCTTCTTATTTTACTTTTAGAATTCACTTTAGCGAATCTGAAGGCCAATGGTTGAAACAGCTTGCAAGAATCATCCGACGAAAAAAGCCAACCGCAGATGCTTTTTGTGTAAACAGTTCGTTTGCGCAGACTGTCAGATTTTGGCCAGCCATCATTATTTTTGCGGCATTGCCTGCTACAACAAGTTTGTGCTCAGCACCAGACCAGGCGGTGCCAGCAAACCTGAAGGGACCCCCAAGGGAAAGTCCAGACGCAAAAGGCCTGGATTGTTGCAAGAATTAAGGGAGGTGCCCTGGAACATCATTCTCACCGCCGTGGTCATCACAGCATTTCTGCTCTCTTTGTGGACGCTCAACCATTTCAAGAAACGCATTGAGACTCTGGAGCAAAAAGTCGCTTTACAGTCTAAAGTGGATCATGGCGCAAAAGCGGGCAGCGGCTCACTGTCCATTTCAAAACCGACCAATGGCGCCATGGTGCTTTCCAATCGGATTGACATCGAGGGGGAAGC
>JBHHYI010000403.1:0-2437 GCA_046757525.1 bacterium | reverse complement strand
ACTGGTTACTGGTTACTGGTTACTGGTTACTGGTTACTGGTTACTGGTTACTGGTCAGCACTGTGCAGCCAGCGGACAGGATTCCTCCAGAATGACATTGGAGGTTGTGATAAAGGACGGCGACAACAGAGCTTTTCCTGAAAGAGTCTTCGCATTGATTATGAGCTATTTTGCTTTGTCCAAAGAAATGGACACTGTTGGCGTGGGAAACAGCCAGGAATTTGTTTCCGTGGTTGAACAAGCCCGCAGGCTTGCGCAAATACCGCGGCCTATCTTGATTCGTGGGGAACGCGGCACAGGCAAGGAATTGCTGGCGCGTTTTATTCATCAGGAGAGCGGACGTGCGGGCCAACCTTACGTGGTGATCAACTGTGCCGCCTTCCAGGAAGAGCTGTTCGTGTCGGAAATGTTTGGGCACGAGAAGGGAGCTTTTACAGGAGCGACCGCAGCTAAAAGCGGGAGGCTTGAACTGGCGCACCGGGGTTCGCTTTTCCTGGATGAAGTTGCCAACATGAGCTGCAAAGCCCAGGAAAAGCTTCTGCGGGTTTTGGAATACCAGAAATTCGAACGGGTCGGGGGCACCAAATCCATCGAAGTGGACGCGCGCGTCATCGCGGCGACCAACGCTGAGTTGGAAGAAATGATGGATAGGGGCGAATTCCTGCCGGACCTCTACGACCGTCTGAGCTTCGCGGTGCTGACTCTGCCACCGCTGCGAAAAAGACGCGAGGACATTCCTACGCTAATCGCCCATTTCGTAGCGCAACTGCACCAGGAGATTCCCAATCTTGAAGAAAAAACTTTTACGCCGGCTGCCATTAAAGACTTGCAGGCTTACCACTGGCCCGGCAATATTCGACAGCTCAAGAACATCGTTGAGCGGCTTTACATTTCCGATGAAGATGGGATTATTCACGCCTCGGAACTGCCGCTCGAGATTACCTCGGTGGACCCGTTACAGGGTTCCTTTCGGGACAAAGTGAGAGCCTACGAGAAATCTCTGCTGCTCAATGCGCTCAAAGATTCGCGCGGCAACCAACGCGACGCTGCAAAACTACTGGGCATGTCCTACGACCAATTTCGGCACTTCTATAAGAAATATCATCTTGGTGAACTGTTGGTGTAATTCGCCAACTTTGGTGTAATTGGCCAACTCACATCACTCTCCCGTTAACAAAAACAAATAGTTACGTTTGGCACACCTATTGCTCATCCGCTTGCAAACTCCAGTAAATGTTTGAGCAAGACTTTCAAAACCAAGAGGTGTAATCATGAGTTTAATGAATAGAATATCGCAACTGGTCACCGCCAATATCAATCATTTGTTAGATAAGGCTGAAGACCCGGAAGTCATGGTGAAGCAGATCATTCGCGATATGGAAGAGAGCATCATTGAACTGCGCCGTGAAACGGTGCGGGCGATTGCTCGGCAAAAACATTTGGAAAAACAGATTCAAACGGCGGCCGATCAGGTCAAAGATTACGAGGGCAAAGCAAAACTGGCTCTGTCGAAAAAGGACGAAGCGCATGCCAAAAAAGTCATTGCCAGGAAATTGGATGCTGCAAAGAAGCGGCAGGCCCTCGAAGCAGACGTCAAAAGCGCAAGTGGCACCGTGGAGAGTCTGAAAAGCGATTTGGCAAAACTCGAGGATCAGGTGCAGGAAGCACGGCGCAAGAAGGAAGAGCTCATCCGCCGCAAGCGTGCTGCGGAATCGAAATTGCGTGTACAAAAAAGCAAAAGCAGCGCAGCGCAAGCCGTTAGTTCCGCTGCCAAATCTATTTTGAATTTCAACGAAACACGAAAGTCCCTGGAAGATTACGAGGAGGCAATTATTCAGTTGGAATCTGAAACCGAAGCGGCGGACGAATTGTTAAATAGTGCTGAACGTCCCGCAGAACTTCAAAAAATAGCTGATGATCAGGCCGTGGCCGATGAGCTTGAAAGGCTGAAAAAGGCGCAAAAGGAATAGTTCAACCCGGATGCGGAAATGGAACACTGAAGCACCCGAAGAGAAGGTCAAAAAATACGGAATGGAGAGAAAATGTGCTGGAATCTTTCAAAAAGAAGACCTTCGATCTTATTCCGTGTTTTTTTTCGTTAGCTTTTACAATCGGTGTTAAATAAAATTTCCAACTTTGGGTATCACAATTCGGTTACAGAACTGTATTGCAGTTGACCAATTTCTAAGCAAAACTAAAATGCCGCCAACACAAAAAAGAGCGCCGTATCAACCATCTGATTTAAGCGAGGAGAGGATTTCCCTCCAGTCATTCAAATCCACAGAAGCGCTTAAATGCGAAATTAGAAACAGAATCAAAAGTCGTGACAAGTCTGATTGGGTTTTCACTAACATTTCAAGCCAGGGTTCGTACATTTGTTTGGTTTTCAAGAAGCTGGGCGATCCGGATAATTAGCGTTTGACCGAACTGCCAAAAA
>JBHHYI010000402.1:0-2439 GCA_046757525.1 bacterium | reverse complement strand
GCGGAGTCCGGCAGTTGCCGGACGTAGTCGAGGGGTCTGGTTTAGGCACAAACCAAATTGCATGGCAGGCAGCCGCCTGACTCGAAATGACAGTTGTTCTCGTGCCCAAACTCCAGTTTGGGCACGCACTTGCTCCAGAAGCTATGCTTCGAGGAGTCCGAGTTGCCTATCGAAGTAGAGCTTCTGGAACAAGTCCGTGGAGGTGTCCAAAAAGGGCCATTTTTGTGTCATTCCCGGGGATCAGTCGTCCGGCAGCCGCCGGATGACCGAAGCAGGAATCTATAACCTATTGATTTTTCTGGATTCCTGCTTGCGCAGGAATGACAATCCTGTTGCCGACAGGTTCAGGAATCGGAAGCTCTTTTTCGACTTTTTGGACGGCCCCACGAGAGCTGCAGCTTAAGTCGCCGCCTAAGGGCCCCGCCGGATGTTGCTCTTGCAAATCATTTTGATTGAAATTGGAGCATTAATCGGTTATATTGAAAATCGAGTCATTGGCAATTGAGAACGCGAACAGGAGTGCACATGCAAACAATCGATGGTGGTGTACAAGTCGCACGCGTGTTAAAGGAGGAAGGCGTCACCCATCTTTTTACCCTTTGTGGCGGACATATTGCCCCCATTTACCTGGCCGCAGGCCAGATGGGCATTCGGGTGATCGACGTGCGCCACGAACAGGCGGCTGCTCATGCGGCGGATGCCTGGGCGCGCGTGACGCGCCATTTGGGCGTGGCGGTTGTCACCGCCGGGCCTGGCGTGACCGACGCCGTCACCGGCGTCACCAATGCCTATTTTGCCGACAGTCCGGTCCTGCTGCTCGCGGGCAGCGCGCCGGTACAGGAATGGAACCGGGGTGCCTTGCAGGAAATGAACCAGTTGGACCTGTTCAAACCCATTACAAAATGGGCTGCGGTCGTCACCGATGCCAAACGCATTGGCGAGTACACCGCGACCGCCGTGCGACAGGCGCTTTCAGGCCGGCCGGGACCCGTCTATTTGGAGCTGCCCATCGATGTCCTGATGGCAGCAGTGGCAGCACAAGAGGTTACCTACTTCGAACCGTACCGCGCGCAGGCCACCACCAGACCCGCTGCTGACAGCCTGGAACAGGCGCTCTCTTTACTGGAAAAATGCCAGCGCCCGGTGGTCATCGGCGGCAGCAACGTTTATTGGGATCGCGCAGAATCAGCTTTGAAGGAATTTGTCACGACCCTCGACAGCCCGGTCTATCTCAACGGAATGGGGCGCGGCTGCCTGCCCTCGTACGACCCCCACTTCTTTAGCCTGTCGCGAAAGAAAGCGTTGGCCGAAGCAGATCTGGTCGTGGTGGTGGGAACGCCCCTCGATTTCCGCCTGGGTTACGGCAGATTCAACAAGGCCGCCAAAGTCATCATGATCGACCGGGTAGCCGCGCTCATGGGACAGAATCGGCCGGTGCACTCCGGCATTGCCGGCAACATCCAATTAGCCCTGGAAGACCTGACCGCCAGGCTTGCTAAAGCTTCTCAACGTGCCGACTGGTTTGAAGCGCTCAAACAGGCGGAGCTTGAACGACGTCAAAAGCTCGACGTCCTCGCCAAATCCGACCAAAAGCCGATCAACCATTACCGTCTCTCTCAGGCCATTGCCGAATTTGCGGACGACGACACCATCGTCGTCGGCGACGGTGGTGACATCGTGGCGTGTGGCGCCAAGGTCATCCCGGTAAACCGCCCGGGCAATTGGATGGACCCGGGCCCGTTTGGCTGCCTGGGCGTGGGGCCGTCTTTTGCCATCGCAGCAAAATTAGCGCATCCAGAAAAAAAGGTGCTCATTTTGCACGGGGACGGCAGCTTTGGTCTCAACGGTATGGAATTCGACACCGCCGTTCGGCATCAGATTCCCATTGTCTCCGTGATTGGCAACGACGCGGGTTGGGGCCAAATTCGCAACCCGCAGATCGCCATCCTGGGGGAAAAGGCCACGCTGGCCACCGAGTTGGGCTTAACGCACTATGAAAAAGTAGTGGAAGCTCTGGGAGGCTACGGCGAATTCGTCACCGAACCCGATGAGATCGCACCCGCCATAGAAAGGGCCTTTGCTTCCGGCAAGCCGGCCTGCGTGAATGTGGCCATCGATCCGAACACTTTGAGGGGAGAAGTAAACGTCATGCGGGGATTGGGAATTTAGGGTTCATCCGGCTGAAGTCGAGTGGGGTTATGGGTGCCATCGACTCAAACCGTGGACAGCAGCCTCTCAGCGTGTCCTCTTGGCCTCCAAACGGAGCAAGGACAGGCCCGCGTCGTGGTGGATGCTTCTACCACAGTTCCCACTTTCTTTGAAATCCTAACACAAAAAAAGCCCACGCAATTAGGTAGGCTTCTATGAAACCCTCATCTGAAGCGGAATCATAGTTCTTTTTCTTAAGCACAAAGGTAGTCGTCCTGAGTAGTCCCGACC
>JBHHYI010000401.1:0-2493 GCA_046757525.1 bacterium | reverse complement strand
TTAAAAAAGAACTTGACATTTTCAAGAATAAACTTAAATTGAATGGCACAAGAAATCAAGACCTCTTTTACCCAACCTCGACGATAGGACAGGGAAAGGAGGGAGGAGGAGTAGGCATGGCCATTACCGGCTGTGCCTTTTTGTTTGCCCAAAACATGCTGTCCTTGTGTGAGTCAACAGACCGGTTTGGAAATCACTGCTGCCAGTGCAGAATCTCATCGATGGTATTCGAAGAGATGGCATGGTAGGTTGGTCTGGCCTGCCCATAAATTTTCTCAGCCATTTTAAACCCTTCAGGGGTTTCGGCCAATTTAGTGTACAGCGGTTTGAGAAACTTGCGGCGACCTTGACTGGTCAAGAAATCCTCCAACGCCGGGTAAGCGGGTTGGTACTTGCTTGGGATGACATGCATCAGCCAGGCGAATTTGATTTCAGAGTTGCCCGTTTGGGTGAATTTAAAAGCTGTGTCGAGCTGCCGCATTTGTGCGGAGCTCATGGAAGCCGGAAGTTTGTGCAGAAAGTGCAGCCATTCAAGGGTGCTCCAGCCAGCGGTTTCGAGCTGGTTGGTGGGCTTGCCCGCAATCCAATCCTTTACCTGAGCCTCTACCTTTTGAAACCCATCCGAATGGACCTGGACGATATTCTCGGGAATGCCCGGGCCGTAAACCCAGGCGTCTATTTGTAGAGATTTTTCCAGTTTCCGATCTCCCTTGACCAACTTTTTGCGCAAGTAGCCGACGAAATCTGCAGAAGTCACGCTTTTGAAGGCAAAGGCTTTGAAATAGCTGCGCAAGAAGGGATCCCAGGTCTCCCGTCCGAAATAGCGCTCCAGGGTGCGCAGAAAGAATTGGCCCTTATCGTAAGCAATGGAGGTCATGCCTTCGTCCGGGTCCCGACCGGCCAGCGCCAGGTGCAAGTGCGTGTCCGGACTTTTCTCCCCAAGATTTGCGATTTCCTCTTGTAGGTCCCGGTAACTGAGCAAGGTGAGCATGTCGGCGTAATCCTTGCCGTAGATTTCTTCCATGATCCGGTTTTCAATGTAACTGGTCACGCCTTCGTTTAGCCAGAAATCATTCCAGGTGGCGTTGGTTACGTAATTCCCTGACCAGGAGTGGGCCAGTTCGTGGGCGATGAGTGCCACCAGCGATCGGTCGCCGGCAAGTACCGTAGGTGTGGCAAAGGTCAGTCGTGGATTCTCCATGCCGCCAAAAGGAAAGCTGGGCGGCAACACGATGATATCGTAGCGACCCCATCGGTAAGGCCCGTACAGCCTCTCGGTGGCTTCGATCATTTTTTCGGTGTCGGCAAATTCCCAGGCGGCCTTGTCGACCACAGACGGTTCAGCGTAAACACCACTGCGTTTTCCGAGGGCGCGGAATTCCAGGTCACCCACGGCCAGAGCCAATAAATAAGAAGGGATTCGCTGCGGCATGTTGAATTCGTAAACACCATCCGGGCTTTTTTGAGTACTGTTTTCTGCACTCATGACGGCCATTAACCCGGGGTCGGTTCGGATTTTGGCGTGGTAAGTGAATCTAACACCAGGACTATCCTGGCAGGGGATCCAGGTGCGCGCCAGAATGGCTTCCGACTGGGTGAAAAGAAACGGATATTTCCCGCCTGAGGTTTGCGCTGGCGTGAGCCATTGCAGGGCAGCCGCCTTGGGGCTGGTGGTGTAATAAACATTCACGAGTTTAGTCTCAGGTGTAATGTCGATGATCAAAGGTTGACCCAGATATTCGACCGGTTCCCCTAAAGAGAACTTGGCCTCCTGCTCGTCCGCATCCAGAGTGACCCGTTCGATGGTCAGGTCGCGGCTGTCCAGGAACAACTTGTCAGTACCGCTCTTATTTTCAATTTCTAAACCAGCGCGACCTGAGATCCGTCTTTTCTTGAAATCCACCGCAAGATCCAGGTCGAGGTGCTTGACGACCGCTTCGTCCGGCCGTGCGAAGGAGTGGGCGTCCTTGCGGTCACCTTTGGCATCTGATGGTCCGGGTTGTTTACTGCAAGCTGCCAGGACTATTAATAAACCGAACAGAGGGATGAAGGGCGTCTGCCAGTGCAACCATTGAGAATGAGGCGTAGAATGCATCGCAATGTTCCTTAAATTGTCGAAGTAATAAGTGCCGTTTCAATTGGAGGAAATATAAGCTTCGCTCAGGCAATGTGCAAGCATAAAATTGCGGCCACTACTGCTTCCAATTCAACTGACCACTCACATTTCTCACTTTACCTGCGGTCAAAAAGAGTCTACCGCAACTGTCATTCAGTAGGAATCTCTTTGATTTTTAGCAAATATGCTGCCTCGACACTCATTTCTTAGAATTAAAAAGATTCTGCCAGAATAACAGGTAAGGTCTTGTTTATATGATAGCTTTATCCTCTTGTCGAAGTGAGAAATGATAGTGTCTCATTTAAAGCAGGCAGCGCTCTGCCAACGATTGTGGCACAGGATTCTTCAAAACAGCCCCTTTAGCAGTAACAATTAAG
>JBHHYI010000400.1:0-2495 GCA_046757525.1 bacterium | reverse complement strand
CCGCGCGCAACTGGTTTGAAAATGCGACATCATTGACAAATGGGAGTTGGCAATATTGAAGGTGGGACAGAAGGATTTTGAAGCCTTGCGAAGGTTCACAACCTTCGCAAGGCTTCAATCTGGCAAAATGGTAGGAAATTTTTTTCTTGACCTTGAGGAAAAAAGTGGTTAAATTTTTTGATTGATTTTCATGATGAGAAGCAACTGAATCACAGGGGCGATTAGCTCAGTTGGTTAGAGCGCTGGTCTCACATACCAGAGGTCACTGGTTCGAATCCAGTATCGCCCACCGGTGCAGAGGAAGGCTTGCAGCCGTTGTGAGCCTTTTTTGTTTGAAACAAATAGAGTCAATGAGTGATTCAGTTCTAACCTGAACCGCATTTTTTCCGTTTTTTTCAACACAGTTAGCAACTATTTTTCCTCTTCGGTTGTCTTACCAAACAGAACTTCACGTAGTAGGAATAAATATTAACCACAGGTGTAGTAATTCTAAAAAAGCCTCGCCAGCAAGATGAACTCACGGAGCACAAAAATGCAATGTTCGCGGGACACGATTTTGTTACAAGACTACGCATCGGCGTGCGAATTGAAGAAGGAAATTCGCCACAGAATCGTCACGCGCCGGGCCATGGATTGGAATTTGTGTAACATCAAAAACGAGGGTTCGTCTATTGCGTTGATTTTTAAGCACGGTGGTTAACCGTTTGTCGACATTCGACTTTCAATCCAGGGCGGTCCACAAAAGGCTTCGTGGCAGAAGCGGTGATCGCCTTTCTTGCTTGGTAGGTGCTTGCAGCTAAGCGAGGTCAATTTGTCTTTTCCAGCTTTTGCAAAAGGTGTGGATAGTTTTTGTGCATGCTGGCTGCGAGGGAAGAATCCAATTTGGCGCCCACAAGGGTTTTGGCCTGGGAAAGCTGGGCAGCCGTCAAGCCGCTGGCTTGCGCAAGATCGGTGCCCCGCAGGATGGCGCCGCGAAAACTGGCTTGCTGGAGTTTTGCGCCGTGCAGATTTGCCTCGCTGAGATCCGCAGAATCTAACTCCGCACCACGAAGATTCGCCCCGTGCAGATCAGCCCTGATCAACCTGGTTCTCCTGAAGTCTGCCTGATCGAGATTGGCAAAGCTGAAGTTTGCCGAGCTCAGGTCCACCGTTCCAAAAATCGTTCCTTGCAGGTCGGTGCCGTGCAGTTGAATGTTGGCGCTCACACCTAACAGTCCGCCACCGGGCAGTGCAACCGTCAGCAGAAAACCCGCAAACAGGAGCGAAGCTGCAACATGAAGCGCCTTCAGCCGGCCTTGCTTGACCCTTTGGTTTCTCACAACCGCTTTTGCTCGTTCGTAAAAAATAGAGGCCAGTAGCAAGGACCCTACAAACAGACCAAAGAGCAGAGACTTCAGCAACCGGTCTTGTGTGACCAGGAACCGGTAAGTAACCATCAAAGTGGTAAAGGGAAACAGGCCCCAACCCAGAGTAGCAGCGATTAAAGCACGGAACTTGTCGAACAGGCTCTTATTTTTATGAAGGTCCAATTTGTGGATGAGACCGTCCAGACGTTCCTTTTGCCACGTTTCTATGAGGAGATTCATCATCCAGGGGTAGAGCTTTTTCCTGAGCGGTTGGCCGTCTGGAAAAACCGCTGGTAAATTGCCAGCCAATTCCCACAGGTGGGACAGGTACATTTGAAAATAGGAAAAGACGAAGAGAATTACCAACACCGTGCCAACAAAAAACAGACTTGCGGGCATATTGGCCGCGATTATTGGAAGGTCTATTCTCGAGTTGTGCAAAACTATTTGTGCGTCGGTGGTAGAAGCCGTGGTCAGCAACAGGTAGGCGCACAGGCTAATCAGCGCCACAAAGACGGATCGTGCATTTTTTGCCGTATCTGCAATCTTGTCCAGCGTGTCTGCAAAGATTTTGACAGAGCTGGGGACCCTGGCGCCGGTTAGCTGGGCCATGGCAAAATGGGTTCCTGCCAGCGTGGCATCGAGTTGCGCACTTGATCCTGGGCTACTGGCTTGCCCAACCGCGTCTGAATCCTTTTGCTCGCTTTGTGTGGCGCTGTCCGTCCTGGCGTTGGCGGCATCAGGTTGGGCGGCGAGAATGGCATTGGTCAAATCGGCGCCGAGAAAGTTTGCTTGATTCAAATTAGCTCCCGAGAAAGTAGCTTCGTTGAGCACGGCACCGCTGAAATTGGCTTTGCGAAGGTCCGCTCCCCGAAGATCGGCCCTGAGGAGGATCGCCTCGCTGAGATCGGCCCGGTTGAGATTGGCCTCGACCAGATTGGCTGCGATGAGATAGGTGGCCTTGAGGACGGTCTTGTTGAGATTGGCCCGGCTGAGGTTGGCTTTGTTGAGGTCGGCTTCTGCGCCAACAGCGTCGATGAGATTGGCGCCCCGCAGATCCGCTCTGTTGAGACGCGCCCGGCTGAGGTTAGCGTTGCTGAGATCTGCCCCCGCAAGGATGGCGTCGCTGAGCACTGCCCGGGTCAAAGA
>JBHHYI010000399.1:0-2526 GCA_046757525.1 bacterium | reverse complement strand
ATATTTACTTGCTTTTTTCAATGTAAAATTTATATTTAGACATATTTAAACATATCTGCTGCACCCACCAATTTATAATAGCGCTATGATAAATCGTCGTGATTTCTTGAAACAGTTGGCACAGTATTCTGTAAGTGTTAGCGGTCTGGTGTTGTCGAATAAGGCGTTGTTTGCCTTTTCAGGGGAGCCGGTGTTTAAGATCTCGCTGGCCGAGTGGTCGTTGCACAGAGCCCTTTTTGCTGGCAAAATAGATCATTTGGATTTTGCAAAAATAGCTAAGAACGATTTCGGAATTGATGCGGTCGAGTATGTCAACCAGTTCTTTTTCAAGAAAGCGAAAGACAAGGAATATTTGACAGAGATGAAAAGGCGAGCCCAGGGTGAGGGGGTTCGCAGTCGGCTTATCATGTGCGACCGCGAGGGGAAAATCGGAGACCCTGATGAGAAAAAACGCAAACAGGCGGTTGAAAACCATTACAAGTGGGTGGAGGCAGCTAAGTATCTGGGTTGCAATTCCATTCGCGTCAACGCCGCAAGTGAAGGCAGCTATGAGGAGCAGATGAAACTTGCCGCCGATGGGTTGCGACGCCTGGTAGAGTTTGGCGATCAACACGACTTAGACGTAATCGTTGAGAATCACGGCGGGTTGTCGAGCAACGGCCAATGGCTTACCGGAGTCATGAAAATGGTCGACCATCCGAGATGCGGAACCCTGCCGGACTTTGGCAATTTTCGGATTCGAGAGAATGAATGGTATGATCGTTACAAGGGGGTCAAGGAGATGATGCCTTATGCAAAGGCGGTGAGTGCTAAATCGTATGACTTTGACTCTGATGGCAACGAAACCAAAATTGATTATATTCACATGATGAAGATCGTCACGGATGCCGGCTATCGAGGACACGTCGGCATCGAGTACGAAGGGGAGAGGCTGAGCGAGACAGAGGGTATCCTGGCCACAAAAAAGCTATTAGAACGGTGTAGAAGTTATCTTTCAGAAAGCTATAAATAATCGGGACACTGAAACAAGAATTCATTTGGTGGCAGCACGGGGTTTTTTACCAGATCTACCCGCGCAGTTTTATGGACAGCAACGGCGACGGCGTTGGTGACCTGCAAGGCATCATTGAGCGGCTGGATTACGTGGCCCAACTCGGTGTGGATGCCATCTGGATTTCACCCATCTTTGCCTCTCCCATGGTAGACTTTGGCTACGATGTCTCGGACCACCAAGCCATTCATCCAATGTTCGGAGATATGGCCACGTTCGACCGACTGTTAGCCGCAGCTCATGCAAGAAATCTTCGTCTGGTGCTAGATTACGTACCCAATCACACCTCTGACCAGCATCCCTGGTTTATTGAATCGCGCTCGTCCGTTGACAACCCTAAGCGAGATTGGTACATCTGGAAGGACGCCAAACCGGATGGCAGCCCTCCGAACAACTGGGAGTCGATCTTCGGTGGTCCGGCCTGGGAATGGGACGAGAAAACGCAGCAATACTACTTGCATTCCTTTCTCAAAGAACAGCCGGACCTCAACTGGCGTCACCCTGAGGTAGTAGAAGCGATGCACGATGTGCTGCGCTTCTGGCTGGACAAAGGGGTGGACGGCTTTCGTATGGACGCCGTGATGTGTTGCGTCAAACATGCGGACTTCCCAGACAATCCCCCCATAAGAGATGACAGTCCCCTCAAACCATTCGGACTGAACCTGGAGCCGGTTTACAGCATGAACCAGCCCGAAATCCATGAGATCGTGCGCGGCTTTCGCAGCCTTTTCGACCGTTACCAGGGCGAACGCGTCATGATTGGAGAAACGTGGGTATTTGAACCGACGGAACTGGTCAAGTACTATGGCAAGAACCTGGATGAATTTCACATTCCCTTTAACTTCATGAGCACCATTTTGCCCTGGGACGCAGCACAGATGAAAGAAACCATCGCCGCTTACTATGCAGTCGTGCCCCCGGGGGCCACCGCCAATTTTGTATTCGGCAACCATGACGTGCATCGCCTGGCCACCCGCTTTGGGCCAGAGAATCACCGTTCAGTTGGCCTGTTGCTGCTGACATTGTCGGGCATCCCAACGCTCTACTATGCTGATGAGCTGGGCATGGAAGATGTCCAGGTTCCCGTTGAGCGACGGCAGGATCCGTGGGGAAACCACGCGTCAAACCCGCACGACGGCCGGGACCCGGCACGCACACCCATGCAGTGGGATGCCTCCCCAAACGCGGGTTTTGCACCACCAGGCGTAGAGACCTGGTTGCCCATAGCCAAGAACCATCCAGAAGTCAACGTTGCCGCACAGCAAGGCGACCCGACCTCGACGCTCAATTTCTACAAAACCTTGCTAAAGTTGCGACGTCAGATGCCGGCTTTGCGTCGTGGCGATTTCGCTTTTGTGGAACAAGTGCCAACGGAAATCATGGCTTATGTTCGCAGCCTGGAAGGCCAACGCGTGTTGGTGGTGATTAATTTCGAAGGCAACGAGCATGCTTTAGATTTATCGTCTCTCAACCAT
>JBHHYI010000398.1:0-2534 GCA_046757525.1 bacterium | reverse complement strand
ATCGTCCACCGCGACATCAAGCCGGCAAACATTCTCATCACCGAAGATGACACAGTAAAAATCGTCGACTTCGGGCTGGCCAAGTTGGCAGGTCGCACCATGCTTACCAAAGAAGGCACGACTTTGGGCACCGTTTCGTACATGTCGCCGGAGCAAACCCAGGGCGCCAGCGTCGATCACCGCACAGATATATGGGCCCTGGGTGTGGTGCTTTATGAGATGATCTCAGGACAAGTGCCCTTTAAAGGGGATTACGAACAGGCAGTGATGTATTCGATTATGAACGAGGATGCGGAACCCATCACCGGGTTGCGTACCGGCGTCCCCATGGCACTCGAGCGAATTGTCAACAAGTGTTTTGCCAAAGACCCGGAAGATCGGTATCCGACTTCCGACGGGTTGAACGTGGACTTGCGACAGCTCAAGAGGGAAACGAGCAAAGTCACCCCGGTATCAACTAAAACTGCGACGGATAGAACGGTTCATGAAAAAGAAACATCCACAACCCTGACGGTTACGCCAAAATTCAAAAAGTCAGTTATCGGATTAGGACTGGCGGCTGTTGTCTCTCTCGGGGTATTCGCCGTATGGAAGTTCCTGCCGACAGAAACTCCGGAATTGGTCGAAAACCGAGTTGCCGTTGCCTATTTTAAAAACGAGACCGGCGATGCATCGCTTGATTATCTCAAAAGAATGACTGCCGATCATCTGACACAGGGTATCGGACAAGTAAATTTTGTTGAGGTTTCTTCAATTGTACCCGAAAACGAAATCGATCCTACAAAGCCAGGTGCAGAACAGTTGAAATTACTATCTGAAAAAACAGGCGCAAATATTATTGTATCGGGCGTTTTTTACCGGGACGGGAATAGCCTCATTTTTCAACCAGAGGTTCACAACATCAGCTCGGGAAAACCGCTCAAGGCCATCCAGCGCATTACCGGAGAAATATCCGATCCCTCCGCCATATTGGATGATCTATTACAAAGAGTATTGAGTTTACTCGCATTCAAATTTGATCTCGACTGGAAAACCTATAGCAATTATATGGGCAAGGTGCCGACGTATGATGCTTATAAGGCGTTTAAAGAAGGGTGGGAACTGTATATAGGAAATAATAAACTTGTTGAATCTATCGACTGGTTTAACAAAGCGTTGGAGTTGGATTCGACCTTTAATCATGCCTATTTTATGATTTGTGGGGCTTATGCGGAAATTGGCTCGTATGCCGAAGCTGATTCAGTGCTGAAAATTCTTAACCAGAAGCGAAACGACCTTACTTTAAATGAAAGGAAGCTCGTCACATGGATGAAAGCAATGGTGCACAATGACCTTACCGGGTTCTTACAGAGTAGTCGCGAAATTGCGGAATTCGATGCTGACTGGCATTATAATGTCGCCTGGGGAGCTGGAAGATTAAACAAACTCTACGAAGCGGAAGAATGGTATGCCCAGATTGACCCGGACAGTAGCTGGGTCAAAACCTGGGAACCCTATTGGGGCCAATATGGCGTTGTGTTGCACATGCTTGGGAAACACGAGGATGAACTGCTGGTTGTTAACGATCGAAGGAGGCGTTTTCCGGAATCCCGTACTGCGTTAGTTGCTGAAATCATAGTGCATGTTGTGCTCGGTAATTTGCAGCGTGCGCTTGACCTGAAAAAAAATGTCTATGTCTCAATGGAAGGGCTCAACCCCGGACAAGGACTCACACGTTTGGCAAAGGAATTTGAAACCCATGGACACAAGAAGGAAGCACGGGAATGTATTGAAGAAGCCATTCAATGGTTCAGCGAGCGACCGGAATCCGAGCGTACGGCTCACCGGGTTAACCTGTTTGATGCGTTGAATATCTCTGTGTTCACATTAGGTAGCGAAGAACCGCTGCAACAGGCTGTAAAACAAGAGCAACAGAGAATAGAATTGACTTCAAACAGAGATAAGAGAATTCAGTTGATGCGACAGATAGCGCAAGAGTTGGTGGACGAAGAGCCATCAAACGAAGATTACCAGGGCAGGCTCGGCATTCTCTACGCGCAGTTGGGCGACCGCGAAAACGCATCCCGGATTTTTAGGTTACTGGGGAATCTTGATAGACCATTCTTACACGGCAAAAATATTTACTGGCAGGCAGCAATTGCCGCACAGCTTGGTGAGCTTTCTCGCGCAGTGGCGTTGTTATATGACGCACAAAGTAAAGGCAACGCTTTCGGGAGCTGGTTTCACAGGGACCCTATCTGGAGGCCGTTGAAAGATCATCCCGGCTTTATAGAATTCATGCGCCCAAAAAGGTAATATAAGGTAATATAAGGGGAGGGGAGAAATGTTCGGCAAAAAAATTTCCCATTATGAGATTTTAGAAAAGCTCCCTTCGACTGAGCTCAAGGCAAGCGGTGAAGAAGGAACCTTACTATGATTGGGAAAAAGGTTTCGCATTACAAAATTTTGGAAAAGTTGGGTTCGGGCGGCATGGGCGTCGTCTACAAAGCCCAGGACACCAAACTCGACCGCTTTGTCGCGCTGAAATTTCTGCC
>JBHHYI010000397.1:0-2553 GCA_046757525.1 bacterium | reverse complement strand
AGTTGCTGGCAATGTCGAACTCGCAATCCAGGTATGCCTGCAATTCCTTGTCGCCGTAGTAGCGGCCGTTGCGACCATATTGCATCCAAACGATCTCTCGCCTTTTGTTCACCCCAACGATGACTGGCCGAATCTGATTTGGTGCGAGCACCAGGTCTAATTTCCTGGCCAACGTCAATCCGACGTCTTCCACAAACGGGTAGGGAAATTCAGACCTGGCCTTGACTGCCTTTAGCGCGTCTTTTGGCCCCGGCGACAAAACGACGAAAGAGGCGCCGCAAATCTTCAATTTAGACAAATTCTTCTTGAGCCGCAGCAGTTGATTAAAGCACACGGGGCACCAGGTCGCCTTTAAAGTCACGAAGAAGAGACGCTTTGTCGCAGCAAGTTTGGCAACGTCCACCTTGTGCCCGTCCACATCGGTGAGTGTTTCGGGTAAAATCTTTTTCGGGCTTCCTGGATGAGCCGAAGGCTGGTATAGAGGAACCAGCAGCGTCCCCAAAATCAATGAAAACGCGGCAACTTTTGCGGTGATTTTTTTGGGAGTCAGCATCTCTGCATTCGTGCTACTTGTGTGTTACTTCCTGACCTGGTGCGGGTAAGCTGCTATTCCAGATATCGGCCTGCAGTTTCCAGGTGCCGTCGTCCTGGCGTTTCCAAAGCACCACGTACTTGCCTGAATCTTCGCCGGCAGTTTGCCCCTGAGCCTGTATTTTTAAAGAATAGGTGCCGATTTCATAAACCAGGCTGTGACCCCCTTGCACCGTGACAGTGGTCAACGCAACGTCTTTGACACCACTTTGAATGAGCTGGTTCCAGAAATCCTGCACACCTTCTTTTCCTCGAATCATCTCACTGTTCGGGGGCATTAAGGTGGCGTCCTGCGTGTACAAGGCGGCAACCGCCGCGGCGTCGCCCTGGTTAAACGCATCGACGAACTTCGCGTTGTTGCTCTCAATGGCCTGCCGAACTTGAGCCAGATCTACCTGACGATTTTGTTGACCGCCACAGGAAAAAAACACCAACGACAGCATGAAGACAGCCGCCAGAATGAAAATTGAATTTTTCATGGTCCCTCCTTTGCACTTGGGTTTGACAACAAAATGAATGATTCTTTCCTAATTCTTGCTGTAGGATTCTGCATTTAACACGGTGATCCCAACAAGATCATCTTCATCATAATGATAAATCATTCCCTCTTCCATGATGCTGTCGTTTGCTTTCTGAGGTTTTCGAAAGCTGATATAGAGCGTATCTGTTTCCGAGTCATAATCAACCCAAAATGGCCGGTCTGCAATTTTCAATAGGTAGGGGATTACAGATTTATCAAATTCTATTTTTCCCATAGGACAACACCTCGATTGAGAATTTTGGATGGTTTTGAAGTTAGAAATGCTGTAATAACAAATCCATCTTTGTTTTCACGGAAAACTGTAACACAGGTTTTCTTTGAAATAGATGTTTTAGAAAAAGACTTTAAAGCTATCTTCGCTCCCTCAAAACCTGAAACAATATAATCCGGACTTTCTAAGGTTTGCCGAACCAACTCCACATTACCTATCATATAATCATGCGATTCGACAATGTGCGCCCATTGCCGGAGAGGTAAACGAACGACCTTTCCCGACACTGCTCTAACTGAAAAAAGCGAATGTTCTGAGCTAACCAAAGAAATTCTACTACTGATTATCGGTGCGGTTTTTAATCAACCCCCGCAGCTTGGCCAAGTTCTCCGCGTCCTTCTTGGGACCGCCCGGGGTTTCGATGATCATGGGAACGTCTGCGAAACGCGGGTCATTCACAAAATTGGCAAAAGCTTCAAGCCCGAGCTCCCCATCGCCGACATGCTCGTGCCGGTCCCGCCGGCTGCCCAGTTCCCGTTTTGAGTCGTTGGAATGAATGATGCCAACCTGATCAGCGCCGATGGCTGCGTCCAACTGTGCCATGGTCTTCTCATAGCCCGCTGGCGTACGCAGCTCATAACCGGCAGCAAAAATGTGGCAGGTGTCCACGCAGACCCCGATTTTGTCTTTGGCGTCCACTTTGGCTTTGATTTCCGCCAACTGTTCAAAGGTGTACCCTAAATTGTCTCCTTGACCCGCAGTGGTCTCCAGCAGGACCTTGAGCTTAAAGTCAGGGCATTGCTGCAAAACCACATTGAGGCTTTCGGCAATTCTGTCCAGGCCCTTCTGTTCGCCCTGGCCCATGTGCGACCCTGGATGCACAATCAAGTACGGGATGCCCAGGGCCTCCGCGCGCTGCATTTCCACGACGAAATTCTCCCGGGACTGTCGCAGTTTTTGCGCATCAAAGCCGCCCAGGTTGATTAAATAGGAAGCGTGTACACAAATCGCCTTGACCCCGGTCCGAACTTCCTCGGCCTTAAACTTGGCCACATCTTCTGCGCGGAGTTCCTGCACCCGCCACTGCATTTGATTCTTGGTGAAAATCTGAACCACATCGCAGGTAGCCTCTTTGCCATTTTTAGGCGCGTTAAAGATGCCGCCGGCAATGGAAACATGCGCTCCGAATCTCATCTTCTGCTGACACCCC
>JBHHYI010000396.1:0-2561 GCA_046757525.1 bacterium | reverse complement strand
CCAAATGGTGAGCTTTATGCCACCTGGGCCGTTTATGATGATTGGGGCTCAGGGGTTTACGGAGAGGATGCCATTGGTTTTAACAAATCTACAAATGGTGGCGGCGACTGGGGTATAGAAAGAAGAATCTTAAACATTCAAGGCATCCGAGATTCGTGGACGCACAAAAATCCTCAAGGACCGAATGCGCCAATTGGTGTAAACAGTTTTCCAGCCATGGCAGTGGATAGAAGTGGTGGGATTTGGAATGGCAGCATTTATTTGGTTTGGGCAGATAAGCGAAATGGAGATCCAGATATACTTTTGAGCAAATCAACTAACGGAGGAACAACATGGAGTAGCCCAATACGAGTGAACGACGATGTAATTGGTAATGGCAAAGACCAGTGGTTTCCCTGGATTACCGTTAGCCCATATGGGCTCATAAATATTGTTTTTTGTGACAGCAGAAATGACCCCAATAATCAGCTTACGGAAGTTTGGGTTGCTCAATCAAGTGACGGTGGTCAAACCTTTGCAAATTTTAAGGCGAGTGATGTCGCATTTACACCTTACCCGATTCCTGGTTATCGCCCAGGTTATATGGGAGATTACATCGGCATTACCTCGAAAGCAGGAAAAGCATATGCATGTTGGATGGATAACAGAAACTTTGGAACTTATCAGGTCTTTGTCGATATTATCGACACCTATCAAGCGTACCTCCTAGCGCTTGCTTATTCCAACAAATCCATTGACTCCGACGCCACCGCCCACAACTCCGGCCGTCGGTTGGTGCGAGACACTTCGGGCAATTATCATTTAGTCTTTGGCTCTGGCGGCGAGATTTTTTACCGCAAACTGATAGGCAGCACATGGCAAACGCCGCAGCGGTTAAGCAGCGGAAACGGTAACGACAAGTTCCCGTCAGTAACTATCCGAAATAGCAGAATCTACGTCACCTGGCAAAGAAAAAGCGGCACCACCCACGACCTCTATTTTCACAAAAGCGATGATGGCGGTGCGACCTGGCCTTCGGCTAATCGCAAGACCTTAGCCACCAGTGTGGGTTCGGCTGATCCGCTACCGGTAATCGCAGCTTATGATGCTGGCGCGCCCACTTACAAAGTTATTCTGGTATACCGCAAAAGCGATGGTCTTTATTGGCGAGGGTCTACCTCGGAGAGCGCCAGCAGTTGGTCTACGGCGGCTAAGGTTTCGGGAACCGGTTCGGCTTCCAAAGGTCCGGCCCTCAACTATTTTAACGGCGTTGCCAATGTCACTTGGGATGAAAATAACCAGATTTACCAGAGCAGCTACAACGGCAGTTGGAGTTCCCAATTCAGCGTTTCTTCTGGAGCGTCGGGCACTACGAATCATAAAAACGCATCTTCGGCTTTTGTCGCCCAGGGCAATCTCCACGTGGCCTGGGAAGCCCTTGACACCCCGGTGTTGGAAATGCAAGTTGTTTTGCACCGCGTAAAAGTAGGCAGTTCATGGTCGGCGCAATTTTATGAAATCACCCACAATGATGACATTTTCCACCCCTCCATTACCGGTCACACAGCAGATGATGCCAGTTTAGTCTTTTATAGAGTGGGTGGTAATGTTATTTACAAGGCGCGATTCGACGGCAGTACCTGGACCAATCCACAGTACGTGAAGCTCGGCGCCAACTACCCTTCGGCTTCCATAGCCAACCCGCCCGGTGCCGCAGCCAAAGTTGTCTGGACCGAGATAGCTGGGCCACCTCATAAGGTCGAAATAGATCCAAACTTAACGTTGCAGAAAGTCGTCACAGAAGTTGCGGCTGATGGTTCTGTTGAAATACTTAATTCGGTTGGTTGGACGTATTTTAGACGAGCTGTTCTTGAAGACACCTTGTCTGGTGGTTCCATTGCTATTCAAATGAGTGAAATAACCCTAACCACCGAAGACGGCAGTGTATTCTGGGTGCCTTTTACACCTGCTCCCGATTCTTTATTTGCTTTGGATAGAAATTCTCTCTGGGATTTACTTACTACCATGCCAGTGACCTTGCCTGCCGATGTCTTGACCATTGATTTTGACCGTGTCATGTTCAGTGAGAATAGCTCAAAGTTGGGTATGAGCGAGTCCAGTGTGGAATATATTGTTCAGATTGTCGAGCCCAGAACAGGTACACCCTTGTTCACATTTCCGGCAATTAAGCCCGTAGAAGATGGGCTATTCAAACTTGAAGACCGAGTGAGTCAAAACATACAAATGTTAGCCAACAAAGAGGTGGCATTGAAGCTAAAAATCAATGGCTTGAAGTCGGCGATTGCAGGAGAAAACTTGGCGCTGATTCATGTTTACCGATTGGAAGAATCTGTCCAACCTAAAATGCTGGCTCAGCAAAGTGGTCAAACAAATTCTGCATCGCCCCGCTCATTTGCGCTAGAACAAAATTATCCCAATCCTTTCAATCCGTCCACGGAAATTAAATATGAGTTGCCAGAAAATGGTCATGTCACACTGACTATCTTTAACATAATTGGTCAAAGAGTTCGCACCTTGGTAGATGAGCAACTGCCTGCGGGCTATTACAACGCCCTCTGGGA
>JBHHYI010000395.1:0-2566 GCA_046757525.1 bacterium | reverse complement strand
TTAAAACTTCGTTTTTCATCGAATCTCCTGTTGACAAACAACTTGCCTGAAGTAAGTTATTGGAGTTGAGAAAATGAACATAATACACAAAGTGAAGCAATCCTGCCTGTTATTTATCTCAATTTCTATCGTTTTTGCGGCTTTTAGCTGTGATGACAAAAATCCAGCGGATTCAAACGGAAACAAGGTAGAAATTACCTGGCAGCAGTCAGGTCTGGACAGCCTCAGGATCACCGTACTTGCTGCTAATTCAACAGGGAGTGTTTTTGCTGCAGGGTGCAGAGATGGGATATTCCGTTCGACAGATCATGGCGCAACCTGGATTCTCTTAGCACCGGATTTCTGTTTGCGCTCAATGGCTATCAATTCTGAAGGTATCATTTTTGCCCCGCAAAAGCCAGCATTTAGAACTTTCTTGATTCGCTCTATAGACAACGGAGAATCATGGGATAGTTTAGACGTTGCGCCATTCGTTGACATAAAACCGATTGCATTCAACTCTGCTGGGGACATCTTTGTTGGTAGTCAGACCAGTGATGAGTCGCGCGGCGACATTTACGTTTCAAGGGACAATGGTGATAGCTGGACACAAACCAGCTTTCCGGATAGTATTGGTACAGATGCGCTTGCGATAAACAATGCAGGTCACATTTTTGCTGGAACCGGGTTTGGAGTTTACCGCTCAACGGATAATGGTGAAACCTGGACTCAGCTCAATCAAGGATTTGAAGACCTTTTGGGCCATCCCCTCGTAGATGCCCTGGCCATTCATCCTTTGACCGACGAACTCTTCGCTGCTCTTTTCAGTGACGGCGTATACCGGTTAAGAAATGATGAAGAAGGTTGGATACCAACGAGTTTGACCGCTTCCCGTATTGGCACACTGGTCTTCAACGAAAAGGGGGATATTTTTGCAGGCGGTCGTCATGCTCCTCCAACGGTTGGAGGAGTTTTTTGCTCAAGAGACAACGGTGAAAATTGGCGTCAAATCAATAGTGGTTTGACCAATACGGATGTTCGGGCACTCACAATCGATTCGTCGGGTTTTCTATATGCGGGGTCTTTTTTCCCTACTGGTGTTTTTCGTAGTGTTCGATCTACCATTCAATGAAATTCAATCGAGAGGCATTGATTTTAAGTTTGGCTCACATACTGAAGTGTCATAAAGCCAAAACATAAGAAAGGAGACACAAACATGAACTCTTTAACAAAAATGTCCATACTTAAGAGTCTATTAGGTGGTTTAACGTTTTTTTGTTTAGTATCACTTACAAATGTTATATTTGCTCAGAATGATTTATTTACTGAAGTCGCTGTTGAAACGATTCAGTTAACGGAAAATCAAGTAAAGATACTGAATGGGCTTCAGCAACACAGAACTACCATCGACCTAAAAGTTATTTCAGTGAATAAGGAAATTCTCATGAGCCAGCAATCAATCGACATGAACCTATTTTCAGGCCAAAAATTTACAGCTTCAACAGTAAAAATTGACAAAAGGGGTGACAGAGATTTTACCTGGTATGGCAGCGTTCGCGGAAAAGTAAGCAATATCGTGCTCTCTGTTTATGAAGACGCGGTGGTCGGGTTTATGAACATTGAAGCTGAATCTTATAATCTACGCGCCTTGGGAGAGAGCCTTAATGCCATTATTCGGGTTGACCCGAGTAAATATCCACCCTGTGGCAATACACCTAATTTTGACAATATTCAAAACAATCCGATTCCTTCAAAAAATGCCCAAGACGTCTTCTCAGGACAGAGCCAGAACTTCTTTTCGAAAGCCAGTTCGCTTGAAACCTCCCAAGATGATGTAAATCTGCTTAGTTCAGGGAATACAATTATTAAGGTGCTGGTTGCCTACACCCCTGCGGCGAGAGATGGCGAAGGCGGGGTAAATGCCATGAATGCTTTAATTTGTAATTCCATTGCTGCGGCAAATCAATCCTATAATAACAGCAACATTCCAATACAGTTGGAGCTTGCTTTAAGAGTTGAAGTCAACTACACTAAAGTTGGTACTAAAGAACCTTTCGAAACCGAATGTGTTGTAGGAGAGCAGCATCCTTCCGATCTGATGCGTTTTCAAAATCCCTCCGATGGTTATATGGATGAAATCCACGATCTGCGCGCCTTATCTGCAGCAGATGTCGCGGTTTTGCTTTTTATCCCACAATTTCCAGTCGCTGTGAGAGGAGAGGCTTTTACCATTGGCGCGATTGACAGCGAAGCCTTTTGTGTTGTGGATCACTTATTCGCCGATGCTGATAAGTCATGGACTTTTGCGCACGAAATAGGACACCTTCAAGGCGCTAGACATGAACATGAAAATGACTCTGGCGAGTGTCCTTTCGCATTTGGACACGGTCACCTACTTTCAACTGTTCCCCAAAAAAAGACCATGATGGCAGTTAAGCCCGGCCCAGACCGAATACAATATTGGTCAGACCCAACCGCCACTTTCCAAGGGGTTCCCTTGGGAGTAGCAGGAGTGAGTGATAATGCAATTGCACTTACAGAAACAGCCCCTTCAGTTGCAAATCTCGAACAAGAAGGTGGCACAGTC
>JBHHYI010000394.1:0-2591 GCA_046757525.1 bacterium | reverse complement strand
ATGTGCGTTCAGCATAGACATACTGAACGATCCATCTACGGCCTGAACTGTTACAGAAAAACGTACGTTTAGGCTTATGGAATACAGTTTTCTGATCTTCATTCACATGCTGGGCGCCACGATCTGGGCTGGCGGCCATCTGGTGCTTTCACTCGCGATTCTGCCTCAGGCCTTAAGAACAAAGGATGCCGAGGTCGTCAAGCAATTTGAGGAAAAATTCGAGAGGTTAGGCATTCCGGCGCTGCTCATTCAAATACTCACCGGCTTGAGACTGGCCTATCTTTTTTTGCCGGATGTGTCAAGCTGGTGGGGTTTTAGCAGCCGGGTTTCAACGCACATCACCCTAAAATTCATTCTGTTGGGATTGACCCTGCTCCTGGCCCTGCACGCCAGAATTAGACTGATTCCAAGGTTGCAAAGCCACCGTCTCAATTTCTTAGCCTTTCACATTGTCGCCGTAACCGTCCTTGCCGTCCTGTTTGTGGGCGTTGGCGTCAGTATTCGCGTGGGGGGATTTTTTTAGAGCACCGATCTCGAAGAAAAAGCTAAAGGAGAAATCATGACCGCAAAACAAAAAATCTTTTGTCTGCCAATGCTTGTCATTTTGTTCGGCTCTTGCCAGGGCCAGGAGCAAGCAAAATCCAAACCCAAACCTTCAGGAGGAACAAAAATGGAAATTACCAGCACCGCGTTCAAAGAGGGGGAGCTGATTCCGCAAAAATATACGTGCGACGGCGATGACTTCTCTCCGCCGTTAGCCTGGCGCGGGGTCCCCGACACCAGCAAAAGCCTGGCACTCATCTGCGACGATCCCGACGCGCCGATGGGCACGTGGGTCCACTGGGTTCTGTTCAATCTACCGGCGGATGTCAAAGGGTTACCGGAAAAGCTGCCGACGGACAAGGAGCTCAAGAACGGAGCCAGACATGGAAAAAACGACTTCGGCAAATTCGGTTACGGCGGGCCCTGTCCCCCCGGCGGCACGCATCGGTACTATTTCAAACTGTACGCCTTAGACACCAAACTCGACCTGGCGGCCGGGGCTACCAAAAAACAGGTGCTCGAGGCCATGCAAGAACACGTGCTCGCCCAGGCTCAGTTGATGGGCAAATACAAGCGCTGAACTGCAACGCCTCAATTCTTTTTAAAAAAATACAAAGTACTTGCCGAATAAACAGCAAAAGAAAAATACAAGAAGATTGGGAAAAAGGCCAATCCTGTTAATATTTCCTCTCGGTACATGGCGTATAGAAAAAAGACCGCGACAATTGAAATTGGCCAGGTAATGGCGGCAGCCTGAGTCATGTTCAGGTTTTGTTTTTCATCATACATTTCAATTGCTCCACGGACTTTTCTTATCATTGCTGTATAAAGATAAACAAACAGTATGGGGAGTAGAATCAGTTCAAAGTAGTGCTTTTCTAAAACGACATTTGGCCAGATGAAGGATACAATCAAACCCAAGGCACCAAAAACAATCCCGATAATGTTCATGGCATAAAACAACCCGACGTTCATCTTAAGCTTCTTGACAAACATGGTTTTGGGCAAACCCCAATAGAGCAGAGCAGCTAATAAAAGAATGGCCACAAGAAACAATTTGATGTTCATTTCAACCTCCTGAACTTTTAATGAAGTTGGTTATTTTTCATCTTCAATCATGAAAAAGATTTCTTCTACCGATTTATTAAAGAATCTTGCAATTTTTAATGCCAATAGAGTCGACGGCACAAACTTACCTTTTTCAACTGAAAGAACAGTTTGCCTGGTGACTCCAATGGCGTCGGCCAACGTTTGTTGCGACGTTTCATCTTTATCGAAACGACACCGTCTAAGATTATTACCGAGTTTCATCATCTTCGCTCTCCGTAAAATATCGTTTACATTATGTAATGCATACTATACATAATATAGAAAATAAATTCTATTTGTCAAGTATTTTTTACTTTCTGTAAAGATTTTTTTACATTTATTGCCCCCATTCCGGTAGTGAACCGCACAAGCCCCTTCAATGCAATGGGACTTCTAAGCAGACCGCTTCGGTTTGTGGGGAACTCCCAGGTGTACTTCGTTTCAGGTTCCCTGTCGCTTCTCCCTTTGACGAGCAGGCACCGGTAGGCACAACCCGACGTCGAGGTGGCAATCTCCGGTAACTGTTCTAGAATCGCAAATACCCTTTGAAGCCCCCCGCATCGCCGTCTAATTCCTGCGCCTTTCTTAGTTGGCTATGGTTGCGCCCCGGGCAAAATCTGGCACCCGCAATCACCCGAAACGGCTCTGACCACCTCCGTTGTTGCTTTCAATGAAAGAACCCCCGTCTGGAGACGCTAACCTTCCAGGAGAAGGTCAGCCTCTTGTGAAAGGTGTCACAACAAAGAAAATTGTTGCTTTGAATTCTGGTCCAGGCGTTTCCAGAGAGCAATTTGCCAGTCATCCCGAGTAGCGCACTGCTTCTCGAGTGACCGTATCGAGGGGTGACGGCCGTCGCCCTTCGATACGTCCCGACCCAAAAGCGGTCGGGACTACTCAGGACGACTACATTTTTGCTCAAAGAGAATCAACTGGTATTCCGCTCCAAAGGAGACTGTCCA
>JBHHYI010000393.1:0-2594 GCA_046757525.1 bacterium | reverse complement strand
GGGTGGACGTTTTTCCCGTAGCCAAAGGTTACCAGGACCCCCACTTTGTCGACGCCAAACCCAGTTACATGATCAAGCTTCGGAAAGCAGATGCTTTTGTTCAGGTAGGATTGGATCTGGAAATTGGCTGGGTGCCCCCGCTTTTGCAAGGGGCTAGAAATAAGAAAATTTTGTGGGGGGGCTCAGGATATATAAATGCTTCCAAGGGAATCAGCCTCTTACAAGTTCCCACTGAAGACCCATCAAAACTACGGGCCGAAGGAGATATCCACATCTACGGCAATCCCCACTATTGGCTGGACCCTTTAAACGGCAAAGTCATCGCAGAAAATATCTGTGCAGGTCTGATTAAGATTGCTCCGGAAGACGAGCCCTATTTTCGACAAAACCTGGAGTCGTTTGAGCAAAAAGTTGACAACGCTACCCAGCGCTGGGCGGAAATGATGAAGCCTTACCAGGGGACTGAGATTTATGCTTACCACGATAGCTGGCCTTATTTCGAACAGCGTTTCGGCCTCAAGATTGCAGGCTTTCTCGAACCCAAACCGGGAATCCCGCCTACACCAAAATATCTGGTGAAAGTTATCAAGAATATGAAACGCAAAAACATCAAAATCATCATCATCGAACCCTACTACCCTGCCAAGTCGGCCGACCTGGTGGCGAAGAACACCGGAGCGATCGTCGTGCCCCTGGCCCCTGAAGTCGGTGGTCAGCCCGGGGTTGATGACTATTTCAAGCTGTTTGACTACAACATTAACAAACTGATCGAAGCTTTCAACCAGGTGGGAATCGAACCAAAACATTCAAGCAATTAGGAGAAAAAAATGATCGAGATGTTTCAGTTGCCGTTCATGCTTCACGCATTTATCGGTCTGGTGATCATGGGGTTGTTTCTGTCCTATTTGGGCATTCATGTGGTCAGACGTGGCATCGTGTTTGTGGACTTAGCATTGGGACAAATTTCTTCCCTTGGGGTTGCTTTCGCGGCCTTCGTTGGCGCTGCTATGCTCCCGATTTCCATCACGTTTACGCTGTTAGGCGCTTTTCTCCTTTCTTTGATTCATATCAAAGACACAAGGCTCAGGCAGGAAGCAATTATTGGGATCATTTATGCCGTGGCTTCGGCGGCCACTGTGCTGTTCATCTCCAAGACGCCCCACGGCGAAGCCGACATTTCCGAGGTTTTGTTCGGCAACATTTTAGCCATTCGAACCAGTGAACTGACAAGCATGGGGGTGATCTTCGCAGTTCTGGGGATCTTGCACATGACCTTTTACCGCCGGGTCTTTGCTGTCACGGAGACTTTTAAGCAAGGCCTGACCCGCACAGACGCGCAATTCCGCTTCTGGAATTTCTTTTTCTATATTTCGATAGGGCTGGCCATCGTCTTTGCGGTTCGCGTAGCTGGTGTGATCCCAGTGTTTTCGTATTTAGTTATACCTCCGGTGGCGGCCATTCTGGTGGCCACCAGCGATATCGTGGTGGTCATCTTAGCCCCGGCCTTTGCCGTTCTGATCAGCCTCTTTGGACTCTATTTCTCCTATTCCTTAGATTTTCCCGCCGGGTCCTCTGTTGTGGCTGTGTTTGGAATGTTGTTTGTCGCTTGCGGCGTCATTAAACTCGTGCGCCTAAAGAAGACGCAATCCGTGTCCGAAATGCAAGGATCGATCAAATTAGAGGTGGAGTCTTGAGATCAAGATCATGGCGAAATCATTAAGAAAAACATCTACGCTCATTTTCTTGTTCTGCTGCCTGGGCTTGTCCTGTGATGCTAATGGGCCCGAAGTCACCAACTCTGGCATTGAAGGCCAGGTGATTCGTCGTCCAACGTGCCCCGGGCCGATTACGCCAGAGGATCCGTGTGAGGAGCCTTTTAGCGCGAAGTTCTCTGTGCTGGACAGCCTGGACACCGAAGTAGCCAGCTTCCGCAGCGACGAACAGGGTAATTTTCGCGTTGTCTTAATGCCAGGCAGCTACGAAGTTTTGCCGGATAGTTCCGCTCCCATTTTACGGCCAGCCAGCCAGGCAAAAAATGTTACCGTTAATAGCGGGGAATTCACCCGGGTCACCCTGGTCTTCGATACAGGGATTCGTTAGGCCGGCACCATTCGGTAGAATCGATAAATATACAAAAATTTACAAAAAAGGCAAAAAAAACTTGCTTTTTGTGAATAAATGGTATATATTCAGACCTTTAAGTAACAGTACACTGTTTTTTACGCCTTTTTAAGTGTTTGGCACGTCTACATTCGTTGAAGATCGAACCTGCAAAGAAATATCGTGGAGAATGGTATACGGTACATCCATTCGAAACGATTTTTTTTTGCTCGAAAAGGGCTGGATTATGGTTGTACAAAACAATTCATTTTAATGTAAGGGTTTTTAAATGGAAACAGGAACAGTTAAATGGTTCAATAACTCTAAGGGTTATGGCTTCATCGCCAGAGAAGATGGCGATGACGTGTTCGTCCATTTCAAATCTATTGTAGGCGATGGCTACAAATCACTGGACGAAGGTGACAGAGTCCAGTTTGAAGTGGAACAGGGACCAAAAGGAGCGCAGGCGACTAACGTTTCAAAAATATAGTTAG
>JBHHYI010000392.1:0-2702 GCA_046757525.1 bacterium | reverse complement strand
TAAGTTGGCAGCAGAGCTGTATGCCATCGATGTCTGGCAGACTCTGGTCACACAACACGATGTCGACTGGTTGCTGGGCCAGGATTTCGATGGCCTTCTGGCCATTGGACACGCCACGGACGCGATAGCCTTCGTAACACAAAAGCTCTTGCAGTCCCGCAAGCGTGTTTTCATGGTTTTCAACAAGCAATAAATGCAACAACAACATTCATCGATTCCTGTTTGTTCGAATCATGAATTAGCAAGAAGGCGTAAAAGGAGGGATGACGGGAAAAAATCACTTGCCCTTTTGGCAGGGTATTGGCTTGCAAAAAGCTATCCGAGCCTCGTTACGCCAGTCTGTCGAGAGTGGTCTCTCTCAACAGACCTTCTTTCTAATGGGACCTAAGTCTTGCACACTTGAAGTGCTCAAAACCTCTTTACGAGATACCCGGTATATATAACACATCTGTCACCGTAATTCATTCCGCGAGAGCCAAAAGCTATGGATCGTGGGCCGTCAAGATTCGTGGATTTTGGCGTGGTCTGCTGTCACAGATTGACTTGCGAGGCAGGTTTTACCACGAAAAACTGCGTGGACTTCTGCGTTCTTTGAGCACTCTGCGGGTCTTCAACAATCAGTGTTAGCTGGTAAGGTCCGGGTTCAAGCGTGGCCACTGAAATCCCGGCGCTTTGGGCACAGGAAGTACCCGGTTTCTTGAAGGTTCGCTTAAACGACCTAACCTCTCTTCCTTTTGAGTCTTTGATGATGTAGGTCGTTATGAATTCGCCGTTAGCATCTGCTGCGGCATATTGCAAATTATAGATTTCATAATAGACGTATAACACATTTAATTCCGGGCCAAAAATACGGGGGATATTGGGCACAATTTTCATGTTGTTTTTCACCAAAATACTGTGCTCCTGGGTAGGATGGATCGAAGCAGCGACTTGCAAATCGCTGACTTCGAGGTCAGGTCGACTGAAATCTGGCACGGTGATCGCCTTTGCAACCTGCAACGTCTTGCGGGTTTCCAGGTCGGTCCATCGAATGACCGCCTGGTAGTGTCCGGGATCGACCATGAAAGAAAACCGGATCAACTTTGGTGACCGCGGTAGATCCTTTTCCTTGAACGTCTGCACTTTTACTGAATCGACCACGCTCTTTTCAGAAACCACCGTTCCGGCAAAATCTTCGATGGCAACGGTAAGTTTGTAGCTGGCAAAGAATCCACCTGAGTACTTGACGAATATGAGATCATCTGTGGGATATTTGCAAAAAATCTCCAGAAAGGTCTTGGTGCCGTCGCCGGCCCTGAAATTGAGAATCTCAAATCCGACGATGGTATTGTTGCGGAATTGTCCGTGTGCTGGCTGGACGGCCAGGACCCCGAAAATCCACGGCGCCCAAAGTGCCCACCGGTGTCGTAAGAAAAAGCGACTGGCAAAAGCCGTGACCCTGAACCTCATGGGTTGTTCCGCGCTCCTTTAACCTGGTAAATGCCCCCACGCAATCACTTACAACTTATGACGCAATTCTTGCAAAAAAAATTCCCATTAAAAGAACACGACGCAAGCGACCCTTGCAATGGCTCATCCCGGCAGCGGCCAGGAGGCCCAATCAAGAATGCGCGTTACCCGCGATACAGGTGGGACACGTACTCCGCGTAGCCGTTGTAAACCAAAGTAGGAATGCGCTCTCCGGTATCGATGACACGCTCTGTGGCTTGCGACCAGCGCGGATGCGGGACGTACGGGTTCACATTGGAGACGAAATCGTATTCGTTGGGCACCAGATCGTTCCAAAAGGTCGGCGGCCGCTTGCTGACGAATTCGATCTCCACGATGGATTTAATGCTCTTGTAGCCGTATTTCCACGGCGTGACCAGTCGGATGGGGGCACCGTGCTGTTTGGGAAGCGCGTGACCGTAAACGCCGGTCACCAGCAGGGTCAATTCGTTGGTGGCCTCCGCCATGGTGAGCCCCTCATAGTAGGGCCATGGGTAGCCGCTTCGGCCGCGCTGGCCAACCGCCTGCTTTGGACGGTGGAAAGAGACCATTCTCACATATTTGGCCTTTGCAGTCGGCTGGACTTCATCGATGAGCTTTTTAAGCGAGAAACCGACCCAGGGGACGACCATGGACCAGGCTTCCACACAGCGGTGGCGATAGACCCGCTCCTCGAGGGGCATGCGTTTGAGCAAATCATCCACGTCAAAAGTTTTCTTGTGCTGCACATGCCCGGAGACTTTTATTTTCCAGGGCTCGGTGTCAAACTTTTCGGCCAGTTTCCACACGCCGCCTTTGTCGGTGGTGAACTCATAGAAATTGTTGTAAGAAGCCGCCACTTCCTCGTTTGTCAACGGCCGGTCCACCGCATATTTTGGATTTCGAGCTACGGGGTAGGGCGGCGCGGGCCTGGGGATGCTCCTGCGAACGTCGTTGAAATGTCCATCCTGGGCCTCAGCTTCGGATGACCTGTCGAGACACCCGGCCAGTAGGCTCCAGGCGCCGATGCTGGAAATGCCCATCGTCTTGAGAAACTTGCGGCGATTCATGAAAACATCTTCCGGAGTAACCTCCCGTTCGGGAATCTCCCAGCCTTTTGCTATCTTTATGAATGGCATATCTACCTCCTTAATTATGAAACGGGTATTGTCAAAAGTTTCTGTTCGAACATGGTGTACACCGTGCCTGGTTGGAACACGTGTTCCGGGCGGCAC
>JBHHYI010000391.1:0-2708 GCA_046757525.1 bacterium | reverse complement strand
TAATGCTGGAGTAGTTCATTCAACATTGTTTCGCGCACTTTTGCACCCGTTAACTTTCTGCTTGAAATTTAATCAAAATTTTCTCGAATAGCAAGCTTACATTTTACGACTCACACTTGTGCAATTACTTCATTTACTAACAAATCGATTGCCTTTAATAAAAAATCGCCAGGGCAAGTCCTTAGCTCTGGAAATCCCGATTCGTGAACTGCTTGCTATTTCCATTCGTCTTGGTTCAGTTGGGAACGTTAGCTTCAGCGATTTGCCGATCTTTTCGCCGTGCATCGCCGGGTCGAAGCCGAAAGCCTGGAACAACTTGGCCGGGCCATTGGTCAAATCGACGAGTTTCTCTGTGTGGCGTCGCCTTTGCATCAGCTCAAGGCCGGCCGTTGGTTCTACGGCCCGAATGAGCACGGCCCCAACACCGTCGCTTTCGGTGGTGAGATTAAGACAGTGGTACATGCCGTAGATGAAGAAGATGTAGATGTGTCCGTAAGTTTCGCGCAGCAGGGCGCCCTTGATGGGCCGGGTGACTGCGTGGGAAGCGGCGTCATCCCGGTACGCCTCGGTCTCCACGATGATTCCCTCGCAGCCTTCGTAGACCATTCTTAGGCCCAGGAGTTCCCTGGCCACCTTCAAAGTGTCCCGGGCAAAGAAATCTTGTCCTATTTGATCGTGCATGGCCCAATATAGCGACAAGCATGGCTAATTTCAAGATCAAAAGTAAATTCACCTGAACTTAAATAAAAGCGTTGAACTTTAGCAAATATTTTTATATATTAGATTTAGGAAATGCACGCCAATCCTAACCAATGTTTTTAGAAAGGAATGCTTCATGCCAAAACAGAAAAAAGTACCTGAGGTGGGTCAGGAGATTGAAACGATTTGTACAAAGTGCAAAACCGAAATGATTCACGTTATCACCACGATCAAGGACGATGTCATCAAGAAAGTCATGTGCAAGGGGTGTTTGACTACTCATGTTTACAAGGAGGAAAAGGTAGAAGCTGCAAAGAAGGGGCCGGGCAGACCGCCTAGCACCGGGGATGCCCCGAAGAAGAGAGTGCGCCGGCGAAAAAAAGACTGGACGACCCTAATGGCTGACGTGGAGGAAGGCGACTTGACGGACTACGACATCCATAGTGATTTTGCAGAGTACCAGGCTATCCGGCACAAGCACTTCGGGGTCGGGGTCATCACCAAGGTGCTGACCGACAACAAGATCGAGGTGGTTTTTCAAGATAAGATCACCATTTTGGCGCAAAATTGGGAATAAGCTCCAGAATTTGGTCGATCAGGAGGACAGTCTTTTTATCAGGATTAAAGAGATTTCGGCTGGTGCCCGGTATCGAAAGGGCGCAAACGTCAGACCTAATCCGTTGTTGATGCTAACCAACATTTGCTGAAAATATTGAAAGCCTCTAAAAAACGGGCTCTCTAAGCGGGACAGGGTGAAGGTGAAACCAAAGGGCCGGAAGACAATTTGTCCTCCATGCGTGTGACCCGCGAAGAACAGATGATAGCCCCGTTCCGCAGACATTTCTACCAGGTTCTCTGAAGGCTGGTGGGTTACCAAGATGTCGAGGACGCCGCGAGGCTGGCTGCCCATCAGAGCATTGAGTTTGTCTAAAGTGGGCCGCTTAGAATAGACGTTCGTTACAAAAGTGACTAACAAGCTGTCGAATCCAACCCGCACGAAATAGTTGCTGTCTTCCAAAACTGTCACACCGTTTCTTTCCAAACTATGGATGACTTCTTGCTCACCCGCCCAGTAATCGTGGTCCCCTAAACAAGCGTAAGTTCCATATTTTGCCTGGAGGTTGCCCAGAGCTTGCGCCCCCATTTCGATGTATTCTGTCCCTGATGTCACCAAATCTCCGGTAAAAAAAATCAAATCGGGTTTAAGCTTATTTACCTTATTAATATAGCTTCTCAGCTTTCGCTTCCTGGTGCGCGGGTCGGCCTGCACGTCGCTAATGTGCACAATGGTAAGGCCGTCCAGGGTAGCCGGAATTTCAGTCGTCGCATATACAACCTTCGACAGGCGTATGTTATTGGTGTCGAGGAAGGTTCTTATCAGAATGTAGAAAGCAAAAAGAAGCGTAAGAGTCATGAACACAATCGACTGTATGTCTAACCAGGAAGACTTGTATTTTTTGAAGAATGGTAACAGAGGAAACTTGATTAAATCGACCAGCAGAATCCACGGCAATACCTCAGCCACCAATATGAGGCCAAACCAGAACGGATAGCTAAACAAAATATCCCAAATCTTGATGCCTTGATGCACAGATTTGGTGAAGCTTTTCAGGCCCACGAAGTTCAACAAGAACAGCGCAACCGGATGAAGGTTGAGGTAACCGATTCCGGCCGCCAAATAAAGTCTCACCTGGTCCTTTGGCCAGGACAACACTCTAATGAGCGCGTCGAATAATTTCCACCCGGAATAAAGGTAAGCCAGCAACAGCACAGGAAGGAAAGACAAAATCATTCTCAGAAACCAGGGCATCTCTCTTTCCGTTTCCTTTCCTAATTCAATCACGGTTTGTTGCTCAATTAGTTGAAGCTTTGCAGGACAGAACTCAGCCGCCCGAAAAATAAAATAATTGTGCCACAAAAGCAAGCGCGTTTTCCAGAGTGGTGCAGCGTTTTTAACTAGTGATTGACCGAAACTCCCAGAATGTCATTTCGACGCAGTCCGGCAACTG
>JBHHYI010000390.1:0-2760 GCA_046757525.1 bacterium | reverse complement strand
AGGCCGACCCCAATGTGCCGAACCTCCGCAACATTCTTACTTTCGAGTTCTTCCTGGACGCTAATTTGGCACAACAGAACCCAATTACCTGGGGTGGGGTCATGCGAGTGTTGCCCCCCCAACTCCTGGACCAGTCGCAAACCAGGTTCATCGAAGTCATCGTTCAAGGGGATCGGGGCAGGCTGCACATCGACCTGGGCTCCCTTTCCGAAGACGTCATCCCTAATGGGCGGTTAGATACTGAGGATCGATTGGTCAATGGCTTTCGGGACGGAATTGCAGACCCGGACGAGGACGTGGGGCTTGACGGCGAAAGAAAGCCGGACCCTCCTTCTTTGAATTTTCCAAGGGACAATTTCGTTGGCCAGAGCATAGCGGAAATACCGTACGACTTTTGGGATGTTAACGGCAACGGCGTCAAAGACGAAGATGAGCCCTGGAGTTATGACGACTGGTCGTACACAGAACAGCGGCCTTTCATCTACATTCATGCGGACGGCAAAGGCTCGATTAGCGGAACCGAAGGCAACGCGGTAGAGGAAAGCGGTCTAATCGCCGATTCTGAGGATCTGAACAGAAATAACGCAGTCGATCTGGTAGATCAGTACTTCTCGTTCTCCTTTTCGTTGAGCAAGAGCAGTCCGGACACCGCCCTGATAGTCGGCGGCAATCCTGACAAGGGCTGGTTCATTTACCGGGTGCCGTTTAGCAGCGACAGTGCGGACGCTGTGATCGGGGGCCGCCAGGCGTTGAGCAACATTGAATTTGTTCGAGTTTGGTTTGACCATCTAAGTTCTAACGGTGTATCGGATAAGATTAGCATTGCTCAAATCAATTTTGTCGACAGTGAGTAGCTATCAAGTTTACAGAGGAGCCTGTCACAAGTAAACGATTGGGCGGAAAGTTTCAGTTTTCTTGAGGAGGAAAGGCCATTCATAAATCTCTCTTGGCGTTGAATGTTGCATGTCTGTTCTACCTTGGTTTCATTTCATGCGGCAACAGCCGAACCGCTTCATTTCCTGCATTTGACGGCGAAAGCGCTTACCAATACCTGGTCAAGCAGTGTGATTTTGGGCCGCGGGTTCCAGGCACCGAAGCTTACCAGAACTGCAAGAGCTTCATAATTGCCGAGCTACAAAAATCCGGGGCAAAGGTAACGCTGCAACCCTTTTTGCAGAACTTGTCTCTGATCAACAAGAGCATGACCTTGACCAACATCATTGCCTCATTTGGTTTAGATAAAAGCGAACGGATTTTGCTGTGTGCTCATTGGGATTCGCGCCCGCGGGCGGACCAGGACCCACAGGTGGAGAATCGCGAAAAGGCGGTTCCCGGCGCCAATGACGGGGCTTCGGGCGTGGCCGTGTTGTTGGAGGTAGCCCGGTGCTTGCAGCAGGCCCAACCCAAGTACGGCGTCGACATCGTGTTTTTTGACGGGGAGGATTCAGGGGTTTCCGGTCAGGACGATAGCTACGCTTTGGGCTCCCAGTATTTTGCCAAGAATAAGGATTTTCGCTACCGCCCACAATTTGGCATTCTGTTGGATATGGTCGGGGATCGCGACCTGCAAATTTACCAGGAAGAAAACTCCTTACAATATGCTCCGCAGATCGTGGAAATGGTCTGGAATCGGGCCCAGAGTTTGGGCTTGCCGGCCTTCATTCCCTCGCCCGGCTACCAGGTCACGGACGACCATTTGCCTCTGCTGCGAGCCGGCATTCCTTGCATCGACCTCATCGATTTCAATTACGATTATTGGCACACCGTAGAAGACACCCCGGACAAATGCAGTCCGGAAAGCCTGGCACAAGTGGGACAATTGTTGCTGAGCATCCTGTTCGAAGGTACTTGACCAAACCATGAAACATTGGTTCGAAGTCCGGGTCCGGGTCAACGCGGATACCGAGGAAAGCATCCTCGATTTCCTATTCGAATCTAACTGTTTGGGCTGTGAACAAAAAGAAGATTTGGTGCTGAGTTACTTTTCCGAAGAGGCGCCCATCGATGCGATCCTCGAAAACCTGAAAAAGCACCTGTCTCAGTTGTCCTCTAGCGGTTTCAAGCTGCCGCAAGCTGAATTAGAGCTGCGCACGATCGCCGACAGAGACTGGGGCGCTGCCTGGAAAAAGCACTTTAAGCCCATTGTCATTTCCGATCGTTTGGTCGTCAAACCAAGCTGGGAGACGTTTGCTGCCCCGGCGAATGCGGCCGTAATCGACATCGATCCCAAGCAGGCATTTGGTACCGGTAGCCACGAATCTACTCGAATTGCCTTGTTGTTGCTGGAGAAATACCTGAAAACGGGCGACCAGGTTTTAGACGTGGGCACGGGCACGGGTATTTTGGCTATCGCGGCAGTCAAGCTCGGCGCCAATCACGCGGTTGCTTTGGACGTCGACGCCGAGGCTGCCACCTGCGCCAGAGAAAATATCGAGCAAAATCAAGTGGCTGATTCGGTTGAAGTCATCACCGGCGACTTGCGGGCCCTGTCTCCAACGTCCGCGCGTTTTGACCTTATCCTGGCCAATCTAAACCGGCGCATCGTTTTAGATTTGCTTAAAGATTTCGGAGAGTGTCTCAAAGCATCTGGACTGTTAGTCCTCTCCGGGTTGCTGAAGAACGAAAAGGATGCGATCGCTAAGGCCACTTCATTTCAAATCATCGAGGAGATGGTTGTCAATGAATGGCTGGGTTTAGTTGTGAAACAACCGCGCCGCCGCGGTGTTCAGTAAGACAAACGTCTCGTTTGTCGTTAGTCCA
>JBHHYI010000389.1:0-2790 GCA_046757525.1 bacterium | reverse complement strand
TTAACGGTCATTTACCTGCGCTTTCACGATCCAGTTTCTCCGGTGAGCCGGAAAAATCTTGAGGGCACCTATTCCTTTAGGATCGGTTTGGGCAAAGCAGGCGTATATCTGACCGGCATCGTGGGCTTCGCGGCTACGGCGCTGGCCATTTTCATGTCCCTGCTGCCCTCCGATTCGTCCATCGGCTGGATTTATCCCCTGAAGAGTATCGGCGGTTCGGTTTTCATGATCGTACTTGGACTGGCGTTCTACTTTCGGTTCAAATCTGTTAGAAAGAAAGCCTGAGTTTTTCATTCCGAAATAATTAGGCCGGTGGAACCTGGAGCCCTGCTACTGCAACAAAATCATTTTTTTCGTTTGGATGAACCGGTCTCCAGTGCCGGTGGCGCGGCGGTTTACCTCCAGGCGATACAAGTAGACGCCGCTGGGAAGCGTGTTTCCAGCACGGTCTCGCCCATTCCAGCGCACGAGATATTCTCCAGCAGGCTGCCGGGTCTGCACCAGTTTTGCGACGCGTTGCCCCCGCAGATTGTAAACGGAGAAGGTCACAAAGCCAGCTTTGGGTAAGGTGTACGTTATGGTCGTGCCGGCATTAAATGGGTTGGGGAAGTTTTGCAATAATTGAAAGGATTCCGCGCCTTCCAGGTTGCGGTCCGGTACGTCCACCGTGGACTGGTTTTTGTAATAGCGCAGTTCACCATCCTGGCTGCCCACGAAAAGGTCAGCACGACCATCGCCGTCAAAATCTGCAAAGACCGGGGTGGCCAGTGAATCAACATCTACCCCCTGGAAGATGCCTGCCACAAAATGCCAGATCGGTTGGCCCGGGTTCCCGGCGTTTTCAAAATACTCGACCGTGCCGGTTTTTGTGCCAAAAATCAAATCCGGGTCGCCGTCACGGTCCAGGTCTTCGAAAATGCTGGCATGATAGACCGTGTCTGCAAGACCCGACAACCAATCCGGGCGCTCCTGCCAGCTCACTACTCCGGCGGTCAACTCATTCTCAAAGAACCGATAGCGCACTACGCCGCTATTTTGCGAGGTGAACACCTTCTCGACGATGAGCAGATCCGCATCTCCATCGTTGTCCAGGTCTGCAAAACTGGGATCGAAATAGATGGTATCGGTGTTGCCTTTTTGAAAAGGCGTCATGAGATCGCCCCTTTCGGACCAGGTGCCCTGCAAATCGGGCGCGGGATTCTCAAATGCTTTGAGGTCGGGCCCAATCGGCTTGAACACCCGTGCATTAGCTTTAACAAATTCGATGAAACCGTTTAAATCTAAGTCCACAAATTGCCCTTTGAATTGAACGCCAGCAAACGGAGGGCGCAAGGGAAACCAGTGGGTATTGCGCCACAATTTCATGCCGGAAAGGTCTCCCATCTGGTAGGGATGAAAAATCTGGAAAACCTCTGTTTGGTATGAAATGCCAATGGCCAAAAGATCGAGCGCCCCGTCATGGTCGCGGTCGATGGGAATACCACTGGACAACACTTGCGTTCCGATCGGACCCAATCGGAAGTAGTCCGGGTTGAAGAAATAGTCGGAGTCCCGGTTCGCGACGGAGAGCCGGCCGGTGCCGTGCTGTTCCAGTTCAAACAGATCCCCCAGGCCGTCGTCATTGATGTCGTAGACCACCAGCTTTCTCACTCCGAAGTCATGTTCGTCGGTGTGCAGGAGTTGGACCTCTCCTGAAATGCGGATGCCAGCGGAGTCTCGAAATCCTGGAAAGTAGCCAAGACTGAGATAATACTCCACCTCATCAACGACCACAATGTCCAGCAAAGTATCGCGGTTGACGTCCATAAGCACTGGCGCCGCGACTGTAAAACCGGCTGCAAATGGTTTGATCGGTTCCACCCGTGTTGTATCTTCCTGCCACACGGGTTGCTGCGCGTTGCCAACATTTTCGAAATATTGGAAGCGAAATTCGGTGTAGAAGTCGCTCACCAACACCACCAAGTCTAAATCGCCGTCCAGGTCCACATCGCCAAAAGTTGGGTCTTGCCAGATCGAGAGAGCGGAAAGATCCACTTCCGCAAACAGGGTCGAATCGGCAAACCAGTCGCCAGCCTCGTTTTGACGCCAGTACAAAAGCTGCCACCGATTTAGTGTCCCCTTGGCAAACCAGCCGGTCACGATATTGAGCTGGCCGTCCCCGTCCAGGTCAACCAGGACCAAACCGTTGGTCTCTCCACCTTCGGACAGACCGGCAAGTAGCTCGGGCGCCTCCATCCAGTAGGGCGGCCCCAACAGGGGGTTACCTTTGAATGCGACCAACCTTGAGGTGCTGGTGCCGCCGTCCTTGCGCACCAGAATGTCGACATTCTGGTCTTGGTCCAGGTCACCCAGGGCCCAGTCGGTGGCCCCTTGCAGCATCAAGCCTGAAGGATTTAGAACCGAATCATCTCGGAACCAGGGCACCTCTTGAGCCAACAACGGTGAGCAGAACAAAGCAAACAATACGAAAAATTGGAGAATGGATTGAAGCTTCATTGTAGTATCCCCTGAAGTTGTGGTGAACTTTTGATTGCCCGGCTCGCCAGCCAGTCCCAATTGCTAAACCTTAAAGGCGCAGACGCGAGTTTTTGTAGCCTTACGCCTCATTTCTTGCCTAAGAGCACTGCGCACGCTTTGCGTGCTTTTACAGGAAAGAAACGACCAAAGTGTTTCTTGGGAGTACTGTTTGAGTCATCCCGAGTAGGACGCTGTTTCTCAAGCGACCGTATCGAGGGGTGACGGCCGTCGATACGTCCCGACCCCTTGTAAAAATACACTACACTGATTTTT
>JBHHYI010000388.1:0-2813 GCA_046757525.1 bacterium | reverse complement strand
GGGATGACTTGCAAATTGCTCTCTGCTAACGCTTCGCTGTCGCCGTCCTTTATTACTCCCTCCAGTGTCATTCAGGAGGAATCCTGTCCGCTGGCTACACAGTGCTGACCAGTAACAAGATGCCTCCTGCATGACAGATCTGGCTTTGGCGTTTCCGATATTTAAAGCAATCCGGTTGTGGGATTGTGAGGGCTTTTAGGAAACGCTCAGTTGTACGTAACGCAATCGTCACGATTGCGTGAGGCAGATGCCTGATTGGCCATTCTCCCTTGGAAAGGAGACAGATTTTCGCTCGTGCAGAGCGAAAATCAGAGGGATGTCTGGCCGGACAGAACCCTCTCGTGGGGGTGTCCAAAAAGTCAAGAAGGACCCCGGAGTTGTCATTCCTGCGAAAGCAGGAGTCCATAAAAATTAACAGGTTATAGATTCCCGCTTTCGCGGGAATGACAGACAAAGCGGACTTTTTGGGCAGTCCCATTGCGGTAGAAGCTTCGCTTCCAGAGCGCGTTCTCGCTCTCCTCGACTTGGCGGCCCTTTGGAGCAGCAGCGAGCCTCCACTGTTAAAATTCGTACGGCGGAATACGGCCTACTTCTTCTTCGGTCGCCGGCCGGATTCGGATGGCTTGCCCCCCTCCGGGAGCCAGTCTGAGCCTGAGCCTGGTGGTGCGGTCTACCAGCGCCCTGGTGATGTCGATGGCCAGCGGGTTGGTCTTCCAATCCGTGTCAGCAGCGTCTGCGTAGATTTCGGCTATGTATTTCCGGTCCGCGTCAAGAAAGGTCAAGGGAGCCTCAAGGGTGCGTCCTTGCTCGTCCGTAATGCTGCCCACATACCAGTCCTCGCTGTTTCGATCCTGGCGGGCAATGGTAACGTAGTCGCCAATCCGGGCATGCAGAACCCTGGTCTCCTGCCAGTCCACGGGCACATCTTCGATGAATTGAAAGGCCGGCTGGTTTTCGTAATTCTCGGGCAAGTCGGCGGCCATCTGCAACGGACTGTAGAGGACCACGTAGAGGGCCAGTTGTTTGGCCAACGTAGTGCTGACCCGGTTGTTGGGCCGCGCTTTCTCGAACAGCAAATCGAAGATTCCCGGGGTAAAATCCATGGGGCCTGCGAGCAGCCGGGTGAATGGCAGAATCGTGGTGTGCTCCGGCGGGTTGCCGCCGTCTTTGCTCCAGGCGTTGTATTCCTGGCCCCTGGCTCCCTCACGCGACATCATGTTGGGGTAGGTCCGCCGGATGCCGGTGTCCTTAATCGGTTCATGGACGTCCAGCATGATCCGGTGTTCCGCCGCCTTTTCCACCACCTTGCGGTAATGCCGCACCATGTACTGGCCGTGATGCCACTCTTTCCCTACCACGCGACCATTTTCATCGATGCGTTCAATGCCCTGGCCCCAACCCACGTAGCCCGTTTTCACCGTGTGGATTCCCAACTTTTGGTAGTAGTTGAAAGCGTCGTCCATTTGACGCTCGTAGTTGTGCACGGCCGCTCCGGTCTCATGGTGGCCAATGATCCCGACCCCTTTGGCCGCGGCGTAGGCACTCAACGCTTTGATGTCGAAGTCATCGTAGGGCGTCGTAAATTTAAACAACTTCCCGTTTTGCGTCCAGTCGCCATCCCAGCCAACATTCCAACCCTCAATCAAGACCCCCGGAAAACCATGTTTAGCGGCAAAGTCAATGTAACGCTTGGTGTTTTCGGTCGTCGCACCGTGTTTCGCACCCGAAGCCCACGTGTACTTGCCAATGTGCATGCCCCACCAGATGCCCACATATTTTCCGGGTTTGACCCACGAAACGTCCCCCAGTTTGTTAGGCTCGTTCAGGTTCAAGATGAGATAAGAGGTGATCAAGTCGCCCGGGTTGTCCGCGATCTGGATCGTGCGCCAGGGGGTCTTGTGTGGCGTGGTGGCTTTCACTTTGACGCCATCGGACCAGGGCACCAGGTCGCAAAGCAGGGTATTGTTCGCCGACGGGGCCAGCGTCATCGAAGCGTAGTCGGTGAGGTTGGCCTCGTGAATGCTCAGGAACAAGCCGTCTGCGGTCTCCATGGTCAGCGGCGTATGCACGGCGCGGATGGAATCGTTGGGAATTGAACTGATCGGAGATTTCTTGTACAAGTATTCGTAGCGCTGGTGCTGGTAAGCCGGGATCCACCAGGCCAGGTGATCACCCGTGAGCACAAATTCCGTTTCCTCGTCCATGATCTGAAAGTCCTTGAGGTTCTCCTGTTCGGGCAACTCGTAGCGAAAGCCGAGACCGTAGTCGTAGACTCTGAAGACCAGGTTCATTTTGCGCGGGGCGTCGGTGGTTTCTTCGAGCTGAACCCGAAGTTCGTTGTAATGGTTCCTGATCTCTTTAGCCTCCCCCCAGGGTTGCACCCACGTCTCATCGAAGCTGCTTTGCTGGCTCCCCACCATGGTCAGGTTCTGGTCCAAAGACGGGGCGTCTTTGAAAGTAAAGCCCAGTTTAGAGGCCTTGAGGACATCCCGGCCAGAACGGCTGACTTTGTAGTAGGGAACGCCCCCGCTAAGCATGAACGTCACCGTGATCTCACCGTTTGGTGAGGACACATTCCTGCTTGCTTGTACGCCAGGTTGGCAACGGCTGAACAAAAACAGCAGAAGAACCAGCACGAAGATTTTGTGGAGTCGGTTCGTATTCATGTTTTTCCCAATCACTGGAAGATAACAGAATAATTAAGAAAATAAAGAGATATTGTTCTGAAAATTACCATTTCTACAAGCGCTGTGTGCTTTTACATGAAAGAAACGACCGAAGCGTTTCTTGGAAGTACTATGCGAGTCATCCCG
>JBHHYI010000387.1:0-2838 GCA_046757525.1 bacterium | reverse complement strand
GGACAGCCCCTTCGAACCGCTGCAAAGTTGAAGCAGGGCTTCAGCACTCCAGGGAGGCGGCTCGTTGGTCAAATTGAAGGTCATATTCAAGCTGAAACTTTTGACAATACCCAAATGTTACTCGGGAGAGCGTTATGAGCGAGAATAACAATGCCAAAATCATGGACACGCAAAAAGACCTTTTCGACGAGAAAAAGTCCAAGTCGCAAAAATATCAAGAGATCTTTCTCGGCCAAAAGGGCTTATGGAACATGGTGAAGTATGAGCTCATCATCACCCTGTTTAGCTGGGTGCCAGGAGCTTTCGGCATTTTGCTGCGTTCCATTTTTTATCCGTTCATTTTGGGTTCCGTGGGCAAAGGCGTGGCCTTCGGCGCCAACATCGCCATTCGTCATCCCCGCAAAATAAACATCGGCAACAACGTGGTCATCGACGACAACTGTGTGCTGGATGCCAAAGGCGAGACCAACCTGGGCATCGAAATTCACAACGGGGTGTTTGTGGGGCGCGGCACGATTTTGACCTGCCACAACGGCGACATCGTTTTAGAGGACAATGTGAACATCGGTTTTAATTGTGTGATTTCTTCCCTCAGCAAAATTGTCATCAAGAAGAATCACCTGATGGCGGCGTTTTGCTACCTGGTTGGCGGTGACCACGACAGCGATCGTACCGACATTCCGGTGCTGTTTCAGGGGCGTTCTTCTAAGGGCATCATGATCGAAGAGAACGTCTGGCTGGGCGCTGGCGTGGCTGTGTTGGACGGCGTGACCGTGGGCCGCGACAGCATCATCGGCGCTGGCGCTGTGGTCAACAAAGACGTGCCGGAGTTCGCCATTGCCGCGGGTCTGCCGGCCAAGTTCAAATGGGACCGCCGCAAAGGCAAAGAACACAACGTGATTCTCAAAGAAGAAAATGTCTAAGCAGAACAGAGTTCGGAGTCTCTCATGATTTTTGGTATTGTACACCGGGACAAAAATGTCAGCGTCAAAAAGGAAGCTCTTTTTGCGCTGCTGAGGGCCAACACGGCAAAGGAAGCTGTGAGTACCTTTGCTAAGAAGCAGGTTGCTCTGGGCGTCAGCCCAATAGGGGTTCCCACTATCGACGACGGTGTTGGGCTGACCTGCAGTTCCAACAAGAAAATCGTCGTGGCCGCCTCGGGCAACATTTACAACTTCAAGGAGGCACAGCAGCTCACGGACAGCAAAGACGCGTTCTCTAAAGACGAAGTCGCTAAACTCATTCTCGCAGCTTACCAGAGTCGTGGCGAGGCCTGTTTTGAGAAATTCAACGGCAACTGGTCGGCGGCCATTTGTGACGCCACCAGGAACAAATTTGTCCTTGCCCTGGACCATGTAGGTCTGGAACCGCTGTTTTATTTCTGGGACGGTCAGAAACTGATTTTCAGCTCCTCGTTTAAGTCGCTGATCAGACATCCCGAGATCGAGAGGACTTTCTACTACCGGGCCCTTAGAAATTACCTGCTGTTCAACTACAACGCCGGGATGGACACTTTCATTAAGAACGTCAAGAAAGTTCGTCCCGGCCACTACCTTGTGTTGGAAAACGACAGGCTGGAAAAGCGGCGGTACTGGCACTTAGCTTATACTGACAAGAATGGCGCTAAGGTCGAACAGGATTACGCAGAGGAACTGCTCACGCTGACCCGGGATGCGATCAACGTTAGAGCGAATGAGAATGACGGGGAACCCGGAGCCTTTCTAAGCGGGGGCATGGACTCCAGTTCGGTGGTGGGCCTGTTGAGTGAGGTGACCCACCAGCGCATTCACACCTTTTCTTTCAGGTGCCCGGAGAAATTTGTTGACGAATCGCACTTCGCCAGGGTCATGGCGGAGCACTACAAAACCCAGCACAACGAAATTCCCTTCACCGCAGAGAAACTGACCAATTTAGACAGGATGACCGAATGGATGGAGGAGCCTTTGAGCGACATCGGTGTGGAGCTCGGCTCGTTCATCATGGGAAGCGCAGCGCACGACAAAGTGCGCTACATTCTCACTGGCGACGGCGGTGACGAGCTTTACGCCGGACATCCCGTTTACATGGCCGACCGCATGGCGGCCAAATTCGATAGAATTCCCGCGCCCTTGCGCGCCGGCATCGCCAAAACCGCCGGACTGTTGCCTGATACGGACAAGAAGAAAAGTTTGCTGGTGAAGTCCCGCCGTTTTGCGTACAGCTACGGTTTCCCCGCTGAGCTGTTGAGCAATCGCTGGCGCATCTATTACAACGCCCATGAATTGCGCCAGCTTTGCACCATGGACGTCTTGAAGCAATTTGGCGACCTCGATTCCTACCACGACATCACCGATCTCTACGACGGGGTCGACGCTCCGGACTACCTCAGTCGCTGCTTGTACGGCGACTACCAGACCCTGGTGCGTTTCCACGTCGATCGGCTGCGATTGACCAGGGCGTTCGGCATCGAAGCGCGTTTCCCGCTGCACGATTACCGACTGATTGAATTCTCCAGCCGCATTCCCGCGGATTTGAAGATTCGCGGCTCGCAAGTCAAATACATCCAGAAAAAGGCGCTTGAGAGCGTGCTTCCCGACGAAATCGTGCACCGCAAAGATAAGATGGGCCACAACGTGCCCATGAAGAACTGGATGCGCCATTCGCCCATCTTCAGAGACTTGCTCAACGATGCCCTGTCGGAGTCCGCCATGAAGAAACGCAATCTGTTCAACTACCATTACGTGCAGCAAATGCTCAGCAGTCATTTAAATAAAACCAAAGATTACTCGCATCGCCTCTATGGCCTTCTAATTTTAGAGTTGTGGATGCAAAAGAATTTGGATAACTAATGCTGCGGTT
>JBHHYI010000386.1:0-2873 GCA_046757525.1 bacterium | reverse complement strand
GGTCGTAACTGCTCATTCAGATTTCTCGTCCGGCAGCCGTCTGACTCGAAATGACACTACTGCAGAGCTTTTGGAAGGCTTTTAAATACAGCGATTGCCCTTTTTACGATAGTTTTCTTGGTGAAAAACCTTCTGCTTTTGCGTCTCACACGGCAGGCACTTGCCAGCGGGTTCTCTATTTCCAACCGAACGTTCAAGAAAGCATCGCCCCCGGCGTCGGGTGCAGTTATTGTTACTGATAAGTTGCTTTTATTATTAAACTTACCCTCTTTCGATGTATTGAACTTCTGGTATATCTTTAAAATCTGAATCTTGAGTCCACAGAGTGGCCTTGTAGAGCTTTGCGGTTGCTAAAATGAGACTGTCAGCCATTGGTATGTTATGCTCGTGACTCAACTTTGCTGCAAGTATGGAGATGTTAAAATCAACATCTTTAATGTTAGCCTGGTGCATCAACGCGATTGCTTGTAACGCCGAATTTTCATCCCTCTCCCTCAAGACTTTTTTGAAAACTTCATAGATATTTATTGTCGATACTATCAAATTTGTAGTATCTTCGATGGCTTCGGAAAAGAAATCTGAGCTTTTACCGTCAGCAAAATATTCAAGCCAACCTGAAGAATCCACTAAATTCATATTCTATCGTTTTCTCGCTGAACATTAGTGTCGATTCCTTGCAGAAAGCCCTTCATATCCTTAATTCTCTTGACTGGAATGAACTCGATTCTATCTCCATATTGAATTAACTGAAACTGCTGACCGACCTTAATTTCCATTTTATTTCTGATTGATTTCGGAATCACAACTTGAAATTTTGGAGAAACTTTTACCGTTGGCATTTACAATTTCCCTCTTTTATTTTTTTAACTGTCACACTAAAAAGATATCGATAAAAATTTAGTAAGTCAAGAAGATTATCGTTTTCCATGTATGGCAGCAAGAATAAAACAATTTGCGCTCGCATTAGCAAACCATGCGGAAGTGAAAGTGAACGGACTATTGATGTCAATTGTTGATGCTCCTCAGCAGAAAGGACTATCGCCTGTTTGGGTCGACCAGTTCTCAAGGGCTTCTTCCTTAATAATAATGATTTGAGGTAAACCCAAGATAGTACAATTATATAAATTAAACAGAATCTTTTTGATAATTTCCATGATAATATTCTCCTTTTAATTTTGTAATCGAATGATTTTATGTCACCATAAAGCTGTAGGCCCAGCGGGCGAGTCCAATCAGGATTAAAACGCTCCCTTCTTTTCGGGAAATGACCCAGCCCGTACGCATGAACACTAAAACCAGGGCGACCATCATGGTCAGGACCAGCAGATTTAACCGGGCGCCCACGTCCACGGGCAGGTCGCGTAAAAAGGCAGCCAAACCCAACACGCCAAACATGTTGAAAATATCGCTGCCGATAAGATTGCCAACTGAAATGCCATAGCGCTTGCGCATCGCCGCCACCAACGATGTGGCAAACTCCGGCGCAGAAGTGCCCGCGGCCACCACCGTAGCGCCGATGACCCATTCCGAAATACCGAAGGCTTTAGCGACATTGACCGCGGAAGTCACCATGAAATGCGATCCGCCTAACACCATAGCAAGTCCAACGAAAAGCAAAACGGGATCCCACCCGCGTAGTTCGCCGGTCGGAATTTCAGTGTCGATGGGTTGTCTGCTCCAGTAAAGGTAGCCGATGTAGAGAATTAACAAGCTGAAGAGCAGGATGCCTTCCACCCGGTTGAGCTGCAAATTCCAGAGCAAGACCGTCAGCAGCAGCGCGCCAAAAAGCAGGAACAAGCCATCCCGGTGAATGACGAGCCTGGTTGTCTTCAAGCTATGAATGATAGCGGTACCGCCAAGAATAAACCCCAGATTGAAGATGTTGGAACCGACAATATTGCCCACAGAAATGTCCCCCATGCCGCGGAGAGCAGCCAGAATCGTGACGCCAAATTCGGGCGCCGAGGTGCCAAATGCCACAACCGTCAGACCGATAATCAATTCCGAAATCCCCAGACGTTTCGCAATCTTCGCCGCCGAGTCCACCAGCCAGCCAGCGCCTTTGCCGATCACCAGAGTACTTAGAAGAATGATGACTACGTCCGTCCAGATCTGCATGCTTGCTTTCCTCTTTGTTTGGTGTTCGGCCCACGCACCGTACGCGCTATCTCTTTGGTAAAATTTTCAATGTAGACAATCCCGACAAATAATCAAACTCCTGAATGCTTTAGTTTAGAGCTTACAGATCACAGCGGCCAGATAATCGGAATCAGGATGGTCGCCAGGAGCCAAAAAATAATGTTCAAGGGGGTTCCCACCCGCAGAAAATCGACAAATTTGTACTTTCCCGGTCCGTAGATAAGCGTGTTTGTCTGATAGCCCACAGGGGTCATAAAACTCAGAGATGCGGCAAAGGTCACGGCGATCAGAAAAGGTCGCGGGCTGACAGCCATTGAATTAGCGACCACGATCGCGATCGGGGCAAGCAGGGCGGCCGTGGCGGCATTTGACATCACATTTGTCAACATCATGGTCAAAAAGAACAGGGCGGAAATAACGGCAACCGGCCCCCACTGATCCACCGTCGAGACAAGAATTTCTGAAAGTATAAGGGCCGCGCCTGTTCTTTCCATAGCAATGCCGAGGGTAATGACGCCTGCTAATAGAAAGATGACGTTCCACTCGATGGCACGGTAGGTTTCTTCCATGTCGATGCATTTTGTCAAAACCAACAGCACACAACCGACTAGAGCGCCGATGCCGATGGGTAGAATATTCAGCGTAGCAGAGGTAACCACACCAGCCATGATCAGCAGCGCCGGCAAGATCTTCTTCTTGCGAAATTGTGGCAGCCCGGTCTCCGACACGATCAC
>JBHHYI010000385.1:0-2874 GCA_046757525.1 bacterium | reverse complement strand
AGACACAATAAGTGCATGGAATCTGGGATGCCACGCCGAGCGAGATGAGTTCGGAATATTTCGCTGGAATGGCTGCATCCGGACTTTGCCCAGCTTTAAACCATTCCCAGGCGCCGGCGCGCAAATGATCTGGCAAAACCTTCATCATAACGGGAACCGTTCCGAAGGCAGCTTCCATTTCAGCCTCGGCCTTTTTAGTTGCATCTGTCTGGCTGTCTTGCGCAAGCAGAGGCGTTGAGAGCATAAAAATGGCAATACATATAGCCATAACACGTGTGGTTAGTCTCATGGTTTTTTTCATGATACTCCTCCTTACCTTGGGTAGAATTACTGTCAGGGGGCACTTAAAAGCGGCCACAAAAGGGCACTTTAAAACCGGCCATTTTCAGGGCGTAAAGTTTTACTTTTCCTCCTTTATGAGAATAAGGGAGAAAAGGAATGCCAAACGTACTGAAAATGGAAAAACAAGTCCTCATCAAACAACTTTTAGCGCTTAATTGGTCGTACCGGCGGATTGAATCAGAGACCGGCATCCGCCGCGAAACCATCTCAAAGTATGACCCCAATCATCCACGCCACTCAAAAGCGGCCAAAGTGCCCACGGACTCGGCCGGAGATTTCGACCAAAACCGGCCAGAGCAGACCTTGAGCCAGGCCGAAGAGTGCCCACCAAACAAGCCTACCCGCACCAGCAGTGCTTCTGAATATGACGAATTCATCCGAGAAAGAACTGCTCAAGGACTCACGGCACAGCGCATCTATCAAGACCTGGTTGTTGAGCATGACTTCAAACACAGTTATGACAGCGTCAAGCGCTACGTCCGCAAGCTAAAAAAACGGACTCCGGAAGTCATCGCCCACATTCACGCTGCACCGGGCGAAGAAGGCCAGGTCGACTTCGGTCAGGCCGCTCCAACCCTCAAGAATGGCCGCTACCTTAAGCCCTGGCTATTCAAGATGGTGCTTTCACATTCTCGCCATTCGTACGAAGAAGTCGTCTGGAAGCAGGACGTCGAGACCTTTCTGGCCTGCCATCGGCAAGCTTTTGAGAGTTTTGGCGGTGTGCCTAAACTCGTTCGGCTCGACAACCTCAAAAGCGGCGTTCTAAAAGCCCACCTGTACGAACCTGAACTCAACCCTCTCTACAGCGCCTTTGCCCAGCACTATGGCTTCACACCTTTGCCGTGCCTGCCCCGCAAGCCCGAGCACAAAGGCAAAGTCGAGTCTGGCATCGGTTACACCAAAGACAACGCTCTCAAAGGTTTGAAGTTCGACTCGCTCGATGCCCAAAACGCGCACCTGCGCGACTGGAACCGGCGCTGGGCCAGAACACGCATCCACGGCACTATCAAACAACAAGTCTGGACGGTCTTCACTAACGTTGAGCGAGACGCCCTACAACCGTTACCGGAAAAACCGTTTCAATACTTCAAGGTTGGCAAGCGTAAAGTGCATGCTGATGGTCACATAGAGGTCGTCGGCGCCTATTACTCCGTGCCTCATCATTACCTCGGACAATCGCTGACAGTCCATTTTAACGCCCAGTGGGTTAAAGTACTTGACGGCACCAAAGTAGCTGCTTTTCACCGCCGGGCGCAACCAGGGCGTTTTCGCACCGACAAAGAGCACTTGCCTGAAGATAAAACTATTTCACAAGAAGAATACAAGACCAGGCTGCTGGTACGGTGTGCCGCTATCGGAGAAGCGACTCACCGTTGGGCACAATTGGCTCTCAAAGAACGAAAGCAACTCGCATTCAGGGCGATTCAAGGCTTGCTGCGATTGCCTGATAAATACGCAACAGAGCTGGTTGACAAAGCATGTCAGCATGCTCAAAAAATCGGCTCTGTCCGCTATCAAACTGTCGCCACGCTCTGTGGTGACCTGACTCAGGCTGAAGCTTCGGGTGAACAACTCGAGCTCATCCAGGAGCATGATATCATCAGAGACCCGAAAGACTACCAAGTCTACATTGACAACTAACGGAGGTACTCATGCAACAACTACAATATCAACTTAAAGCTATTCGACTCTCAGCGATGGCGCAGGCCCTGCCGGTGCGTTTGCAGCAAGCAAAGGCAAATGAACTTCCGCACATGGAATTCCTTGCTACCCTGGTTAACGATGAACTGGAAAAACGCAAAGAGCGCCTGCTCAACCGTCGCATCAAAGCTGCTCAATTCCCTCAAATGAGAACCATTGATGAGTTTGATTTCAACTTCAACCCTGTAATCAACAAAAGACAGATTCGCGAGTTGGCCAGTTGCCGTTTTGTCCACAGCTTCGAAAACATTCTGCTCCTCGGTCCGCCTGGAGTCGGAAAAACCCACCTGGCTATCGCATTCGGCATCGCTGCCATTGACACAGGCTACACTGTCCTGTACCGCAACATCTTTGACCTGGCAGAAGACTTGGCTGAAGCGCAGGCCCTCGGTGCCAGAAAAGAGTTCGTCAAAAAACTTGTTAAACCAAATCTCTTAATTATCGATGAGTTCGGCATGAAGAGCTTGCCGGCCAACGCTGCCGAAGATTTGCTTGAAATCATCCATCGTCGCTACCGCCTCGGTGCTAGCATTATCGCCACAAACAGGCCCATCGAGGACTGGGGGAAAATCCTCGGAGATAATGTCACCACTTCGGCAATCCTGGACCGTTTTATGGATGGCCTGAATCTTATCAAAATCACAGGTAGAAGCTATCGCGTTAAATCTTTGAACAAAAACCTTGATAAAAATACTGAAAATCACTAATTCTATTCGCCTCTGAAATGGCCGGTTTTAATCTGCCCATCCCTGGCCGCTTTTAAAGTGCCCGCTGACAATTTGATTTTTAGGTTTCGGCCCGGGTTTGGGTTTTGCAGCTCCGGCCAGTACG
>JBHHYI010000384.1:0-2874 GCA_046757525.1 bacterium | reverse complement strand
GTGTGCTCAAAGAAAAGTAACTGTCGGTCCGGTCAAAAGGAGCGTTTCCTAAAAGAGCTTCCGAGGACGCTGGGTGTCATTTTATCTGAAAGAATCGCTGTGCAAACGAGTCGATTGCGTTACCAACATTGATCGCCTTCCAGGAGGCCGCCGCGATCCATCTCACTTGAGCAAGATGAGCTTCCTTTGCTGCACAAAATCACCGGCACGCATCTGGTAGACGTACACGCCCGTTGCCGCCAGCATTCCCTTTGCGTCGCTGCCGTCCCAGGAAACCTGGTATTCTCCAGGTTCATAGTTTTTGTGGGTCAGCACCCGCACCAACTGCCCCTGGAGATTGTAGACCGCGATCTCCACCTCGCTACCTGCACTCACCCGGAAGTCGATCTTCGTAGTACTATTGAAAGGGTTGGGGTAGTTTTGCTGCAAGGAGAATTCTGACGGAATTTGGCGCGATTCGAGCACAGAAGTCACCGAGTCAATCTTCTTCAAGATCCAGTCGCCGGGATCGATTTGCAGGCCGGTCGGCTGGTTTGCCAGCTTGAGGCTAAAATTCTGCACGGCCGCATCGTTAAATACCGTGATCAGTGTGTCGCCAGAAACCGTGCTGATGTGCAAATCGATGGGCATGGGAAAAAGCGCCTGCTGCGGAACTTGGGTCTGCTGGATGCTCAAATTCAACACATAGCTCCCGTCTGCGTTGTCCGCATTCCAATCGACTCGATAGACTGGCCTGCCGACTTCGTATATCCACGGTTGGAAAAACCAATCCAAATCGCGTCCCGAAACCGCTTCGCAAACACTCTGAAATCCCGCTGTGGTGGCATTCCCGTAAGCAAAGCGGGGATCGCTGGAATACGCGAGAAGAATGTCAAAAAAAGTGGAATCCCCAACCACGTGACGCAGCATGTGCAAAAGCCAGGCCCCTTTGTCGTAAACCGTGCCGTGAAAAATACGGCTTACGGAGCTGGTGTCGTCCACAAATATGGCAAAGGGGAAGCCCCAGTCCATGTACCCCATGTAGGTGTGGTAATAATCCTCCCCGCGGGTGTGCTCGTAATAGAGCGCCTCTGAATAGCTGGCGAACCCTTCGTTGAGCCAGATGTCGGTCCAGGTTGCGTTGGTGATTTTGTCGCCCCACCATTGGTGCGCCAATTCGTGCACCGTCAAAGTCGTACCAAAGCCCCCCTGGCTGGTTATGGTTTGGTGCTCCATGCCGCCGCCCCAGGGAAATTGCGCAATGCCGTATTTTTCATCCAGAAAGGGGTACGGCCCAAATATCTTGCTAAAATAAGTAAGCATGGTCAGGGTCTGGGTCAACTGACTTTGGGCATCGGCAAGTTTTTCTGGATAAATGTAATATTGCACTTCCATGGAATCGGTGGTTGCGTAATGGAACCACTCGGAGTAAGTAGCATAATTGGTGATGGCCAACGAGACCAGGTAAGTGGTGATGGGATGGCCCTCGTGCCAGTGAAACGTCAGGGTGCCATCGCCGTTGTCCGTTTTATTCCGCAGGACCCCGTTGGAAGCAACGATGAGACCTTTTGGCACGGTGGCGACGACGTCCACAGAATCGGCTTTGTCGTCAGGGGTGTCTTTGCACGGCCACCAGCTTCTGGCAAAGTAAGGCTCGCTCAAACTCCAGACGATGGGGCTGCCAGCGTGCGTATTGAATCCGAAGGCCCCGAATCCGCCGCTTTCAGGCTGGCCATGGTAGGCAACCTGAAATGAAAACTCCTCGCCATTCTGAAGCGCTTGGCTCAATTCGATTTGCAGCACGTTGCCAAGATGGGTAAAAGCAGCGACAGCGCCGGTGACGTCATCCACGGTCATATTCGAATCAAAGTCCAATTCGACCGTGGCGAAGTCGTTGGTTCTGGCGCGGGCCCGAACCTCCACGGTGCCGGAAACTTGCTTGGCCGCCGGATCGATGCGGAGATCGAGCTTATAATACCCTACATCGTAATCGTCCTGAGCAGAGGCAGTGGCTGCCGACTTCAAGAGACGGAGCCGTTCAAGCTGGGTCTGTTTGGTTTGCATTTGCTGTTGCCGAATCTTTCGGAACTCATCGCGAGAAATCTCCCGCACCTGAGCCAATGAGCGGCCCACGAAAAGAGACAGAACGAATACACAAAATGAAAAACCGAGAGTGAATGCTTTGCTGTTCATCATCTCCTGCTACCTCTTGAATCCATCTGAGTTTGAGAAGGGTTGTCAGTTCATCTTTTGCGAGGGTCGAAAGCTTTAGCGGGAATGTGTGGGAATCGAACCCACCCATCCGACATCCGCCGGACGCAACGGTTTTGAAGACCGCGGAGGCCACCAGACACCCATCCATTCCCGAAGCCTTTGGAATCGACTAAATGGTTCTAACCTTGATTGCTCGCCTGCCTTTAGGCGTGTCTTCGACTTCATAAGACACTTTCATCCCCTCTTCAAGATAAGACTTGTGTCGAATGTAATCGACCCCGCTTTTGTGAACAAAAATATCCGTCCCTTCGTCCGAAGTAATAAAACCGAACCCTTTCCTGGGATTAAACCACTTAACCGTGCCTTCAGGCATGTCGAGACTCCTTTTCCAAAAGTTTGCGCAGGACTGTGAATCGCAGGCCTGGTTGGTCAAAAACTTGGTTTTGCCACCCGCCTTCTGACGCTTTTCAAGCAGCTCACTGCCAACATAGAGAATTATAGTGCAATTTAATCTATTTTAGGGAAAAATCAAACAGAATAAACACATCCCCAAAATACTTTACTCAGCCGTCCGGACGCACTAAATTCCCTGAAAAATGAAATAAACCATGCTTGCAAACTGTTAACTAGTTTTTACCCAACCAGCAAAGAAACCGTTGAATCCATGTTCTCAAAAAGAAT
>JBHHYI010000383.1:0-2932 GCA_046757525.1 bacterium | reverse complement strand
GGACAAGGCTTTATGAAGTTTAAATTAATTTGCGTTTTGGCGCTGACTCTATCACTCATTTTCAGTCAGGCGCAGGCTCAGACCCCAAGGCCAGGCTACTTTACCCTGGACTTCGACAATGTGGAGCTCAAGGACCTGATTAAGACCATGAGCGACATTACGGGCAAGAATTTCATCATCGACGCCAAAGTCAAGGGCAAGGTGACCACCTATTCCCCGAAGCAAATACCCGTGCGGAAGGCGTACCAGGTGTTGCTCTCCATTTTAGAAGTCGAGGGTTACACGGCCATCGAAAGCAACAACATGGTGAAGATCCTGCCCTTGAAAGACGCCGTGAGAAGGGGGGTCAAGGTTCATTACGACAGCGCAGGTGCCGGTTCCAATGGCGGTGGTGAGATCGTCACGCGGGTCATTCCGCTGCGGTACGCCGACGCCAATGAGGTGCGCAAGGTCATCAAACCGCTGGTTTCTGAGAGCACCAGCCTGGTGGTGCATGCCTCCACCAACACCCTGATCTTGACCGGGCTGCCTTCCAGCTTGAACCATTTGGAACAAATCATAACCAGGCTCGACGTGGAGCAGGAGAAGCAAGAAATCCACATCTACCATGTGAAAAACATCAAAGCCAAGCCGCTCGAGGAGGTGCTGCAGCGACTCCTGCTGCCGACCGGTGCTCAAACGCAGACCACGCGTACCACAGCCGTCTTGCAGAAAGGCCATGAAAATTTCAGCGTGGTGGCTGACGAGGAAACCAATTCGCTGCTGATCACCGCCGGGCCGCAGGAATTCCAGCAGATCGAAAAGATCGTTCAGCAATTGGATGTTAAACAGCAGCAGGTGCTGGTGGATGTGCTGATCGCGGAGGTCAGCCTCGATCATACTTCGGCGTTTGGAATCGAGTGGCAGGCCAGCAAAAAAGTCGGCGACGATCACCACGTCGTGGCCGGCACGGATTTCGGCATCCGAAATGATTTGCTGTTGGGTGGGCTTTCCGGTTTGAGTTTGGGACTGCTCAAAGGGGACATTTCAAATGTGAAAGGCATCCTGGTGGCCAGTGTGGGTGAAGACAATTTCAACATTCTCTCAACGCCGCAACTCCTGACCATCGACAATCATCAGGCTGAAATCAAAGTCGGCAATCAGGTGCCGTTTCTGGTGAACTCGCGGTTGACCGACCAGGAGACTCTGGTTCGCTCCTTCAATTACCAGGATGTTGGCCTGAAACTGACGGTGACACCGCACATCAATCAGAACAAGTACATCACGCTTGACCTGTACCAGGAGGTTCGCTCCCTCAGCTCAGCCACGGTCTTCGACGCGCCTCTGGTTTCCGTTCGGCAGATTCAAACTCAGGTGACGGTGGAGGACAGAAAGACCGTGGTGGTCGGCGGGCTCATTCAAAATGACCGGATTGAAAACATCAAAAAAGTGCCAGTGCTGGGCGACATTCCCTTGCTGGGCCTGGCGTTTAAACGCAAATCCGTAGAAAACAAGAAGAGTAATTTGCTTGTTTTTATTACCCCTTATTTGATCACCGACAGTGAGGTGTTGGAAAAAATCTCTAAGGAGAGAAAGCAGTCTTTGCAGGAATTTCAAAACAAGAAGTAGTGCTTGAACACATGATTAAAAAGAAGCTATTGGGTCAATTGTTGCTGGAACAGCGGTGGGTGGCCGAGTCACACATTCAACAAGCGCTACAGCAGCAAGAGGGCTCGCACCTTAAAATAGGAAAAATCCTGGTCAAAAACCAGGTACTCACCGAAGAGAAATTGTGCGAAGCGCTCAGTTTGCAGTTGGACCTTCCCTACCAAAAGACCCTGAGAGTCGAAAATGTCGAGTTTCTCCCTGAGCAGGTTTCCTTGTCGTTTTTGAAGGAAAATTTCATGCTGCCCCTGAAGTGCGCCAACGGTGTGCTTTACGTCGCCACTGCCGATCCCTTAAATGTGCAGCCGTTGGATGCGCTTGGGGCAATTTTTGGCAAGCAAGCCAGGCCGGTGCTGAGCACGGAGGCGGAAATCGAGCAAGCCATCTACTTGTTTTTTCAACAGAATTCCGAAATCCCCGGCTCGGTTTTGGACGATCTGGAAGGGGAAGACCGGGCGCCTGGTGCGGGAAAGGCCGACGATTTGCTCAACCTGGCCAACGAAGCTCCCATCATCAAGCTGGTCAATCTGATTATTTCGCAAGCCGTAAAGGAGCACGCCAGCGACGTTCACATCGAGCCGTTCGAAAAGAAGCTGCGTGTGCGCTTCCGCATCGATGGCCTGCTGTATGAAATATTGACGCCGCCCAAGGAGTACCAGGCGGCCATTGCCTCGCGAATCAAGATCATGTCGCAACTGAACATTGCTGAGACGCGCCTGCCCCAGGATGGAAAAATGAGTCTCAAAGTGGCGGGCAAGGATATCGACATTCGCGTTTCGGTTTTTCCCACCGCCTTCGGTGAACGCATCGTGCTGCGTCTCTTGAATAAAACCGACCTGGATTTTGATCTGCAGAATCTGGGGTTTGCTCCTGAGACGCTGGAGAGATTTCGCTGCGTTTTGAAAAAGCCGCACGGCATCCTCCTGGTCACCGGCCCCACCGGAAGCGGAAAAAGCACAACGCTCTATGCGGCGCTGAAGACGCTAAACCAGTCGGAACGCAACATCCTGACCATCGAGGATCCCATCGAATACCAGATCGCCGGCGTGGGGCAAACCCAGGTCAAGCCCAGTATCGGACTGACCTTTGCCGCTGGTCTCCGCGCCATCTTGCGTCAAGATCCCGACGTCATCATGGTGGGGGAGATCCGCGACCTGGAGACCGCCAGGATTGCCATTCGCGCTGCGCTCACGGGTCATCTGGTGCTGAGTACGCTACATACGAACGATGCGGCAAGCGCTGCGGTTCGGCTCATCGAGATGGGCGTTGCAGCCTATCTCGTGGCTTC
>JBHHYI010000382.1:0-2991 GCA_046757525.1 bacterium | reverse complement strand
CTGCATGACAGGGCTGCCTTTGGCGTTTCCGACATTTAAAGCAATCCGGTTGCACTGGATTGCGGGGGCTTTTAGGAAACGCTCCCTGTTTGCTGTCATGCCTGCGAAAGCAGGCCTCCACTGGGTAGCCGGGTAGGGGGCCACCCAACTCCAACCCCTGGATTCCTGCTTTCGCAGGAAAGACATCGCTTGTTCCGACTCTTGGGCGTTGTGCCGCCATTCAAAGCAACAAGTTTTTGTTGGGTTGTCAAACGGTAACCTTCTCAAAGAAGGTCACCGTTTGATCCCGACTGCTTTTTAGTCGGGACGTATCGAAGGGCGACGCCCGTCACCCCTCGATACGGTCGCTGGAGAAGCAGCGACCTACTCGGGATGACTCGCACAAGGCTTTTCCGAGAGGCTTCGTTCGTTTCTTTCATGTAAAAGCATGCAATGCGTGCATGGCACTTCTAAAACGCCAACGTTCTCACAGAGGGTCACTGTTTTCAATATAATTTAATTCGTCAACAATTGCAAATTTTTTTGTGGCTGCGAGTGCTAAATTGCTTGCACTTTGCCTGCTTACGTTCTATATTGATTTATTGCAGCATTGTCAGTTCTGAATTCTCTGGAGGATCTTCTACCCCGTTTTGAGGAAAATGCTCGTTCGGTTTAGGGCTGGAAAAACCTTGCTAACCAAAAAGAATATTATGAACAGATTCGTTGTTTTTATCTGCAACAGGTCAGGCAAGGCAAATAATCCTGGTGCAAGAATTAATTTAGCGGTGATCTTTAATGAATAAGAAAAGCGTCGTTCTGTTGTCTGCCATATTCATCATTTTAATCGCGGTGATAACCATGCAAATTGCCAATAAGCGGGGGATATCCCAGGAACAGCCTGGAGGGTCGGACGGTCGCAAAGCCCTGCCTACGGCCGAGGACTTGAAAAAACTGCCCTCTGACGGCGGGCCGGAGTACAACCGCCTGGTTTTCCAAAAAAGTCCTTATCTGCTGCAACACGCGGCCAATCCGGTGGATTGGTACCCGTGGAGCGAGGAAGCTTTTGAAAAAGCCCGACGGGAGGACAAACCCATTTTTCTTTCTATCGGTTATTCCACCTGCCACTGGTGTCACGTCATGGAACACGAGTCTTTTGAAGACCCTGAGGTGGCCCGGCTCATGAACCAGACCTTTGTTTCCATTAAAGTCGACCGGGAGGAAAGACCGGACATCGACAACATCTACATGTCCGTCTGCCAGGCCATGACCGGCAGCGGCGGCTGGCCGTTGACCATCATCATGACGCCAGACAAAAAGCCGTTCTTTGCTGGTACCTATTTCCCCAAAACCTCGCGCTACCAGCGCATCGGCCTCATGGACCTGATACCACGGATTGCAGACCTCTGGAAAAATCAGCGCGACAAACTCTTGCAGTCTGCCGATCAAATCACGGCCTTTTTACAGAAGAATTCTTCCTATGCGCCCGGGGATGCGCTCAATGAATCCGTTTTGAACACGGCCTTTCACCAGTTAGCCAGCCGCTTCGACGATACCTACGGCGGTTTTGGTTCCGCGCCCAAATTTCCCTCGCCGCACAATTTTACTTTCCTGCTGCGCTACTGGCACCGGACGGGGGATCAACAGGCGTTGAACATGGTGGTAAAGACGATGAAGGCCATGCGCCTGGGCGGCATTTTCGACCATGTGGGTTTTGGTTTCCACCGTTATTCTACCGACGCCCACTGGCTGCTGCCACATTTCGAAAAAATGCTTTACGACCAGGCCATGCTGGCCATGGCTTACCTGGAAACCTACCAGGCCACCAAAGATGAAGAGTTTGCCGAGACCGCCCGGGAAATCTTCACTTATGTTCTGCGCGATATGACCTCGCCCGAAGGCGGCTTTTACTCGGCTGAGGACGCGGACAGCGAAGGCGAGGAAGGTCTGTTTTACCTCTGGACGCCCGAGGAAATCAAGGAAGTGTTGGGCAAAAAGGACGGTGACTTCTTTATTAAAATGTTTAATGTCCAACCGGAGGGCAACTTTAACGACCAGGCCACCGGTCAGAAAACGGGTCGCAGCATTCTGTACCTTGAGAAGCCATTGTCTGAGATCGCCAAAGAGGCAGGACTCACCGAACAGGCCCTGCGGGCACGCTGGGAAAAGGCACGCAAAAAGCTTTTCGCCGTTCGCGCCAAACGCATTCATCCGCAAAAGGACGACAAAATACTCACCGACTGGAACGGTCTCATGATCGCTGCCTTGGCCAAGGGCACGCAGGCTTTGGGGGATCCCCAATATGCCGAAGCCGCCAAACGCGCTGCGGATTTCATCTGGAGCCAATTGCGCGACGACAGCGGCCACTTGATCAAACGCTACCGCCAGGGCCAGGCCTCGCTGCCGGCCCACGTCGACGACTACGCTTTTGTAGTCTGGGGGCTGCTCGAACTCTACGAAGCGACCTTCGAGGTCGAGTATCTGCAGCGGGCCATCCGTTTGAACGACATCATGTTGCAGACTTTTTGGGACGAGCAGAACGGCGGCCTGTTTTTCTCTGCCAAGAGCTTGAAAGACCTCATCGTACGCACCAAAGAAATCTATGATGGTGCCATTCCCTCGGGCAATTCGGTTGCGGCGCTGAACCTGCTGCGCCTGGGTCGAATTACCGCCAACGAGAAATTGGAAGAAAAAGCCGCAGCGATTAGCAAGGCCTTCTCCAAGCAGATTCAAAGCGCTCCGGTGGGCAACACCCAGCTCATGTCGGCCCTGGCATTTGCTTTTGGCCCGTCTTACGAAGTGGTCATCGCTGGCAAGTCGAAATCGTCTGACACGCAAACTATGTTGAGTGCCTTAACCCAACCGTTCATCCCCAACAAAGTTGTCATCTTCCGGCCCAGCGACCAGGACACGCCGGCCATCGTGCAGTTAGCGCCGTTCACCGAGAACCAGTTGAGTTTAAACGGCAAAGCCACGGCCTATGTTTGCAAGAACTACGCCTGCAACGCACCGACC
>JBHHYI010000381.1:0-2992 GCA_046757525.1 bacterium | reverse complement strand
TTTCTCGATGACGAATGGATGAATTGCTATAAACATGTCACCGCTACGCGGTTTTGCCGCTCCTCTGCAAAGAAAATGTTGACAAAAGAAAACTCAACCCCGTGAGGGGTGGCATGTTTCATTGAGCCGCAGCTCTCGTCCCCAAACTCCAGTTTGGGGACGTCCTTGCTCGAGAAGCTCTGCTGCGAGGGGTCCAGGATGCCTATCGAAGCGAAGCTTCTCTCCCAATTGCGTTCCAAAATAAAATTTTGGAACGAGCGAGGAGAAGGGGAACGGTTTTTGAAGCGTCCAGCGAAAGAATTAGAGGGATTTTAGGAGGGGTCCTGAAAAGCCGAGTCATGGTTCGTCCCCCCAGACATCCCTCTGATTTTCGCTCTGGACGAGCGATAATCTGTCTCCCTTCAAAGGAAGAATGGGCCACGCAATCGAGACGATTGCGTTACGTACAACAGAGCGTTTCCTAAAAGCTTCCGCAATCCGGCCCAACCGGATTGCTTTAAATGTCGGAAACGCCAAAGGCGGCCCTGTCATGCAGGAGGCATCTTGTTACGTGCCAGCACTGTGCAGCGGGCCAACAGGATTCCTCCTGAATGACATTGAAGACTGCAATAAAGGACCGCGACAGCGAGGCGTTTCCTAAAAGCAATGTGCACGCTTTGCGTGGTTCTACATGAAAGAAATCAGGCATCTGCCTGGCGCAAACGAGACGTTTGCGTTACGCCTCGGTATTGACTTTGCCTTTCTTGCGAAAGCCGTCGACAAAGCTCTTCTTGCCGTGGCGCTTCTTCTTTTTCTTCTTATCGCCGCCCTCGCCGTAGTAGTAGTAATAATGATAGTAGTAATAGTAGTAATAAGAGCCGTAAGTATTGGCGCGGCTGACGTCGTTGAGCAGGACGCCCAGAATGCGAGCGCGTACGTTGTCCAGCAACTCGACACCGCGAATCAGGGCATCCTGATGTGTCTGCCCCGATTTTACCACCAACAGAACCCCGTCCAGCTCCTGGCCCAGAACAGCGGCATCAGTGACTGCGATCAGTGGCGGACTGTCGAACAGGCACACTTCGTAGCGTTCCTTCAATTGCGCCACCAAATCCTTCATGCGTTTGGAGCCTAACAATTCGGACGGATTGGGCGGCAAAATGCCGCAGGTCAATGCGTCGAGATTCTCAATGCCGGTCGCCTGGATGGCCTCGTCCAGGGTGCTCTTGCCAACCAGGATGTTTGAAAGTCCTCTGCTTTTCTCAATTTCGAACAGACGGTGTTGCACAGGTCTGCGCAAATCCGAATCTACCAGGATCGTGCGTACGCCTTGCTGGCTCATGGCAATGGCAAGGTTGGCCGTGGTGGTGGACTTGCCTTCGCCTGGTCCGGCTGAGGACACGAGAAAAGCTTGCAGCTTGCTTTCCGACTCGGAGAACTGCAGATTGGTGCGCAAGGTGCGATAGGCCTCGGTCACCGGGGATTTAGGCTTGAAGTGGGCGACCAGGCGCCCTTTAGTCTCGCCAGAATGATCGGTTTTGTGCCGACCGTTGCTCAGCACCGAATGGCCGTTGGTGGCTACCGGATCGATGGACGGGATGGCGCCCAACACCGGCAGTCCCATCTCCTCGACGTCCTCCACGCGGCGCACCGAGGTGTCTAAGTATTCCCTGAGGAAGGTAAAGCCAATGCCGAGACCAAGCCCCACGAGCACACCGAGCGTCAAGTTCAACCTGGTCCTCGGAGAAATTGGGGCACCCGGAGGCAGCGCCCGGTCGATGATGCGCACTTTACCGATCTGCCCAGCCTGGGTGATGCGCGACTCTTCATATTTCTCCCGCATCATCATGTAAAGGTTTTCGTCTACCTTGCGGCTGCGCTCCAGCCGGGCCAGACGCACGTTCTTGTTGGGTAAGGATTCGAGCTTGGCCGAGTAGCTGTCCACCACCCGCTTGAGAGCCCCGGCCTGGGCTGAGAGGGAGGTGATCTCGGTTTGCGTTTCGAGAATGCTAACCACCAGCTCCTGGGCCTGCAACAGAGGGTTGTCAGACGGCAGTCCATCGACGATGAGTTTGCGCGTTTCTTCGGTGAGCCGCGATTTGATGGCCTTTGCTTTCTCGCGCTCGCGGCGCACCTGCGGGTCGTCCTCCCCCACGCCTTGTGAGAGATACACCGTGATAGTGCGTTCAATTTCAGCCATTTCGGTGCGAAGCTGCAGCACCAGCGGGCTGGATATTCGGGCTATCTCGGTTTCGAGAGTCTCCTTGCTTTTGCCTAACTGTCCTTTGAGGTAATCCAGGCGTTTTTTGTTAACCTCTAAATCAATGAGCACGCCCTTGTAGCGGCTTTCGAAATCAGCGCCCTGTTCCACGACCTGGGTAGCTTCGTCGCTCAAAGAAGCGATTTTTTCTTGCTCCAGAAAATTCTTGAGCGCTTCTTCGCTCGCTTTCAAGTCCCTTTCCTTGCGTTCAAGCTGGCTATCCAAAAACTGCACCACCTGGGAAATCTCTCCGCGGCTAAAGTCACGGTCGAGCTTGCGAAAAGATTCGGCAACGCTGTTGGCCAAGAAGGTTGCTTCGAAAGGAGACGGCGCATTGACATCGATGCGAATGAGGTCGGTGTCGCGGATCGGGGAAACCGAGATCAATCTCCGCAGTCTGCCCGCGGCACTGACAATTGAATTGCGGCTTCCTACGCCTTGCAAAAGCTGCAACGAATCGCGCTCCGGCGCGTTTAGCAGATGCTCCACCACGGCCCGGGCCAGGAAGCGACTCTTGAGAATTTCAACCTGATTGTTGATCAGCTTGTTCTGCTGCGAGTACGCGGTGAAATCGAACAGCGATTGGCCCACGCCCTGCGTTTCGTCAATCATGATGGTGGTAGAGGCCTGGTACGTCGGCGGCGTGGTGAAGGTGTAGTAACTCACGGCAGCCACGGTGGCCACGAAGATAGCCAGAATCCACCAGCGTCCGCGGTACAACATGGCCAGGTAGTCGTGGATCGTTACCTGGCG
>JBHHYI010000380.1:0-3001 GCA_046757525.1 bacterium | reverse complement strand
CTGGGAGTGGTGGTCGTATTGAATTGCCAGCCGCTGAATAACGCGAAACTGGTGGAATCCATGCTTCGAATCTTTGCCGTTCGTGCTGCCGCCGAATTGGAGCGTAAGTTTGCCGAGCGAACCCTCAAGGAAAGTGAAGCGCGCTTCAGAGACCTTTTCGACCATGCTCCGGACATCTACATTATTTTAGACCCGAACGGCACGGTCATCGATTTTAACCAGAGCGGTCAAAAGCAATTGGGCTACCCAAAAGAGGAAATTCTGGGCAAATCCATTACCAATTTCATCCACCCGGAAGATTTGGACAAAGCCGGCTCGGTCATGACTTACATCCACAAAAAGCAGAAACCACCGAAGAATATAGAAGTTCGGCTCATCTGCAAGGATGGCAGCATCATGTGGGTGAGCAAGGAATTCTCCCTGCTCAAGACCGAAGATGGGAAGCTACAAGCCATACGCGTGGTTTGTCGGGACATTACCGAGCACCTGCGCTTGATGGAAGAACTTGCACGGGCTCAGCGATTGCAGACGGCAGGTCAGGTGGCCGGGCAGATAGCCCACGATTTTAACAATCTTCTGGCACCGCTAACGGCCTACCCGGCTCTGATTCGTGAGGACCTGCCCGAGGGTAATCCCGCAATTGACATGGTGGATGATATTGAATCAGCGGCAAGAAAAATCGCTGAGATCAACCAGCAGCTTTTGGCGCTGGGAAGGCGCGGCCATTATGTACGGGACACCATCGATTTGAACGATCTGTTGCAGAAGCTGCTCCTGTCGAATCCTTTGCCTGCAGAAATCGTCGTTGAGGAAGATTTCGATTTTGATTTGCTTCCCATCCAGGGTGGCGTCGCGCAATTGACGCGCGCGTTCACCAACCTGCTCAACAATGCGAAGGAGGCCATGCAGGCTATTGGCGTCCTCACCATTCGCACCAGAAATGTTTATTTAGATGAGCCGCTGAAAGGGTACCAAACCATCGAACGTGGAGAATATGTAAGACTGGAAATCTCCGACACCGGCGCCGGGATCGATCCAGCGATTTTAGACAACATTTTCGATCCGTTTTTTACCACCAAGAAGATGGACCGGATGCGAGGGTCCGGACTGGGTTTGAGTATCGTGCACGGCATCATCGAAGACCATAAGGGCTATATTAGCGTAGAAAGCACCCTGGGCAAAGGCACCACATTCACCCTCTACTTCCCGGTGGCGCGCGAAGTAGAAAAAGAGGTCAAGGAAGCGCTGGAGATCTCACGGGGTGGCGACGAAAAAATTCTGGTCATCGACGACGATCCTGTTCAGCGCAGAGTGTCGGCACAACTCCTGAAACGCCTGGGCTACCAGGTGCACACCGTGCCCAGCGGCGAAAATGCGATCGCTTATCTCAGAAAGAATCCGCAAGACTTGTTGCTGCTCGATATGGTCATGGACGGCATCGACGGCGTGGAAACTTATCGCAGAATCTTGGAGTTTCAGCCTAAGCAGAAAGCCATCATCTTGTCTGGTTATGCCATGTCGCAGCGGGTGCAGGAAGCTTTGCGCCTGGGCGCCGGTAGCTTCATCTCCAAGCCCGTTACCCTGAATGATTTAGCGGATTCCGTTCGTATGGAACTGGACAAAGAATAAAAGAGGGTCAAGTTATCTTCGCTGTGGACTTCCGCTTGTATTTGATTACCGACCGCCACCAATGTGGTGGTCGAGAGCTTTTGGCAGTGGTTCAGGACGCGTGTGAGGCTGGCGTAAGGGCGGTTCAATTAAGAGAAAAAGACCTCTTCCCCTCGGAGTTGTACCCATTGGCCGGGAAGATGAACGCCGTGTGTCGAGCCACCGGAACAAAGCTTTTGGTCAACGATCGGGTAGATGTGGTGCAGGCGGTGCAGGCCGACGGCGTGCAGTTGACCGCCAAAAGCTTGCCTGTGGCTGTTGCCCGCGGTCTCCTGGGCAAAGCTAAACTCATAGGAGTGTCCACCCATTCACTTGAAGAAGCGCACCGGGCGGCGGATTCAGGTGCGGACTTCGTTCTCTACGGGCCGGTTTTTTACACCTCTTCAAAAGCTGCTTTTGGTGCGCCCAAGGGGCTGTCTGATTTGACTCGGGTTGCAGAAGCCGTGGCCGTCCCGGTTTTCGCGATTGGCGGAATCAACCCGGAACGGGCAAACCGCTGCATTGAAGCCGGTGCTTCAGGCGTGGCCGTTATTTCGAGCATTCTGCATGCTGAAGATATTCGGAAAGCTGTGGCTGAATTTGAAGATGCGTTGGGCTGCTTGTGAAATTAGATCAATTTGAATTCTCGTCTGCAAAATAGGATGTCATTTTGTAATAAGAATTAAAACATTGGGTAACAGGAGGAAAGCTTAAATGGAATTTCAGTTCCCCCACCTTGAACACTTCACGGAGGATTTTCACCAGATTGCCGATCGGTTTAGACTCAACCCCGACCATCTAAAAATAGAATTCTACCGACCCAGCTCGCAGGTGATTTTGGTAGAAGCTGTTGGCGATCATGCTTTCAAAATTCATATCGACCTGGAAGAACACCGAATCATTTCAATACAAACGTTGAGTGCGTGCAAAAAGGAAGAAGCGGATTTCATCAAGAGAAAGTACAGAAGATTCATGACCTGAGTCAATAATCGAGAGAGAATTTCAGCAATAGCCGGTGGTTCTTCTGGTTTTGGCCGCGCACGCGCTGCAAATTCTTGCTGTCGATGAAATTGTAGTTAACGCTCAAGAAGACATCCCGCCTGATTTGCCACTGCGCAAACAGTCCGTAGAATCGACTCCGTTCGACGATGCCATCGAGAAAGTGAATGCGCGAATCCTCCGGCGGCGTGCCCTGATCGAGGTCGTTGTCGCCGCGCCGGCGTTGCTCCCACGAAACTCCGAATTTCCAATCTCGATGGGGTTGCTGACTGAATTCAAAATACCAGTCGTCAGCGTCCGGGCCCAACCAGTGCCCCATGTTGTTGTCATAATTGGTGTAGGTGTTGATGGGATT
>JBHHYI010000379.1:0-3031 GCA_046757525.1 bacterium | reverse complement strand
ATTCAGAACACCCCTGGTTTGGACGCTCACTTGGTTATTCCTCAATCTCAGCCATTTTGTTTCTGCTCAGCAAAGCAACGGCTCTGCCGACCCCGTGCAGCCAGGCGCAATTCTCTCCAAAGGGGTGGAGCTGGCCAGGAAGAAAGGTCTGGAAAAAGCCTACCGCACATTCCAGGAAGCAGAAGACTACTGGCAGGTAAATGCCGCCTCGTTGCTCTATTTGCACATCATCGCCGACGTCAACAACAAGGTGCTGAAGAAAAAAGTCGCCACCGAGATCTTCAAAGCTCTCTACGAAGCCTCTGACGCCAAACCCAAAAAGGGGTTGAAGCGAATCGACAAGCTCCTGAAAAAAAACAAGCATTACTTTCCCCTCTATCTGGTCAAAGGAGATATCCTGACAAACCTGGACCAAACCGAAGAAGCTGAGTCGGTTTTCGCCGCTGCTATCGAGGAGGCTCCGGACGCTCCTTTGCCCCACCTTTTGCGCGGTCGCTTCCACGCGAAACTGGGCGCGAACCAGCAGGCCATAGACGACTTTAGCCAGGCCGTTGCGATGGATTCGTCCCTCGCCATTGGTTTTTTTGAACGCGGCTTCCTCTTGTGCGTGGAAAAAAAATATGACGACGCCATCAGAGATTTTGAAATAGCGAGCAAAAGCTACCCTGATTGGGGCCAAAGCGCCATCGTGAACGAAGCTTTCTTTGGTCGGGGCGTGGGACGAATCCAAAGAAAATTGTACCGAAAGGCGCTGGCCGATTTTGACCGTGCCATTGCAATAAATCCGAATTATGTGAGATCCTATTTCAATCGAGGCCTGGCCTATAAAGGCCTCAAATCGTATGCCAAAGCCATTGAGGACTTCGACGCCTGCATTGCCCACAACGACCAGTTCAAAGACGCCTATTACCAGCGTGCGTCTACCAATCTCGACCGCGGCCGCACCAGCAAAGCCGTGCCCGATTTGGTCAAAGTGCTGGAATTGGATCCCAGGGACAAGAAAAGCTACCTGAAGTTGGCAGAGAGTTATTACAAGCTCCGGAAATACAATGCCGCCATCCAACAGCTCGACAAGCTCATCGAACTGGATGCAACCTATTTCTGGGCCTACTATCGCAAGGGGTATGCGTGTAAAGATTCAGGTAAGAGACGGCAAGCCATCGCAGCGTTTCAGAAGTTTCTGTCGGTGGTACCGAAAAAATACTACAAACAAATCGCGCACGCGGAAGTCGAGATCAAGAAATTGAAGTCCGGCATGCGCTAATACTCACGGCAACGATCAACCTGCACAACCACCTTGGTACACCCCTGAAGCTTCCGGTCAAAAATGCGGTATCCCTCTACGCCCTGACTGAGCGGCAGGCAGTGGGTAATGATTGCAGTCAGATTGTATTTCAAATCCAACGAGTAAGGAATGCTTTGTCGCCGCCTCATGTTAACTTCTTGAGTGCATCGACTGTCAAACCAGCTTTTTTTAGGATCGAATTCAAGGTTCCTTTTTTAAGCTCCTTATGATTTGGAACAATCACAGTAATGTTCTTGTCCAGGTTGTGGAGAAATATATGACTACCACGCTGATGATCTACTACAAATCCTGTGCGCCGCAAGGCCTTGACAACTTGTTTGCCGGAAAAAGTCTTGCTCACAAAGTAACCTCGATTTCCCTGGCAACGACGCCTGGTTTGGCTTTAATCTGATTGACTTTTTCAAGCCCTTCCAGATAGCAAATAATTGCTTCTCTGGCGTTTTCCAGCGCTTCCTTCTCACTGTCACCCTGGGTATAGCAGCCGTCCAAAGCGGGAACACTCACGTTGTACCCACCCTCTTCGGCTCTGTCTAAAACAACCAAGAACTTCATACGCTCTCAACTCCTTGACGACTTTGTCTTTTAAATTCTTACGGCAGAATCTCAAACCTTCTGCAATTGAACAAATTAATCAAAATCGTCAACAATAGCAAGTAAGATCTAAACCTCCAAAATCACCTTGGTACACCCCTGCAGCTTCCGGTCAAACATGCGGTATCCCTCTACGCCCTGACTGAGCGGGAGGCGGTGGGAGATGATTGCAGTCAAATCGTATTGGTGTGCTTGCACCATGGGCAGCAGCCGCTCCATAAAAGAGCGCGCGGGACAGCGGCCGCTTTTGTAGGTGAGGTTCTTGTTGTAAGCCTCGCCGAGAGAAAAGGCCATGTGGGATTCCGTGTGCACGCCCACGGTGGAGATAATACCGCCAGGACGCACCAGGTCCACAGCCGCTCGTGCCGCTTCCTCGCTGCCCACCACCTCCAGAACCGCGTCAGCGCCCCGGCCTTCGGTGGCATTCTGTAAGATGGCCAACGGCGCCTCTTGCTGGTAGTTTACGGCAATGGCCCCAAACTTCCGCGCAAGCTGCAGCCGCTCTGGAATGGCGTCGATGGCAAAGATTTTCTCTGCACCCAATTCTCTGGCTCCAACAATAGCCAGCAGCCCAACCGGGCCGCAGCCGAGCACGGCGTAGACCCCTTCGGGCACGACTTCCGCATTTTCCGCACAAAAAAAACCGGTGGAGCAGACATCGCCCAGCAACAGCGCCTCTTCAGGCGTCACGTTTTCCGGAACAAGCAGCAATGTCGAGTCGGCCAGGGGCACGCGCACGTATTCCGCCTGCGCCCCGTGCAGACCCTGGCCTTTCTCCACCCAACCGAACAGTTGTCCGTGCGGACAACGGCAGGTGAGGCCTTTGCGGCAGTAGAAACAGCGCCCGCAATTGGTGGTGAACGGACTGCACACCGAGTCGCTTTTGCTGAAGTTCACAACCTCCCGGCCAGTCTCGACGATCTCGCCGACGAATTCGTGTCCCAGCACGGTGCCGTGGTCCAGCCCCTTTTCCCGTTCGTGGTAGGGGTGCAGATCGGAGCCGCAGATGGCCGCCAGGCGCACCCGAACGATGACGTCGCCAAGACCTTGAAGTTCCGGGTCGGCGACGCTTTCGTATTTGACGGTTTCTTTGCCGTGAAAAGTGAGGGCTTGCAAAATGTTCCTTCAGATTGT
>JBHHYI010000378.1:0-3038 GCA_046757525.1 bacterium | reverse complement strand
TCACTTATGGCTGTGCCGCGCCGGGTTTTGCCAATGGGTTCATGCAAATATGCAAAACAATGGAGAAATTTGCAAGTAAATCGTTCAGCCCTGGCTCTTTTTTAAACTCAAAGAAAGCTTCAGAAAAGTCGTAGAGCGCTTCCTTATTATCATTGTAGTCATTGCGAGGAGTCCGGCAGCTGCCGGACGACGAAGCAATCTCCAAATTATCAGATAGTTAGGAGATTGCTTCGGGGCTGTCCAAAAAGTCCACTTTTTCTGTCATTCCCGCGAAAGCGGGAATCTATAACCCGTTGATTTTTCTGGATTCCTGCTTTCGCAGGAATGACAAATTGTAGCTTTTTTTCGACTTTTTGGACAGCCCCTCGCAATGACATTCTATTTAGGAATCGCTCTACTCGACAGCGGCCCAAAGACCAGAAGATTACCACGAGCCAGGAGTCTACTCTGTTCAGAGAGAGGAGTGAGTTCCAATGGAGAACCTTATTCAACAAACTGTCTAAAGGCACAGCAAGAATCAGACTGTCGGATGGTGGCAGAAATTGGCGGCCGAACGCACAGGGTTGAGAATGCGCATTATCGAGGTTTTGATCGATCTAAATTAAGCCAGACAGAGCCCATCACCTGGTGCAGCAGGCGGGCGGCCAGGATGGCGGTTCGATCGTTCAGGTCCAGCTCAGGGTTCACTTCAACGACGTCCGCACCAACCACCTGCCAGTCTAATCTTTGCAGGAAATTGAGCACCTGGCGGGGCGTCAGGCCACCTGGAACGGGGTGGGCAACGCCTGGCGCAAAAGCCGGGTCAAAGGCGTCCAGGTCGATGGTGAGGTAAACGGCCGCGCCGGCGGGAATGTGCGGCAAAGCAGGCAAATCGCCGGTCAGGTCTCGCGCCTCGTACTGTCGCAGCCGATGTGGATACTGGACTAACGCCTCCGCCTGTTCTGCATTGCTTGCCCGAATGCCTATTTGAGTAACCGAAGCCACGTGTTTCATTTCCAACAAACGCGCTGCCACGCAAGCGTGGGAATCGCCAGTGCCCTCATAAACAGGGTACAGGTCCGGGTGTGCGTCGAATTGAATCACGTGCACAGGTCTTTTCAGCGTCGCCAGCGCTGCTACCACCGGGACCGTCACCGCATGGTCGCCACCAGCGAAGAAAGGCACCTTGCGTGCCACCAGAAGCGTACACACAAAGGTCCGGTAACTTGCAGCGGTTTGTTGCCAGCTCTCTTCAGACAGCATATCTCCAAAATCAGCAACTTTGCCCTGGAGGTCAACGCCCGCTTCGGTGGTGGCGTTGTAGCAATAACCGTCGTAAGCCGCCCGAATGCGTGCCGGCGCTTTCGCGCTACCGCGTCGAAAGGAAGATTGCGAGTCGTCCGGCAACCCGACGAACACCAGAGGCAAGCTCACCCTGGTATTTTCGTCGCTGGCAAAACATCCAGCAAAAGGTTGTGAAGATTTTTTGGCTTTCATGGTGCTCTTTAGAATATTCTCGTTTATTTTGTCGTCAGCCCGCTGTTCTTCGGCAAACAAGCCCGCAGCACCCGCACCACGTTGCCGCCCATAATCTTGGCGATTGCCTCGTGGCTGAACCCCTCATTGAGCAGGGCATCGGTGATTTCAACCATGCCCGTGGCGTCAAAAGGCGTGGCAACGGCTCCGTCAAAATCGGAACCGAGTGCAACATAATCCACGCCCGCCAGAGCCACGACGTGTTTGATGGCACGCACGATCGCCTGCACGTCCGTGCCGCAGACGGCTTTTTCGAAGAAGGCGATGCCCACCACGCCGCCTGTGTTGGCAATACCAGAAATGTGCGCATCGCTGATGTTGCGGACGTTGTCGCAGGTGCCTTTTACTCCGGTGTGGGAAACCACCACCGGTTTGGTCGCCAGTGCCAGCACGTCGTCGATTACTTTGGGCGAAGCGTGCGCCAGGTCGACAAGCATGCCCTTCTGTTGCATGCGCGTAACCATTTCCCGGCCCAGCGGCGTCAGGCCGCCCTTGTTCACGCCGTGCGCCGAACCACCCACTTCGGTGTCGAAAAAATGGGTGGGCGCCATCATGCGAAAACCCGCGCTGAACAGGTCGTCCAGTTTGCTAAGGTCGCCCTCGAGCACTTGCGCGCCTTCAATGCCGAGCAACCCTGCCGTGATCCAAGGCGTCTCCTGACGCTGTCGCAGATACGCTTCCAGGTCTGCCACTGACTTTATCAGCCGCAATTTGCCCCGCGACTTGGCCGCAAAATCGTGCAGCTTGCGCGCCTGGTAAAGGGCCCGCTGCTCTAAACTGCCCCAACTTGCCACCGGCCAGCGCTGCGCAGCGGCCAAAAGAGTAATCATGTCCGAAGTAGCCGGATTGCGCTCCATGTTGAGACCAAACGGCACCTTGGAAACCACGGTAAAGAATTGCAGCGCCACATGCCCCTCGAGCAAGCGAGGAATGTCTATATGACCACGACCATTGCGTTTGAGAATGTTGCGGTTCCACAGCAACACGTCGCAGTGCAGGTCGGCAACAAACAGCGAGTCGTGCAGATTTATAGCTTCTTCAGAAGGCGCAATCTGCCATTCCCCTGAGAGGCGGTTGGCCAGGCGATCTACCAAAACCGGCGCCAGCAAAAAGAAGAACGCCAGAAGGACGAGTAATAACGATGCCAGGTAAAGTAATAAGCGTTTCATAAGATCTCGTAGAGAATAAGGAAGAGGCAAGAGTGAATAGGAAATCCTCAAACTTCTTGACCTCTCCCCAACTATTCACTGTTTGCTCTCCGCCGCCCGCAGTACAATGACCAGATGCTTAACGCCTTCTTCGTCTAATATAACGATAAAGCAATATAATCAACCTCGGTTTGATTTACAAGCGACTTTATTTAAATCCTACCTTGAATACGTCCTACAGGTTCAAGAGCACTGAACCAAAATGATTCAAAATACTAACTTTGAAATGGCACAAACCGTTAGCGCCAGAAACGGACTGTTAATGTTGTCCCAGGGCTTCACCAATGTTAAGCTAAGTTTAACAAAATTAAATTA
>JBHHYI010000377.1:0-3051 GCA_046757525.1 bacterium | reverse complement strand
TTTTTCCCTGCGGGCAAAACCGACGATCCTGGTAGTCTGCGGCAGCAGCTTCTCCCGTGAAAGCTGAAAAAGCGCTGGCATCAATTTGCGTTTGGTTAAATCACCCGAGGCACCGAATATGACAATAGTGGTGGGATTGGATTTTTTCATAATTGACTCCCATTAAATCCATTGGGCATGGTCAAAAGTTTTTGATCTCATCTGGAGTTAACAAGATACACCTTGCCTGGTATGAGTATCTGTTTTGGGCGGCCATGCCAACGACGGGATGCTCTTGCAAGCTTTCCCCCCGTTTTTTGTCTTGACCAACAAACCGCCTGCCTGGAGTGCTGAAGCCCTGCTTCAACCTTGCAACGGTTCAAAGGCGCAAGCAAGGCTTGCGCACGCCAAAGCCGCCGCTCCCCTGGAGCAAAGAGAGTGTCAGCCACTCCAGTTGCCCCAGTTTCGGTCAAAGGCCCGGCCCTTGTCGGGTTTGGCGCATCCGCCAAGGGCCTTTTAGCGTCAACTTAAGGGGCGTCTAACCACCATATTGTCACCCCGAGCGGAGTCCGGCTTTGCCGGACGTAGTCGAGGGGTCTGATTTAGGCACAAACCAGATTTCTCGTCAGTCAGCCGCCTGACGAGAATGACAGTTTAGGGGCTTAAGTTGACGCCCATGGTCAAGGGCCGGACTGACGCCTAAGAAAACGCAGTCCCCATACCCGAACCTTTCGCTGAAACCGACTCCTTGCATTGTTTTCCGCATTTCCCGCCCACTGTTCCTGACACTCTTAACACTGCCTACAAGACGCCGCGCGTTCCTCAATCCTCCCATTGTGCATGAAAAATGCCTGGTTTGTCCACCCGTTCAAAGGTGTGCGCGCCGAAGAAATCCCGTAAAGCCTGGATTAAGTTCGCCGGCAAACGTTCGGTGCGATAGGCATCGAAATAGGTCAGAGATGCGCTCATGGCCGGCAACGGAACACCCAAGTCCACCGCCGTCTTAACCACAAAACGCCAGGCTTCCTGACGGCTTTCCACGGCTCGCCGAAAGTTCTCGTCGACCAGCAGATTGGGAAGTTCCACATTGCGAGTGTAGGCCTGGGTAATCTCGTTCAGGAGTCGCGCCCGAATAATACACCCTGCCCGCCAAATTTTAGCGATGTTGGCCAGATTCAAGCCGTAGTCATATTGTTGTGAAGCGGCATGCAGCAAACTCATGCCCTGAGCATAGGAACAGATTTTGGAAGCGTAAAGGGCATCCCGCACGGCGCCAATTAGCTTCTGCGAATCTTCAAATGTCCTCTTCTGGCTCGGTCCGTGTAAAATCTTTGCCGCACTCCCTCTTTCTTCTTTTTTGGAAGAAACGATGCGGGCGTCCACGGCAGCGGTGATGGTCGGAATAGCTGCCCCTAAATCCAGAGCAACCTGAGTCGTCCATTTGCCCGTACCCTTCTGGCCGGCTTTGTCCAGAATGACCTCCACCAACGGCTGGCCGGTTTCTGTGTCGCTCTTGTCAAACACCCTGGCTGTAATTTCGATCAGGAACGATGCGAGCACGCCTTGATTCCACTCGGAAAAGATGTCGTGAAAATCCCGTGCTGAGAGGCCAAGAGCGTGCTTCAGCAAGAAATACGCCTCAGAAATCAATTGCATGTCGCCGTACTCGATGCCGTTGTGCACCATCTTGACAAAATGTCCGGAGCCACCGGGTCCTAAGTAGGTCACGCAGGGCTCTCCGTCCTCTTCTGCTTTGGCTGCAACCGCGGTCATGATGGGTTCTACTTCTTTGTAAGCGCTCTGAGAGCCGCCGGGCATGAGACTGGGGCCCCAGAGGGCACCTTCCTCGCCGCCGGAAACACCCATGCCAAAAAAATGGAGGCCTCGGCTCTCCAGTTCCGCAGCGCGCCGCTCGGTGTCCTTAAAAAACGAGTTGCCACCATCGATGACCAAATCCCCCTTTTCTAATAAGGGCAGCAATTCCTGAATGACCCCGTCCACCGGCTTACCCGCCGGAACCAGGATCATGATGCGTCTTGGCCGCTGCAACAAACTCACAAATTCACGCAGAGAAGCCGCTGCTCGGATGTTTTTGCCCGCAGCCTTGCCGTGCATGTAAGCGTCGACGGCTTCGCTGTTGATGTCGAACACAGCCACAGCAAAGCCGTTCCGCTCCACATTGAGGGCAAAATTCTGACCCATGACGCCCAACCCGATCATCCCGAAATCTTGTTTATTCATGCCTAACTCCTTTTCATCAATCTTTTCAGCGCGTTATTATTCCTTTGTCTGATCGTGCCCTTTGCTTAGCAAAGCTGGTGAAGCCGATGATCCCACTGTTTTTACATTTCCTCCCGTTTTGCATAACACTGTTGACCCTCCCTCTGACAACACCTCAATAGAACATCCTCATTCGGTGGTTATTTTCTTCGGATCGATGAGCGCAGCCGCTTCCGCATCCAACATCCAGAGCAGCTTCCCCTTGTGCGGTCGAATCAGGGTTGCAGGCATTTCCATGGTAGGCTGTGCACAGTCCAAAACACGCTGCACTATCTTCGCCTTTTCGCTGCCTGCCACTAAGAAGATGACTTCTCTGGCGTTGTTCAGGACTGGGAAGGTCAGGGTCACCCGCCAGGTGTTAAACTTCGGCACAAACACGGCCTTCACCCATCGATTCTGCTCCTCAAGCGCGCGACTCGTGGGGAAAAGCGAAGCGGTGTGACCATCTCCACCGAGGCCGAGCAGAACCAAATCAAAGCGCGGAGGCTTGTTGTCGAAATGTTCTTGCAACAAGGCAGCGTATTCTGCAGCAGCTTCCCGCGGGGCCATTTCACCGCGAATCCGGTGCACGTTTTCGTCCGGGATGGCAATACGACTCAGCAGCGTCGCCTTAACCATGCCGTAGTTGCTGTCCGGATGATCGGGCGGCACGGTTCGCTCATCGCCCCAATAGAGATGGACGCGGTCCCATTTAATCTGACTTTGAATGGTACCAAGACCCAACCTGACGTAAACATCCCGAGGGGTATTGCCGCCGGCAAGAGTTAGGTTACACGAGCCCTGTCTTCTCAC
>JBHHYI010000376.1:0-3071 GCA_046757525.1 bacterium | reverse complement strand
CTTGATCGCTCAGCATGTTGATGCTGAGCGTGGATTTCGCTGGGGATATTCGTCCCCCTTGAAGCAGTGGTGTGGACGCATGTCCTGGCGGGATTCCCGCACTGGACAAATATCCAGCGCGATCGTGGTCTTTCCTTGCCATTTCGAATGGTGCGTGGCTTATTTAGCTTATTGTTCCGTCGTAGGACTTAATGGCCAAAAAGGGGCCCTCATGAGCCAACAGAATTTTTTAAAGCAAACCGGTCAGTACCAGACCTTGCAGAGTGCCTGGGAAAGGGTGGCGGAAAATCGCGGCTGTGCGGGTTCCGATGGCGTCAGCATCGAGCGTTATGCGGTTCATTTGCAAAAAAATCTGAGAGACTTGAGCCACAGCCTTGCGAGTCAAACCTACCACCCGTTCCCGCTGCTACGCTTTCCCGTGCCAAAACGCAGTGGGCAGGGGCAGCGATTCTTGAGCGTTCCCACGGTGCGCGACCGGGTGGCGCAAACCTCGGCATTTGTGGTCACCAAACACAAGTTTGAAGCCGAATTTGAAGATGTTTCGCACGGTTTTCGCGAAGGCCGGGGAGTTCGTACCGCCGTTTACGACATTAAGACCTGGCGAGATAAAGGCTATCGGTTTGCCGTGGACGCCGACATCGATGACTATTTTGACAGTGTGCCCCACGATATTCTTTTACAAAAGCTAAAGAAATTATTTAATGAAGCCTATTTAATCCAGCTCTTCGAAAAGTGGATTAAAGCGGAAATCTATGATGGGCAAAGAATCTGGACCCTGGAGAAAGGTATTCCGCAAGGCTCGGTGGTGTCTCCCCATTTGGCTAATTTGCTATTAGATGAACTCGATGAGACCTTGCTCAGCTTTGGTATGAAACTGGTCCGCTTTGCCGATGATTTTCTCATACTTTGCAAGACCAGGGATGAAGCGCAAGAAGCCATTGAAGTTACCGATATGGCTCTGGACGATCTGGAGCTGGACCTGAATCCATTAAAGACCAAAATTGTGTCTTTTGACCAGGGATTTAAATTTTTGGGAGCCGTCTTTCTTTACGATGGCATCTATCTCCCCTGGCCGAAAGCAAGAAAACCAGGACCCACGCCCAGGCTGCCGCCGCCGTTAACATTGCGCAGGTATTTGGAGTTGAAGAATAAGTGAGCAGTGAAACAGTGAGAAGTCAACAGTGAACAGTGCTACTGGCCCCTGGTCACTTTTAACTTGCCACTTGAACTTAACAATGGCGACTCTTTATCTAATCGAACAAAATACCGTACTCCGCAAAACCAGCGAAAGACTGAGACTTTGCCGCAAACCGTCACGTTGGGACCGTTCGCCCGGGGTACGTGTGGGGGATATTCTGTTGGAATTGCCGTGCACCGACATTGACCAGGTGATGTTATTCGGCAACGTGCAGGTTACCACCCAAGCTTTGCAGCAGCTTCTCACACACGGAATCGAGTTGTCGATTTTTACCCTGTCCGGTAAATTGCTGGGGCAGTTGACTCCCCCTAAAACAAAAAACATTCATCTCAGGATTGCCCAATTTGAAAAACATAAAGACCACGGGTTCATCCGCAAGCTTGGCAAAAAAATGGTTGAAGCAAAGATTGGCAACGCTTTGGCCATACTACGACAACACCGATGGAATTACCCGGATATTTATTCAGACGATGAGCTCAATGCCATAGAGAATCTTATGAATAGGATAACCCTGGCTGCAAGTCTGGAACAGTTACGAGGTTTGGAAGGGGCTGCAACCGCAGCTTACTTCAAACTGTTTGGCCGTATGTTAAACCCACCCTGGCAGTTTAAGACGCGTACGCGCAGACCGCCGCAAGACCCGGTGAATGCGGTCCTATCCTTTGGTTATGTCATTGTGGGTTCGGAATTGCAGTCTTTGATGGATGGCGTGGGCTTTGATCCTTATTTGGGCTATTATCATTCAATTGATTATGGCCGACCCAGCCTGGCGTTGGATTTATTGGAAGAATTCCGTCATCCACTCGTAGATCGTCTGGCCCTGAATCTATTCAACCTGAATATATTGACTGAAAACGATTTTTTCAGTCCACCCAGGGGCGGCGTCTACCTGAATATCTCGGGCAAAAAGAAGTTTTTTGAACACTATGAAGAGATGATTGGCCAATACGCCTCTGCTTCCGACCTGGCCGACAAACCTAAATCGTTTCGCACTATTTTCCAGAACCAGGTTCATGCTTTAGCTAATACCGTGCAAAAAGGCGATATTTATAAACCTTTTCAAATTAAATGAATCTAAGACTTGAAATATTAAATTTAATTTTCTATTTTAAATATGTTAATCATTATTTCTTACGACATCGAGAGCGACCGAACTCGGACACGTTTGGCGCACAAACTTAAAGATTTTGGGCCACGGGTGCAACTTTCTGTATTTGAGGCTGATGTGACGGGTGAGGAGTTGGGGCGGTTGTATCAGAAATTGGCTGAGCTTAAACTGGGTAAAGACGACAGCATCCGCGTCTACCGCATTTGTGGCGAATGTTGCAAGCATATCAGAATCTGGGGCACCGGGGAAGTAACACGGGATCGGGACTTTTATATTGCTTAATTGGCGGGAACAGGGAATTTCTTACAGGCGATTGGAAATTTTGAAATTCATGTCTCAAATGGGCGGTTGCGTAAGCAAACCTTATGCCAAACGAAAGTGGTCAAAAACCGCCAGGGGTTACAGGGGTTTCTGTAACCCAATGAATTGATTGTAGTTAACGTTAAAGTTTCACGGAGGTGATGCAAATTTGTGGCGAAAAAACAGGATTGAAAACGGGGGTTACAGGATCCGGCCCTGTAAGGTATTGAAAATTAAGGCGTCAGAATGGGGTCGGTTGGAATAGACCTGAGCGGTACAGAGGGATTGAGACAATAGTTTGTGCTGAGTCGTTTGTTCCGCTGAACCGAAAGTTGGAATAGACCTGAGCGATACAGAGGGATTGAGACTCCCTAAAGTCAATGTTGTTCTCCTCATAGAACAGCCTGAGTTGGAATAGACCTGAGCGGTACAGAGGGATTGAGACGACCTTTTTTGTTGCGAATT
>JBHHYI010000375.1:0-3092 GCA_046757525.1 bacterium | reverse complement strand
CTACGCTGATTTTTGTACTCCAACTCGAGGAGTGCTTCGTAGAAGCCCTCGCAATCGAGACGATTGCGTTACGTACGACAGAGCGTTTTCTAAAAGCCACTGAAGAAGCTGATCTTTTCCTAAAACGTTTGCTTCTTCTTAAACCGATCAAACGGTAACCTCCCAAAGCAGGTCACCGTTTCGTGAAAGCCTTCACAACAAGGACTGAAGTCATGGTGTCTTTTTTTACACTTGTTAGACAAATCGCAGACTTTCTCTGGGGGCCCCAAATGCTGGTGTTCATTCTGGGCAGCGGGGTCTATTTCTCTTTGCGCCTGAAGGGGATTCAATTCCGAGAATTCTTGCCTGCGGTTAAGATGTTTGCCACTTCGCGCAAGTCCACGGGCGATGGCAACATCACGCCCTATCAGGCTTTGATGACCGCACTGTCGGGCATTGTCGGCAACGGCAATATCGCGGGCGTTGCCACGGCCATTGTCATCGGTGGCCCCGGTGCTGTGTTCTGGATGTGGCTGTCTGCGCTCATTCTCATGGCCACCATGTACTCAGAGTCTTTGTTGGGCTTCAAGTTTCGAGAAAAAGACGCGGACGGCACCTACCTGGGCGGTCCCATGGTTTACATCCGGAAAAGCCTGGCCTGGAAATGGCTGGCCGTTGCCTTTGCCGTAGCCATGGCCGTAAAGACGCTTCTGGCAACCACTTCTATTCAATCGAATTCCATGGCCATTGTGCTGTACAATCAGTTCAACATTCCCCATTTTCTTTCATGCGTTGTAATCGCTGTCTTAACCTGGATCGTCATCATCGGCGGTCTGAATTCCATCGCCAGGACGGCACAGTATCTCACACCATTTATGACCCTGGCTTATTTGCTTGGCGGAATCACCGTCATCCTCGTTAACTTCGACAAACTGCCATTGGTTTTTTCGCAAATCTTCAAGTACGCATTTACGCCTCACGGCGCAGCCGGCGGATTCGCTGGAGCCGGGGTCATGATGGCGTTGCGCTACGGGGCGGCTCGCGGCGCTTACAGCAACGAAGCCGGCACCGGGTCCGTGGCCATCATGCACGCGACCGCGCAGTCCGAAAGCGCCGTCAAACAATCGCTGATTGCCATGTTAGGCGTGTTCATCGACACCATCATCATCTGCTCCATCACAGCCCTGGTAATCCTGAGTAGTGGTCTGTGGACCGGCGGCCTCAACAGCACGGCCTTAGCTTCTGAGAGCTTTGAATCCGGGTTGGCATTTGGGAATTGGATTGTCCTCGGCTCTTCATTGCTTTTTGGCTACTCCACGTTGATTACCTGGTGCTTTTACGGCGAGCAGTGCACCGCTTTTCTTCTTGGCGATAGGAGCAAGATTTACTACAAATGGCTCTTCTGCCTGGCCATTTTGATTGGTGCAACCAACAATGCCGAGAACATCTGGAGCTGGGGCGACCTGCTCAACGGAGTCACCGTGCTCATCAATCTCGTGGGCATCGTGGCGCTCAGTCCGGTGGTGGTGAAAACGACTTTTGCGAGAATTAATGAATAGTACCTGTACCTCCCGCGGTCGCCATGAGTCGTGGTAGGGACACGGGTCTCCCCCTTGGGCGTCAACTTAACGGGCGTCTAACCACCAGATTGTCACCCCGTGCGGAGTCCGGCAGTTGCCGGACGTAGTCGAGGGGTCTGATTTAGGCATAGACCAGATTTCTCGCGCCGTGAGTCGGGGTCACGCCGGTCGAGATGAAGGAGGCGTTGCGCCCGCATGGGAGCCGGAATATCGGTTTGCCGCGGCCTCGGTGTTCCCAGACGGCTGCATTTTTGCTGCCGTCATCAGTAACTCGCCGAGATCATCTGCCCACTCCAGCCCGGCGACCAGCCATCGAGACGAATCCCGAATGCCGCGGCTCTACTCCATATTTGCAAAGCGTCCCCAAACCAAACGCAGTTCATTTGCGGCTTAATGGCCCAGTTAACGGCAGCAGGGTTTTCGTGGCCCCGAAGGAGCAATTCCGACTTGAACACTACAGATGCACAAAAACCATGAAATCACGCGATCACCCTGCTGTCCGGTTGAACTGGTTAAGCGTTCTTTATGAAAAGGGGTCGGCACAAACCCGCGCTACTTTGACTTCCTCCTTGAACAGTACAAAAAGCGTCTCTGAACACGACTGCCTACCGTCTGTGAGCCACAGCCTGAGGATCGAAACATTGCCCATTAGCGGCAGCATTGGCCCCTGAATCACAACTGCCCAGCAGCGTGTGCGTCTGGTCAAAGAGCACATCCGGATCGTCAGAGGCTGGTCCATGGTACTTGATAATGAGATGAACTTCAGCATTTGCCGCATCCTCGAGACCGTTCCCTATGAGAAACCCGTCGGGGCCATTTGAAGGTTGCCCTTCGCGAATCCTGGCTCTGAAATTCCCGACACCGTCCTCTTGCACAATACCGCCGGTAGCCCAAAACACCGATGGATTGGCTTTGGTTTCTGGACTGAAGATATCATCCTCACCACAGTCGTCCGTGCAATCTTCCGGATTATTGAAAATGATCCACCAGTTGGTGTAGGCACCGGCAGGCAGGCCCGTTGTATGTATGTTGTAGCTTATCCAGTCATTGCCCCGGTGTAATATCGACGTGCCCCCGTCGGTGGGCGGAAAGAAGGTACCCGGTGCCAGCACGCCACCGCCAAGAGCACCGGCAGGCTGAAATGCCATGACTTCAGCACGTTCGAACCGTTTGGCCAGGCTGGCGGGTTCCACTTCCGTTAACTCTGAAGACACCGGCTGTTCATTATTACATCCCGATAGAATCAACGCGATGAATAATACGGTAAATAAACGAGATAGATATTGCATGGTAAACCTCCATTCAATTAGAGTGATATGTGTAATTATCTGTATGGTGCGTGTTAATATTTTTGAACAAGCAAGGTCATCACCTCCTTGAATGACACTCTCGTGATGATTCAAAATCCCATGCTGTCTGTGTAGCAATTCCATTTGACAGCGACGGGCTTTAACAATGCTGCGATAATTTACATAAAATGAGAGGAATTTTGCTAACGCTGGCGGGACAAAGATGCGCGGTGGTGGGACATTT
>JBHHYI010000374.1:0-3094 GCA_046757525.1 bacterium | reverse complement strand
TATTAGACCATGCAAAACAGGCGCAAGAAAATGCCGTGGCAATCTATTCGAATTTTCCTGTGGGTGCAGCAGTCGAGACCCATGACGGAGAGATTTACACCGGGTGCAACATAGAAGTGAGCTCTTACGGTCTCACGATTTGCGCTGAAAGGGTGGCCTTGTTCAAAGCCATTTCAGAAGGGGCCAGGGGCTTCAAGACTCTGGCCATCGTAGCGCAGTCCAATGACTTTTGCCCGCCTTGCGGAGCCTGCCGCCAGGTGATTTTTGATTATGCGCCGGATGTCACCATCGTTATGATCAATGCCAAAGGCGAAATAAAAACAGCTACCATTGCAGAGCTGCTGCCGGAAGCTTTTAACAAGGATTTCTTGAGCAAGTAGAAACAATCCAGGAAGACTCGCAAAAATGGGTAAGCAATCGAGTGAACGGGGCATCCTCATTGGCATAGCCGGGGGTTCCGGCTCTGGAAAAACCTTAGTCGCGAAGAATATTTACAATGAGTTAGGCTCCGACAAAGTCGTGATTCTGTTCCAGGATTCCTACTACAAGGACCTGGGGCATCTACCCCCGGAAGAACGCCACAAGCAAAATTTCGATCATCCGGATGCCATCGACTCGGAACTCCTGATCGACCAGGTGCAGGCTTTGTTGCGCGGTGAGACCATCGAGCAACCCATCTACAATTTCGTAACTCACACGCGCACCAGGGCGACCAAGACCATCGGTCCGCATACGATCATTGTTCTGGAAGGCATTCTAATTTTGGACAACGCTGAATTGCGGGAACTCATGGACATCAAGATTTACGTCGATACGGATCCGGACATTCGAGTTTTGCGCCGCATCAGACGGGACATCCTGGAAAGGGGACGTTCCTTGAATTCGGTGGTCCAACAATACGAGGAGAGTGTGCGGCCCATGCATCTGCAATTTGTGGAGCCTTCAAAAAGATATGCCGATATAATTGTACCAGAAGGGGGTAACAACAAAGTAGCTGTGGATTTGATTAAGACCAAAATAGAATCCTTAATCCGCGAAAGAGAATAAATGATGGTTCGATTTTAGGAGTGCGTACCATGCTCGACGTTGTTTCTAAAGATTTGGGGTGGATCGAAGTCATTACGGGCAGCATGTTTAGCGGCAAAACTGAAGAGCTCATCCGCCGACTGAGAAGGGCCCAAATTGCCCGCCAGAAGGTGAGCATCTTTAAGCCTCAGATCGATGTTCGTTATTCTGCAAACCACATCGTTTCTCATAACGAACAAAGAATCCCGTCGGTTGCCGTCAAGGATGCTTTGGAGATTGCCGAGAAGGCGGCCGATGCCAGAGTCATTGGCATCGACGAAGGACAATTCTTTGGTCTGGAACTGGTAGGGGTCTGCGACCAACTGGCCTCCAACGGCAAGCGCGTAATCATCGCTGGTTTGGATCAGGATTACCGTGGCAATCCGTTTGAGCCCATGCCGCAACTTTTGGCCATTGCCGAATCCATAACCAAGACATTAGCCATTTGCGTCAAATGCGGCAATCCCGCCAATCGCACCCAAAGGATTACCAAAGATCGGGAAAGAGTCCTGGTAGGGGCCATCGACATCTATGAAGCCAGATGTCGAAAGTGTTTCGAACCGCCAGATTAGACCTCCCACCATTGCATTTTCCTCAAAAAACCTTATCTTCACAACAAACTGGATTAAATGCCAAAACACAGTCAATAAAACAGAGCACGGTAAATTGAGTCGCTGATTAGAATCATCACCAAATAAGGAGGGAGCGATGCAGGAATTGATCAGTTTCGTAGGTGTTTTCGTGTTGCTTGGAATAGCCTGGTTACTATCTAACAACAAACGGAAAATCGATTATCGTGTGGTTTTTTGGGGTCTGCTGCTGCAGGTGGTATTCGCGGTGTTGATCCTCAAGACAACCCCTGGGCAAGCAGTGTTCCTTTACGCCAAGATCGCCATCAACAAGCTCTTGAGTTTTACAGACGCAGGTGCTTCCTTTTTATTTGGTAATCTTTACCGCAGCACTCCAGACATTGTCCACCAAATTGGCGGCGATGGGCCATTTCAACTTTGGGATCCACAAAAAAACCAATTCATTAACATAGGCATTATCTTCGCGATTCATGTTCTTCCCACTATCATCTTCTTTTCTTCATTGATGTCTGTCCTGTACCATCTCGGCATCATGCAAAAAGTGGTAAACGGCATGGCCTGGGTGATGGCAAAGTTTATGAAAACAAGCGGTGCAGAGACACTTTCGGTGGCCTCCAACATCTTCGTGGGGCAAACGGAAGCACCGCTGGTCATCAGACCGTTTGTCTCGGCCATGACCATGTCGGAACTCATGGCTGTGATGACCGGTGGATTTGCAACCATTGCGGGCGGTGTCATGGCCGCTTACGTGCGATTCGGCATCGACGCAGGACACCTCATGGCTGCCAGCGTCATGTCGGCGCCGGCCGCACTGGTCATGGCTAAGATCATCCTGCCCGAAACCCAGGAGGCTGCAACGGCCGGCACCATGAAAATCCATGTGGAGAAAAAGTCCGTGAATTTGGTGGATGCGGCGGCCACCGGCGCCGGTGATGGTCTTAAGCTGGCCATGAACGTCGGCGCCATGTTGATGGCTTTTATCGCCTTGATCGCCATGTTGGACTTCTTCCTGGGGCTGGTTGGCACAAGCTTAAATGACATCCTGGGTTACGTTTTCGCACCCATTGCTTTTGCCATGGGCATAGAACCGGCAGATGTTTTAGCCTTCGGCCATTTATTGGGGACGAAAATATCCATCAATGAGTTTGTGGCCTACATCGACCTGGGCGCGCTCAAAGATCAAATATCACCGCGGTCGTTTACCATAGCCACCTACGCCCTGTGTGGCTTCGCGAATTTCAGTTCGATAGCGATCCAAATTGGGGGAATCGGAGGCATTGCGCCGGACCGCAAACACGACCTGGCTAAATTGGGCCTGAAGGCTATGTTCGCCGGCGCCCTGGCGTCGTGGCTGACCGCCACCATCGCTGGCATTTTGCTCTAACTAAGCGGCTGTGCAATAATAACTTGGTCAATCTCAACGAAGAAGGCAAAACGAT
>JBHHYI010000373.1:0-3142 GCA_046757525.1 bacterium | reverse complement strand
GGCTATTTTTCCAGTGCGTACCGCTGGCAGCTCCTCATCAGGGCACAAGGGTATGAGGTTTCATTGGGCTATCTCATTCGCTCTTATGCGGTGGCCATGTTTTTCAACAATCTCTTACCATCGACCATCGGCGGTGACGGCTACCGGGCCTACGACACGGCTAAATGCAACATTCCAAAATTGAAAGCCCTGGCCGTGATAGTGGTAGAGAGGTTCCTGGGGATGTTCGCTTTGATGGCGTTTGCCATCTTAGCTTTGTCTCTGGCTACCGAGCTGACCACACAAATCGAAAACTTGTGGATCTGGTCCCTTTTGACGTTTGGGGCCATGTTGACGGTCATCTGGTTCATCTTTTTTCACAGCGGCAAAGTACCCTGGCTGAGGAAAATCCTGGATATGCCCGGTATGAGCCTGGTCAACAAACAGGTAATGAGAATCACCGAATCGTTTGCCCCTTTTCGAGGCAAAACCAAAGCGCTGGCCTGGTCCATGGCGCTTTCGCTCATTTTGCAAATAAATGTTATTTTTCACTACTACTTGATCTCTGAGGCTCTGGGACTGTCTGTTCCGTTTGTAAAATTCCTGGTGATCATTCCTCTGGCGATGTTTATTCAAATGGTGCCGCTTTCAATCAACGGCATTGGGATTCGCGAATCGTTTTACGTTTTCTTTTTGACCAGTATTTACGGCGCGCCTATTGCCGCAAGCCTCGCTTTCTCCTGGATTGCGTACGGCATGATTTTGCTGCTCGGCGTGCTGGGGGGCGTGATTTACGCCTTTCGAAAATGAAGGGCTGTTGATGCGGAATCCATAAGATCGATAGATTCTGGCGTCGGTCAGCCGGCGGCTGCCGGACGACTGATTCGCAGGAATGACCATCAGGGAGACTTTTTGGACTGTTCTACTCAGGCAACGAGAGAATTTTTAACAGGCAATGGAAAAAGCAAAAAAAACAAAACGCAAACCGCTCAAGGTCCTGGTCACCGGTGGTGCGGGCTTTCTCGGGCATCACATCATCGCAAGATTAGAGCAAGAAGGGTGTGAGATTACTGCGGTGGTCAGGCCAAGCACCGATCTTAGTTTGATTCGGGGCAAAAAAGTCAAGCTGGTCTTTGGGGATATTCGCGACAAGGCCGTGCTCGAACAGGCTATGGCAGGCGTTGAAGTCGTGGTGCACGCCGCCGCCACCATGTACGGAAGCTGGGATGACTTTTACGCCATCAATGTGGAGAGCACCAAAACCCTTCTGGAACTGGGTCGGCAAAATGGGATCAAGCGCTTTGTCCACATCAGCTCGGTCAGCGTGTACGACCACACCAAAGCCGACGAAGGTCAGATATTCACCGAAGAGATGCCGTTTCAGACCGAGCAGTTGAACTTTTACGCACAATCGAAAATTGAAGCCGAGAAAATCGTTTGGGAGTATGTTGAAAAGCAGAAAATGCCGTGTGTGGTGCTCAGGCCCGGAGCCCTGTACGGCACCGGCGGTCCCCTTTATCCGGCGCAGCTCGGTCTGCCTTTAGGCGGAAATCGCTACGGCCTCATCGGCAACGGACGCTCGCCTTTGCCCCTCTGTCATGTGCAAAGCGTGGTTGATGCCGTCTGGCTGGCCATCAAAAGGAGACAGGCGGTGGGCGCTTGCTACAACCTCATGGAAGATGAGTCGATTAACCGAATCGATTTTCTCAAGAAGGTTAAGGAGACCGTCAATCCGAAGTTGTCCATTGTCAAGCTGCCCTGTCCGGTTCTGCGCTTCATGAGCTTTTGTCTACGAGGGTTGTTTGGTTTGCTGGGTAGAAAAGCGCCGCTGCGGCCCCTGTATCTCAGAACCGCTTCTCATGCCTTGTTCTATTCCACCGAGCACATCAAAAAGGAGTTAGGTTGGAAGCCCGGCGTTGATTTTGACGCCAGTATCGAAGAATTGCTGCAGTGGCACCGTCAGATGAGAACTCCAAAGCGCAACCTGCCAATTGTAAAGGGCAAGGTGGTGCTTCCAACGCGCGAGAAGGTGAACGTGGGCATCGTTGGTTGCGGGGCGATTTCCGACGTGCACCTGTCGATATTGCAACGCCTGGCCAATGCGAACGTTGTGGCGCTGTGTGACCCGTCTGCCGCTGCCCGCGAACAGACGGCTCAGAAATATCGTGTGCAAAAGACTTATGCCAGCCTGAACGAGATGTTGCAGCAGGAGCCTGTTGACGTCGTGCACGTGCTTTCTCCTGCGCAATTTCACGCCCCGTTGGCTGTGGCGGCCATGCAGAAGAATTGTCATGTTTTAGTGGAAAAACCCATGGCGCTCACGGCCCGGGAAGCGGAAAAGATGGTTAAGACAGCACAGCAGAAAAAAGTGAAACTGGTTGTCGGACACAATCATCTGTTCGACGCGGTTGTGGTCAAAACCAGGGAGATCATCGCCAGCGGGGTGTTGGGCCGAATTGCCTACGTGGAGAGCTGGTACGGTGCTGGCTTGAGTTCAGATGGCGGCAACCGTGCGCTTGCCTACGACGCTCGCAACAGTTGGTTCTACAAAATGCCAGGTGCGCTTTACCAGGACTACATTTCGCACCCCATTAGCTTGCTGACCGACATCATGGGGGAGGTGCACACGGCCAAAGCTGTGGCCAAGTACTTTCGTGTGGTGCCTTTCATGCAGACCGACGAGCTGCGGGTCCTGGTCGAAAGCGATGAAATAATCGGTTCCCTTTGTGTCTCGCTGGCCGTGTCCCCACGCTACCAGTTTCTCAGGCTCTACGGCACTCGTGGAACCCTCAACGTCGATCTTTTGAACAAATACGTCTACCTGGACACGGTGCCAGGTATGTTGCCCAAGACCATCGGCAGGAATTTGTCTAATCTGAAGCAGGGCAAGACGCTGCTGGGCGCGGGGATCAAGAATTTAACCAGATTTGTATTTGGCGGCCTCGACCTTTTCGAAGGTACGGAGAGACTCATTCGGTTGTTTTACCGCAGCATTCTCCTGGACGAACCCGTGCCGGTGACTGCCGAAGAGGGCCTGCTGTCCATGCAGCTCATGGATGAGATCTGGGGCCAGCTTAAACAACAAAACGGGCGCAGTGGGCTGCCTCGGGCAACTGAGGTGGTTGAGGCCAAAGAGGAGGTTGGGTGAGTCCAGGACTGTTCG
>JBHHYI010000372.1:0-3159 GCA_046757525.1 bacterium | reverse complement strand
TTGGTTGGGGTAAGAAACCATTGAATATGTGTGTGAATATGCGTATAATATGATCAATGCAGTTTACAGGGGATGAAGCTAAACGCAAAACAAACGTTGCTAAACATGGTCTGGACACTGCCGACGCAAAGATCTTGTTTTCAACCGCAACCTTCACATTTGAAGATGACCGACTTGACCACGGTGAGCAATGGCTGATTACTATGGCTCTGTTGGGCTGCAAAAGAAAAGGACGAAACAATGAAGAATATAGAATATTTTGATTATCAGAAAGTGGCTAAGGAGATGAATGTACCAGCGAGCATCTTACAGATTATTGAAAGAGATGTGAAAAAGGAATTTCCTTCTGACAGGATGATGTATGAACTTCATGTATTAAGAGCGATTAAAAGCAAATATTGGCAAAAGATAGTTGAGCAGGATAAGGTCCAGAAACCATTAATAGCAGATAACGATTCACAGCGCCAGACTGCCTGAAACGGGTGTCGAACTGGTCTTTACAATGCGGGTTCCGCGGGGGGATTCCCTGGCGGGCCGTGCAGGTAGGCCACAAGTCCCCTGCGAGCGTCAGCCTTTACTGAATAAATAAATTAGACAGGATCAACAGGAATTACAGGATAACAAAAGTAGAACAGAAGACTGAGATGCGTTAGAATCTGTTTGGAACGGATCATCTTATTAATCCAGTCAAAGAAGTAAGAGCGAAGGTAAGACATGAAACCCATCTACTTGGATTACAACGCCACTACGCCCCTGGATCCGGCGGTGGTTGAAGCCATGCGCCCCTATCTTGAGGAGCATTTCGGCAATCCTTCCAGCACACACTGGTACGGCGTCCAGACCAAGAAAGCTGTTGAAAAGGCCCGGCGGCAGGTCGCGGACTTGCTGAGCTGCGAGGCCGACGAAGTCATCTTTACCAGCGGCGGCAGTGAATCCAACAATTACGCCATTAAAGGCGTGGCGTTTGCTAATCGCAGTCGCGGCAACCACATCATTACTTCTGCCATTGAGCATCCGGCCGTCATCGAGGTGTGCGGTTTCCTGGAACAGAACGGTTTCCGGGTCACCTACCTGCCGGTGGATAAATTTGGCGTGGTCGACTTGGCAGCCTTGAGCAAGGCCCTTTCACCGCAGACCATTTTGATCACCGTCATGCACGCGAACAACGAAGTGGGCACCATTCAGCCCATTGGTGAAATCGCGGAAATGGCCAGGGAACGCGGCATCCTCGTGCATACGGACGCCGCACAGAGCGTGGGCAAAATTCCTGTGCGTGTAGACGAATTGGGGGTGGACTTGCTCTCGGTTGCGGGCCACAAACTTTACGCCCCCAAAGGCATCGGCGCATTGTACATTCGCCGAGGGGTCACCCTGGAGAAACTCATTCACGGCGCCGATCACGAACAGAATCTGCGCGCCGGCACTGAGAACGTGCTGGAAATCGTCGGATTGGGGCAGGCGTGCGAAATCGCAAAAAACGATCTGCAACAGAATATGGCTCACATGAAGCGCACGCGGGATCTGCTGTACCAGGGACTCGAGCGGCACTTGGACGAAATCAGGCTGAACGGACATCTGGAAAAACGGCTGCCCAACACTTTGAGCGTGAGCTTTGCTAACATTGAAGCCAACACCTTGCTGGACGAGATCGAAGGCGTGGCCGCTTCCGCCGGCGCGGCCTGCCATTCCGATTCCGTAGACGTTTCCGCAACGTTAAATGCCATGCAGGTTCCCTTGCAGTATGCCATGGGAACCATTCGGCTGTCCACCGGGAGATTCACCACCGAAGGGGAGGTCGAACAAGCCGTTGACATCATTGCCGGGGCGGTTCGAAGATTGCAACCTGCTGAAGCCGGCAGCTTTCAGACGGCAGCCGACCTCAGTCACATCAAGCTCACCCATTTCACCCACGGTTTGGGTTGTGCCTGCAAGCTGCGCCCGCAAGCCCTGGAGCGCATTTTAGCAGACCTACCTGTGCCCCAGGATGCGGATGTTCTCGTGGGGTTAAATACAGCCGACGACGCGGCGGTCTACAAAATCGATGCAGAAACTGCTGTGGTGCAAACCGTGGATTTTTTCACCCCTATCGTCGACGACCCGTATCAGTTCGGGGCCATTGCCGCGGCCAATGCCTTCAGCGACATTTACGCCATGGGCGGCAAACCGCTGTTCGCTCTCAACATCGTCGGCTTCCCTTCCAATCGGCTGCCCATGCAGGTGTTGCAGGAGATTCTGCGTGGCGCTCAGGACAAGGCGAAGGAAGCAGGCGTAAGCATCATCGGCGGCCACACGGTGGATGACACGGAACCCAAATTCGGGTTGGCCGTCACCGGCATTATTCATCCGCAGCGCATTCTCACCAACGCCAACGCCAAACCGGGCGACGCGCTCATCCTGACCAAACCCATCGGGATAGGCATCGTCACGACGGCGATCAAGCGCGGCCTGGCAGAGGAGTCAACGGTAAGGCGGGCAGTAGAAATCATGAGCGCGTTAAACCGAGCTGCTGCCGAAGCGATGAGCCACTTTCCAGTCAACGCCTGCACCGATATTACCGGATTCGGGCTTCTCGGACACCTGAAGGAAATGGCTGTTGCCAGCGGCGTGAATGCCGAAATCTACGCTGACCAGGTGCCCATGCTTGAACAGGCCAAAGAATTTGTGGTCGCGAATGTGGTTCCCGGCGGTACACTGAACAATTTGGAGTTTGTTAACGAATCGGTCGAGTGGGCACGCCACGTTTCCCGCACGCTGAAGACGCTGCTCTGCGACGCCCAGACCTCCGGCGGCCTGCTAATCTCCCTGCCCGCAGACTCTGCCACAGATTTGCTTCGCAAAGTCAAGGCAGCCGGTGCGTTGGAGGCAGCCATCATTGGCAAAATTGTAAGTGCAGGATCGGGCAAAATTGCGGTGAAGCATGGTGGCTAAATGTAGATTGTACTTTGCCAGCCGGTTGCTCAGGTGCGTCAACTTAAGCCCCCAAATTGTCATTTCGAGTCAGGCTGCCTGACGGACAAGTGCACTAAACCAGATTTCTCCCCTGATTTTCTCTATTATTATTTTTTTAAAGGAAGAAAATCAGGCTCGAAATGACAATACATTCCTTAAATCAAAAAGAACTTTAATAGATAATCGACGCCAAAAGGCCAAAGCCGGGTC
>JBHHYI010000371.1:0-3166 GCA_046757525.1 bacterium | reverse complement strand
AACAGAGCGTTTCCCAAAAGAGCACTGTGCGAGTCATCCCGAGAAGGTCACTGTTGTTCAAGTGACCGTATCGAGGGGTGACGGCCGTCGCCCTTCGATATGTCCCGACCCAAAAACCGGTCGGGACTACTCAGGACGACTCCCTTTGGGCTCAAAGAGAATCAACTATCGTTCCGCTTCAGAAGAGCGTTTCCTAAGAGAGAATACCTTATTTGAACCCACAGACACGCGAGCACCTTGCTAAACCCGTTTGTTGAACTTGAAACTCTAATTGTTTACGGGCGCCTCTGTGGCGCTGGGAGGTAAGCAAATGTTGCACAATCATCTTAATCGTGTTTTTTCCTCGTACGGTCTCAATCATTTCACGATTGACAAACCGTTGCAGGCAGCCCTCGAATATGCCAGGTTAGATTCCTCCTATTTTAAAAGACTTACGGCGTTCGGGGAATATGCCGGCAAAGACCTTCTTGAAATCACCGACTACATCGACAAAGTTGCCAGGCCCAAACTGCGCATGTGGGATGTCCAGGGAACGCGGCTCGATTGGGTTCAGATCGATCCGGCGCACAAGCAAGCTCTGGAAAAGCTGCTGGACTTTGGCATCGTGCGAGCGGTTTACGCTGAATCGGCGCCATTTCAATTTCATTACGCCATGGGGTATCTGTTGGCCGACCCAGGACTGTACTGTACCCTCACCCTGGGCAATCAAACTGCCTACGCTTTGTACAAATATGGCGACCAGGAGCTGCAACAAAAGTATCTGACGCGCTACCTGGAAGCAGACAGCCGCCAGGCCTGGCACGGGGCCACTTTTTACACCGAAACCCAGGGCGGCAGCGACCTGGGCGCAAATCGGGCCGTGGCCAAACCAGCCGGCAAGCGTTGGACCATCGACAGTCCCGACAAGTATTTCGCCAGCAATGCCGGTATTGCGGACGGCGCCCTGGTTACGGCGCGGCCAGAAGGGGGCCAGGCTGGCACCAGGGGCATCGCCCTGTTTTTCGTGCCAGCTTTCAGGGAGGACGGATCCACAAACTATTGCATCCGCAGACTGAAGGACAAGCTCGGTACCCGCGCGGTGCCTACCGGCGAAGTCGAGCTGATCGCCTCCGAGGCTTATCTCATTGGCAGCGTGGAGCACGGGATCTACCAGGCGCTGGAGGTGCTTATCGTCGCCAGACTGGCCAATGCCATGGCCGCCTTAGGCGTTGCACGCAAGGCTTATCTTGAAGCCCTCCACTTCACCCAAAAACGCCAGGCCTTTGGCAAGCCAGTCATCGAGCATCCGCTGGTGCAAAAAGACTTGCTGGAGATGGAAGTCGAGATCGAAGCCAATCTGCTGCTCACGCTCACGGCCATCGAGAAATTCGACGGGGTCTGGCATGAACCTCCCCCCTATTCCGATGAATTTCACTACGCTCGCTTCCTGGCCCACATCGCCAAGAATATGACCGCAGAGATGAGCGCCCGGGTCACACAACAGGCGATGGAGCTGCATGGGGGCGTGGGCTTTCTGGAGGACTTCCCGGTTGCGAGATGGCACCGGGAAGCGCTTATCACGCCTATTTGGGAAGGCACCAGCAATATTCAGGCCCTGGACATGCTGGAGGTCATGGCTAAGAAAAATGCGCATCAGAGGCTGTTTGACGAAATTCACACCTTCCTCCCTACTGCAAAAAAAGGCTGGGTAAAAGAGGCCCTCGGCACCCAATTGCTCAAACTTGAAAAGGAAACAACCCGAACCCTGAAGCTGGATGCCACCGATGCCCAATACCATGCAAAAGCACTCCTGGTCTCCCTGGGTGAGCTGGCGGCAACCAGGCATTTGCTGGAGGCCGGAGATCGCCTGGCGGCTGATAAGGGTGACCACCGATTCGTCCGGATAGTCGAATTTTACGCTCTCAAACATTTGACCCAAGAACTCTGGCCAGTGAGCCATGTGAAGGCATCTCGAACGATCATTCTGATCGACCAGACCGTCAGTTCATAAGGGACGATTGAGCGAAGACTCTTCTTCTGAGCTGTGATTGCGACTGCACAAAGTAAGGGAGAAATCTGACTAAGCCCATAAACAACAAGTGCTTGCCAAACAAGATTGCATCTGCGCCGAGCAGTTGCCCATAGGCGTCATCTTAAGCCGCAGCTCTCTCCAGTTTGAGGACGGACTTGCTCGAAAAGCTCTGCATCGAGGAGTTCGAGCTGCCCAGACATGTAGTGGCATCTAACGCCGATCGTTGAAATAACCGTTAAAGAGAATCAATTGCTGATTGCCGTAGGTTTTGTTTTCAGTGTCGTCAAACCCGAAAAAATCTTGAAACTCGGGCCTGTACGCAGAGCATTGAAATCGTGCGCATCCTCTTCTGAGAACCCATGAATTATTCTGGCTAAATGAGACCGGAATCGGCAAAACTGTAGTAGCCGTTTTTGCCGATGATGATGTGGTCGAGCATAGCGATGCCTACCATCTCGCAAGCGGTCTTCAACTTGCGGGTAATACGCCGGTCCTCCTCGCTCGGCTCTGGAATGCCGGAAGGGTGGTTGTGCACAAACACCACGGAGGCAGCCGCACGATTCAGGGCCTCTTTGATGATTTCTCTCGGGCTTACCAGACTTTCGGTCAGACTCCCTTCAAAAAGCGTTTTTTCTAAGATGATCGTGTTGCGACTGGTCAACAGCACGATTTTGAACACTTCCCTGCCCAAATCCCGTAACCTCGGGCTAACGAGCCTGAAGATGTCGTCGCTCCCTTCCACCTTGTCCTTGATTCGCACCTCTTCGAAGTGAAGACGTCTGCCAGCTTCTAAAGCTGCCTTGAGCTGGGCAGCCTTTGCCGGCCCGATGCCTCCCATTTGGCACAATTCGGCGACAGAGCAGGCATCGATTCCGCGAAAGCCACCGAAAGCCTTGATCAACTGACGTGCCAGGTCTATGGCGGTCAGCTCCTGGCTCCCTACTCGCAGCAGAATGGCCAATATTTCAGCATCCGAGAGTTTCTCTGCGCCAAACTTAATCAATCGCTCACGCGGCCGGTCGTCTTCTGGCCACTCGGGTATTTTGGGGGTATATTTAGCCATCGCAAAAGAAAAGCCGTAGTAACAGCTACCACGGCTTCAGGTATTCCCGTTGCGCAAAATCACGCTTTGAGGCGCAGCCCGTCACCCCTCGA
>JBHHYI010000370.1:0-3198 GCA_046757525.1 bacterium | reverse complement strand
CTGAGGTTTTGTAAACGGATTTTCTCAAACAGAGCTGCGAGGTGACAAAGGTTCCCGGGTGAACCCTCTTGAATCTCAGTTTTTCATGATGTAACTGTGCTCAACAACCAGGCTGGCAGAAACACGACCCTGGTCTTGCCCTGGTTGAGGCGAGCATAGTGGTCTTTTCTTGCGACGGGAAAAAGGTGGTAATCTCTTGAAGATAAAGGTGTTTTCCAGGGCAACGGCGGGGTCAACGGTGGGCTCCGTGAGGCCTTTTCTTCTCAGATAAAAGCCGAGGTCGTAGGAGCGCTCCCAAACCACCTCTGTAATGGTAGTAACTTCGTGGCCTCCAATTTGGTTCGTAACGTTGCGCGTTCTTTTTCTATCCGACAACCCTGTATGAGTTCCAAGATGATGACAGAGGTATTTTGGTCGATCCGTAGTTGCACCCCCCAATTCAGTCGTCCTGAGAGTCTTGACGCTTTTTGTCGGGAGGTATCGCAGGGCGCCGGGCCGTTATCCGTCGATGCGGTCACCTACTCAGGTGGCAGGAGAAGGTAACCTTTTTGGAAAAGGTCACCTTCTGAACTGCAAACGAGACGTTTGCGTTACGCGCCTGAACCCAAAAAATCCCCCACAACCATGAGAGACTACCACAAAATATTCTTGACCTTAATTCCGATTCTAATCGGCTCAGGGGTGCAGCCTGCTGCGGCGCAGAACATTCCTGGCGACTTCTGGCCGGCGCGGCACCTGGCCGTGCTGCACGATTTCGGCTATTATTGGTCGGTGAACACGACGTTTAAGCCGTACCGCTGGGAGCGTTTGTGGCAGAAGGTGCAGAACGACGGGGTGGCTCCCAACGAGGGACTGGGCTGGATAATCGAGGACATGGTGGAGGAGACGGAAGCGAGCGGCTTGCTGGCCACCACGACCGAAGACACCTTAAACCTCCGCTGGTGGAACGGCGGCCTGTTGCAGCAACCGGCTGGGAGCAGCCAGCCTTTTTCCAAATTTGCCGCTTCGCCGTACAGCTATCTTACGCTCTGGTTTCGCCAAAAGCTCAGCGTTCAGGTCTATTTGCGCGCCACCAGCGATCCGGAGAGTCTGCCGCACTTCACGGGACGCCCACGAGACATCCGACGGTTCGGCCTCAATTCAGCGGAATTCGACCACGCCACCATCGGTTATCATAACAGTTGGCTGGTTGCCCAGTTTGGTCGCGGCCGGCAGAGCTGGGGGCCCCTGGAAGAGAACAATCTGGTGCTGTCGGGCAACAGTCCGGCTTTCGATCACCTGCTGCTCGAAGGTCGCTATAAGCGGCTTAAGCTGCGCTTTTTTTACGGCTTTCTGGAATCCCGTTCCGATGAAGGAGACAACATCAACCGCTATGTGGTCGGCCACGGCTTCGAGTATTCAAATCGCCGCAATCTCATAATAGGTCTGTCGGAGCTGGTCATCTTCTCGGGGGTGGATCGGCCTCTGGACATTGCGTTTCTCAATCCCTTCCTGCCAGAGGCGGCGGTGGAACTGAACGACCGCACCAACAAGGATCGCGGCACCCAAAGCTCCAACGCGGTCTGGTCGCTTATGCTCGATTGGATGCCCTGGGCGGGTCTCCGTTTCTCCGGCAATTTTACCATAGACGAATTTCAGTTTGACTTTGCCGATCGAAGAGAAGGACGGCCGGATGCCCTGGCCTATCAGACACGCCTGGCTTATTCGCGTACGTTTGGCAGAACCGCCGCTACCTTTTCCGCTGATTACACCAGAGTGGGAACTTTCACCTTGCGACACGAAAACGGCGACAACAACTTCGTGTCCCGTAACTCGCGACTGGGTACAGACATTGGCAGCGACGCCGATCGCTGGCGTCTGGGGGTGCGGCTGCTTTTCCCGCAGCGAATCATTGCGTCTGCCGCGTTCGGGTATCAGCGGGAAGGCGAACGCAGTCTGCTGAGCGATGTTTATCAGCCCTACACGGCCGAAGAATTTCGCAGCGGGCCATTCCCCAGCGGCGTGGTGGAAAGGACGCGCTTTCTGGATTTGAAGCTAACCTACTCTCCGCAACGCAACGTGGACTTCATCCTGCGCGGGCGCTTCTCCAATTCCAGTGGTCGCTTCGACGCCAGCGAGAAATTCCTGGTGTTTTCTCTCAATGCCTATTTGCCCTGGTGGTTCGGGTTTTAGTCGGAATGAGCCCGGAGGGTGATTTTTGTGTTGACTGGAAGGCTGATTTTTTGTAGCTTTGATTTTAGGCAAAACGGTTTGATTGCCGTTTTGGGTCCGGCGGCGGCCTGATGAGAACTCTGGTCTGTGCCTAAATCAGACTCCTCGACTTCGCTCCGCTCGGGGTGACAATCTAGTGGTTAGATGCCCCTTAAGTTGACGCCAATGGGTGGCTTCCGGTAGAGGAATTTCGATGACCTGGATGATAACTGAATGAATATTGAACAAGTCATCTCTGAGTATTTTTCCCGGCAAACAGAAGTGATTGCGGTTTACCTCTTTGGTTCTTATGCCGACAATAAATCTCGTTGCGACAGCGACTTGGACCTGGCCATTTTGTGCGAGTCTTTCTGCCCAGAGAAGCTCCTCGGTCTTCAAAACAAGTATTTCAAAGAGTTGTCAAGAGTGGTGCCAAAGAATCTCGACATCGTCATGTTAAACCGTGCGGGAGAGCTCCTTACCTATGAGGTTTTCCGGCAGGGTCGAGTTATTTTTCAAAGGAACTCAGAGAAGCGCGTGGCATTTCAGTCGCGTCGTATCAGTGACTATCTTGAGTTTGCACCTCTGATGCACCGGATGAGAAAAGGCATGATGAAGAAGTTACGGGAGGGCCAGGCTCATGGTTAGGCAGGAAACCCTGGCTCGCAAAATAGATTATGTAGTTGCAAAAATTGAAAGGCTCAAAGCTCTCAAGGGGCCTTCAAGAAGTGAGTTTCTGCGCAACTCAGATCTTCAGGATATCATATTACACAATCTTCAGCTAACCATTCAGGCCTGCATCGATATGGGCGTTCGTATCATTGCGGATGAGGGTTGGGGTACGCCAGGCAGCTTTTCAGACGTATTTTATAAATTGCAAGATCACGCTATTATTGACAGAACGTTAAGCGAACAGTTAGTTCAGATGGTTGGTTTCAGGAATCGGGTGATTCATGATTATGAAGATCTTGATTTGAATATTGTTTATGACATCTGGCAAGATGGACT
>JBHHYI010000369.1:0-3237 GCA_046757525.1 bacterium | reverse complement strand
CTGTACCTGCAAAAACCTTCGCAAGGTTTGTTTGGACTAAATCAACAAGGTCATAAATGCTCTCCAAGAAATCGTTGCACCAATGGCACCGATTTCAATCTACCGGGACCCAACCAATGGGCGAACCGGCCGGCGGATCCACCGGTTTGGTGAAATGCAGTGCTTCCGGGTGCTCTTGAAATCGGCGGATTTGGGCGATCGCGAAATGAACGTGGGCACGTTGGCTTGCGTCCTTGATTTGTTCCATTTGGGTTGACAGCCAGGATTTTAGCTCATCGAGTTTGAGGGCCGCGATGGCGCGCACCTGCGTTGCCGCGGTTTCATCGGCTGATAGTGCCATTAGATCGTTGAGAACGACCGTGTCGACCACCCGCCGGATTTCCGTCCGGTAGCCGGTGCCGTGCTCGGCTTTCCAGGTAGAAACGATGAGCCGGTCGATTACTTCATTTAAGCCCGGATACTTGGCGTCGCGAGCGTGGTACTCCACCAATCGAGCCGCCCGCTGTGGGTGCAGAATGAAGTTGACCGTCATTTGCGCAGCGGTTTCCGCGATCGCCAGGGGGTCCAGAGTCAGGCCAGTTCTGATGTTAAAGGTCTCGCGACTGCGGCTGTAACCAAAAGCGCGCGGCGGGATTAACTGCAAGATAGGCTCCGGCAGCGCCAGGGCTTCCGGCGTCAAGGTAGCGAGCAGGGCGTCTAAGGCTTTGCGCTGCAAGCCGGGCGGAATCATTTCCGTACTTGTTTGGCTGTCGCCGCGCAGCGCGTAGGTGTAATACAGGCCGCCCAGCAGTTTGGAAGCCGCGTCTACCTGGTAGCGGTGGAACATGTAAACCGGCACCAGCACTTCTTCCAGCGTGGCTAATGGCGCTCGTTCGCGGATGTTGTTCTCGGAGAATCTGTTCAGAGCCAGCTTGCGTACGTGCATGATCCGCTGCAGTTCATCGGCGGCGTTGCTGCCGTTGTCCCAGAGGTGAGCCAGGGGATGGGCACCGCCAGCCGGCCGGGCATCCTGATCCGTAATGAACAGCAGACCGCGGGACAACGCGGCGCTAATGATCCGCTGCAACTCGTCCTGTTCGCTGGCGTTAGACGGAAAATCCTGGTAGCCGTAAGCGATGGCCACCTTGTCCCATTCGCCGATGCCAGTGTCGTAAGCTTCAGACAGATCGAAGGAACCGTCGCCGTTGATCTTGACCAGCGGGTGCGGGTAATCCATAACCGAGGCGCGATCCGAAACGCTGGCCGCAAAGTTGTGCGCCAGCCCCAGGGTGTGACCGACCTCATGAGCCGCGAGCTGCCGCAGTCGGGCCAGCGCCATCTCCTGCATTTGCGGCGAGGCCGGTTTGCCCGACTCGTAAGGAGCAAGCAGACCCTGAGCAATCAAGAAATCCTGGCGCACCCGCAGGGAACCCAAGGACACGTGTCCTTTGATGATTTCGCCTGTGCGGGGATCGATGACGCCCCCGCCATACGACCAGCCGCGGGTGGAACGGTGCACCCACTGGATGACGTTGTAGCGCACGTCCAGAGGATCGGCGTCTTCGGGCAGTATTTTTACCTGAAAGGCGTTTTTGTAGCCGGCTGCTTCAAAGGCCTGGTTCCACCATTGCGCGCCCTGCATGAGCGCAGAACGAATGGGTTCCGGAGCCCCGGAGTCGACGTAGTAGACGATCGGTTGCACCGCTTCGCTGACTTTGGCCGTCGGGTCTTTCTTCTTCAGTCGATGGCGAGCTATGAAGCGCTTGACGATGGGCTCGGAAATGGGCGTGGCATAATCCTGGTAGCTGATGCCGAAAAAGCCAGCCCGGGGATCGAAGGCCCGTTTTTCGAAATGCTCATCCGGAAGCTGCACGAAAGAATGGTGCTGCCGTACGGTAATGGCCTGCGGCGTGGGCACCACCTGGCGTACGAAATTGCCTGGCGAGTCCCCAACAAAGGTGAGCGTCACTTCTACTTCGGTGTTTTTGGGAAAATTCCTGGTGCGGTCCAAATAGAAAGCAGACCGGGAAGACTCGAGCTTGTAGTTTCCCTGCTTGGTACGTTTGAGCACGCCGATGACGTCATGTGCGTCGCGCTGAAAAAAACCGCTGGCGTCGACCAGAACGCGGCCGTTTTCTTCAGCGGCGACCTCGAATCCCCAGAGCGTGGATTGCGCAAACGCCTCCTCCACTGCCTTCCTTTCAGCGGGATTGTCTGTAATGGCGCGATAGCCGTAGTTTGGTTGGATCAGCAGCACTTTCGGACCAATTCTCTCGAACTTGACCACGCGGGTGTCGCCCAACTGCCCGCGATCCAGACCGATGTCGTTCGAGCCCACGCCGCCGGCGAGCGAGTTAATGTACAGAAACTCCGTGTCCCATTTGTCGATTTCCAGCCAGAGTTTGCCTTCCTTGGCGTCCCAGTAAAAGGGGAAGTAGCCGGGGAATTTTTGCATCGTTTTTGTCTTTTCGGCAATCGTCGCGGGCCCTTTTGCAGTTTCCTTCGATTGGGGCAGTGTATTTGAAAACAGAGCAAACAATATGGCCGTGGTTAAAAGAAAGTGCTTCATGTTTTTCCTCCGTACAGGTTAATGGCTGCCACGCATTACGTATAGGTTCTCCTGCATCATGTTCTCGTATAAACACAGCGGGAGAGCTTCTCTGTGACAGTAATATGCCAAACAATTTTGACATTTTCAAGGATTACCCAATAGATGCACTTCGGAAAGTAGTTAGATGAGCTAACTCAGGGTTCAACTCCGCTCACCGTGAAGAAAGTTGGTCTCATCCTGCACGGAGTCTAAGAAGGATGAAGCGCTTCAAGATAGCAGTTTTCGAACCGACATTTTCAAAGAAGCAAAATACGCGAACTTATGCAACAAACTATTGCGCCCTATCGCCTTGGCCTAATTGTCGTAGGCGAGAGATAATTTTCTGCAACTGCCACGCTTTGTTCCTAACCATATGTAGTTATCTTCCAATGGTTTAAGAATCTCCATATTCTCTTGATTTTCTCAAAAGGTGTTATCATGTTTGGTAAAGTGCGATTTGCAGCTTTAGTTTTGCTCGTCACGGCACTTTTTCAAATTGGCTGTTTGCAGGACATGCCTACTGATGAATCCATGGGCGATCAAAACGATCAAGATCATCCGACAGGCCCTTCAGCGGAGGATGTGGCTAAGGCCAAAGAATTGGTCATCCAAGCCAATAAGGCGTTTGGCAATGCCGTACGCACAGCGCGAAACTTGGACATTAATGA
>JBHHYI010000368.1:0-3248 GCA_046757525.1 bacterium | reverse complement strand
GGGTCGAAATGACAATGCACTCCTTAACCAAATTTTTGTATCATCAGAATCGGTGAGAAAACCCCGCACTGACGTGTCGGAATTTGATTCTTTACAAGAGTTCCGTAATCAAGCGCCCTTGCCTTTCAACAACCGCTCCAAACGCAGAAACGCTATTGGGTACGAGGTGGTTCCGTCGATAGCCAGGTCGCCTAAGATTTCGCCGACTACCGGAGCGAATTTGAAGCCATGTCCTGAAAAGCCGGCACCGAGGATCACATTTTCGTGCACTGGATGAAGGTCCAGAATGAAATGGTCGTCCGGAGTTTTAATGTACATGCAGACCGAATGTTTCTTGAGCGTGGGCTTGAAGCCAGGCAAAACTTCGCTGAGGAAGCGTAGAATCAGACTCTCATCCGCAGCCTCGAACTCCCGGTTCAGCGCCTCGGGAGTGGCAACCACGTCGGCGTGCAGGTGTTCGGCAATTTTGACGCCACTTGTGTCGATGGCCGGAAAACCGTAGAATCCGCCGTAGCTCAACTCAAAATAAAAGGTAGGGAATTTGTCAGGGCCGTATGGCTCGATGTGAGGCGTATGGTACCACAACACGGGCTTGCGCCAGATTTCCAGCTCCAGGCCGAGGTCCGTAAGCACCTGCGTGGCCCAGGCTCCGGCGGTAATGATGAGCTTGTCAGCTCTCAGGGTGCGCTGCGTGGTTGCGACCGTTACGTGGCCATTCTCTGCGTGCCAATTGAGAACCTTCTCGTTGGTGAGAAGCACAGCACCGTGCTCCACCGCTAATCTCGTATGCTGTTCCACGCAAGGCTCCACCAAAAGATAGCCACCGAAAGGATCGAAAAAAATCGCACTTTCAGCGGGAAAGTCGAATTGTGGAAAGCGGCGCCCGGCCTCCTTGCGTGACAGTCGCTCGTGTGGCAGCGCATGTTTTTTGTAGCACGCTTCCAGGCCGCGAATGGTTTGCGACTCAGGCTGGCCCACGACCACCAGACCGTTATTCACCGCCAGTTGCTGTCCCGACGCTTCCTGCAAACTCTGCCAAAGCTCGTAGGTGCGCTCCAGCAGCGGCATGTAATCAGGGTGCTCGAAATAGGCCTTGCGGATGATGCGCGTGTCGCCGTGCGAGCTGCCGCGATCGTGCGCAACGCCGAATTGCTCTACGCCGCAAACTTTGAGGCCGCGTTTTGCCAAATCGTAAAGCGCGGCGCTGCCCATGCCACCAACGCCGAGAACGATGATTTCAAAGTGTTTTTCTTCCAAATTGACCTTTCGGTTTGCGTTTGACAACAAGCCACGATCTGGAGTGCGAGGATTTATCATCGCCCGGCACCTGCCGGTCCATCATTGCCCGCTTAGGAAACGCTCCTCTGGAGCGGACTGACAGTTGTTTTTCTTTGAGCACAAAGGGAGTCGTCCTGAGTAGTCCCGACCGCTTTTTGGTCGGGACGTATCGAAGGGCGACGCCCGTCACCCCTCGATACGGTCACCTGAACAGCGGTGACCTACTCGGGATGACTCGCACAGTGCTGACCAGTAACAAGATGCTTCCTGCATGACAGGGCTGCCTTTGGCGTTTCCGACATTTAAAGCAATCCGGTTGCACCGGATTGCGAGGGCTTCCAGGCTTTCGTGGCAAAGTCGCAGTGAGTTGTCGTTGCTGGGCAAGCTTTCATTTCGCGTAACTGATGCGGTAAATAACCCCGGCTCGATCGTCGGAGACCAGGAGCGCGCCGTCGGGCATGACCAGAACATCCACCGGGCGGCCCCAGGCCTCGCGGCCTTGCAGCCAGCCGCGGGCAAAAATTTCCTTAGAGACTGGCCGGTCGCCTTTTAACCGCACCAGCATGACGCGGTAGCCGATGGGCGTGCTGCGATTCCAGGACCCGTGCTCGGCGATAAAAATCTGGTCGCGGTATTTTTCGGGAAACATCTTGCCGGTGTAAAAACGCATCCCCAAAGCCGCCACGTGAGGGCCAAGTTCTAAAGCGGGCAGGGTGAATTCCTCGCACTTTCTTTTTCTCCCAAAGATGGGATCAGGAATGTTATTGCCATGACAATACGGGAAGCCGAAATGCAGGCTCTTGCGCGGCGCGTGATTTAGTTCGTCGGGTGGTAGGTCATCGCCCAGCAGATCACGACCGTTGTCGGTGAACCAGAGCTCTTTTGTCTGCGGGTGCCAATCAAAGCCCACGGTGTTGCGTACGCCGCGTGCAAAAATTTCCAATCCAGAGCCGTCCGCGTGCATGCGCATGATTGAGGCGTAGCGCGCATCCTTGCGTTCGCAAATATTGCACGGGGCACCAACGGGCACGTAAAGCCAGCCATCGGGTCCGAAACGAATGAACTTCCAGCCGTGGTGCCGCTCCGACGGGAAAGTGTCATTGACGATGGCTGGCTTACGCGGGTGCTGGAAGTGGCTTTCGATGTCATCGTAGCGCAGCACCCGGTCCACCTCTGCAACGTAGAGCGCGCCGTCTCGAAACGCCACGCCGTTGGGCATGTTCAAACTCTTAGCAATGGTGATGACTTCGTCCGCCTGGTTGTCCTTATTTCGATCCAGAATCGCGTACACGTTGCCCGCTCTCCTGGTGCCGACAAATAACGTCCCGTCGGGACTCAGGCTCATCGACCGGGCATTGGGTACATTGGCGGCGTAGAGGCTAATCATAAAACCGGCAGGCAGCGTAATTTTGTCCAACCGAACGTCTTCGGGATTACTGCTGAAGGCAGAAGTGGCGGCATTAATGAATATAAGTAACAGAATCAGAACCAGAATCCGTGGGATTCTGCAAAAATGTTGTGTGAGCAGTGCCATCCTTACTTGCAGTTTGATTTTTACACGCCACCTAATGTTGTTAGAAAACGGTGACCTTCTTGGAGAAGGTCACCGTTTGATCGGTTTAAAAAAATTTTTAGGAAACGCCTTGCTGGCGCCGTCCTTTATTACAGCCTCCAGTGTCATTCAGGAGGAATCTTGTTGGCTGGCTGCACAGGGCTCTGACCTGTAACAAGATGCTTCCTGCATGACAGGGCTGCCTGGGGCGTTTCCGACGTTTAAAGCAATCCGGTTGCGCCGGATTGCGGAAGCTTTTAGGAAACGCTCATTGTTCGTTTTTTACGAATAAAACGACCCACTCTGGTCGTTGGGTGCTATTAGGCACGTCGGGCTACAATGGACGCCGGAGCGTCCTGTGTTCGTTCCCACGCAGACAGACTGTGTGAAAACCTCATTTGAAATCATGGGCATCGCG
>JBHHYI010000367.1:0-3262 GCA_046757525.1 bacterium | reverse complement strand
GATTTTTATTTAAGGAGAACCCATGCAAATTACCGAGCCAATGACCATGATTACCGATTACCTTCTTGCCGCCGTTGCCATTGTTTTTTCGCTACGGCTATTCAGGATCGGTCGCTCTCGTCGACAAACTTCTGTCTTGCTCTGGTCAGCAGCTTTTGTCGCAGTTTCGGTTGCGGCCCTTGCAGGTGGCACATTTCACGGACTTACAAATCATCTTAACGAGGTCGCTCAGGTGGCACTCTGGAAAGCAACGGTATATTCCATCGGCCTGGCCAGCTACTTCATGTTGGCGGGCACGGTCGGGGCCACTATATCACGGCCGCTCTTGGCATGGGTGCATGTGCTGGTGCTGCTCAAGTTTATGGCCTTTGCCGTTTGGATGTCCACACACAATGACTTCAGCTACGTTATTTATGACTACGCGCCAGCCATGGTGGCGGTACTCCTGCTGGCGGCCTACTCCTGGTTTAAGCAAAGGCTCACGAGTTCCTCTTGGCTCATCGCCGGGGTTTTGGCTTCGTTTGCCGCAGCAGCCCTTCAGTTGAGCACAATAAGGCTGCACGAATTTTTTAACCACAACGATCTCTATCATGTCGTTCAGATTGGGGCGAATTATTTGCTCTTCCGCGGGGCTGGTTTGCTCAAGGATAGGTAAGCGGCATGAGGATTGTTGTTGTGCTTTCTGGTTGAGAGTTGTGGGATCAGGGGATTCGCCAGCGCGTGTGTTTCTTCACGACCTTTCATGGTAAACCATGCCAATTTTATTTTGCAGAATCAGGTCCAGGCGGCTAACTTGTTTTTCCGGAATGCTGACGGAAAAGATATCCACACTATGTGCCTTATACAGGAACAGAATCCAATAGCTGCGGTCCATGTTCTTTCTCCAACGGAACCCCTGAAAATCGGTCCAGGGATGAAATTGAACCTTGGCAAAAACGCCGTTATCGCCGATGGTCACGCGGAATTGCAGAATCGCTACAAAGGCCGTAATGCACAGGGCAAAGCTGACGAGCATCTCATTCAGGTCTTTTGAATAGACAAAATACAAGAAGAGTGCCACGGTCAAGGCAAAAACAAAATAACTGAAACCATTGAGAAAACGCCGGTCTTGTCCTGAAAAAATAGGCAATTTGACTTGTTTGAGCATGGCAAGCGAATAGGCGAGATAGACGCCCGCCACAATGGGTGCCAGACCAAAAACGTAGGTCATGCTAACATCCTTCAAGGCTTTTGCAGCCCCTGGTTAAAGAGAGAAGTTGGACGGCGCTGTCCCAAACCGACATCTTGACTCCGGGGCTTAGTGTGCATGTCCGCCAGCTTGTTTGCGTCTCCTGTTTTGCGAGAAATATTCCTCAATCTCCATTCGAGACAAAGTGTTCAAGATATTCCCCTTTTCCAGCCAACCCTTGCGCGCAATGCCGACGCCGTAGTTAACATCAGTGAGTCCTTCCACGCTGTGGGAATCAGGATTGATGCTGATCTTTACGCCTTTTTCCTTGGCATATTTACAGTATCGCCAATCGATGTCAAAACGATAAGGACTGGCGTTCAATTCGATGGCCACATGGTATTCGGCAGCCGCATCGATGATGGCAGGCATGTCCACCGGGTAGCCCTCACGCCCCAAAAGCAAGCGACCCGTCGGGTGCCCGAGGATGGTTACGTAAGGATTCTGCATGGCTTTGATGATGCGTTCGGTGGCTTCTGGCTGGGTCATGTTCAATTTGCTGTGCACGGAAATCACCACAAAATCGAAAGTCGCGAGAATCTCATCGGGATAGTCCAGAGTGCCGTCGATCATGATGTCGCATTCGGTGCCTTTGAAAATCTTGAAGCCTTGCATTTTCTCATTCAGCTCATCGATCGTAGCCTGTTGCTCCAGCAAGCGCTCTGGCGCCAGACCACGGGCGTAATAAACCGATTGGCTGTGATCGCAAAGGCCAAAGTATTCGTAACCCATTTCCTTGGTCGCCCGGGCCATTTCTTCGATGCTGTTGGTGCCGTCGCTGAAGGTTGAATGGCAATGCAAAATACCTTTGATGTCCGCTGGTTCGACGAGTTGCGGAATGGCATTTCTTGCCGCTGCTTCAATTTCACCGGTGTCTTCGCGCAGCTCCGGCGGGATGTAGGCGAGACCCAAAGCTGCAAAAATCTCTTGCTCATCCTGGCATGGAATGAGCTCGGTTTCATTTCTGAACAATCCGTGTTCACTTACTTTCAAGCCCTGTTTTCTGGCCAAACTGCGCATGGCTGTATTGTGTTCAGCGGAACCGGTGAAGTGGTGCAGAATGTAGGGAAACTTCTCGTCGGGCATGAGGCGCAGATCGGCATTGATGCCGCTTTTCAGCCGCACGCTGGACTTGGTCGGTCCTTTGCCGGTTACCACTTCTACCTCTGGCTGGGTCGTGAAAAAATCCATGATCTCCTGGCAATGCTCTTCTTTGGCGCTGGCAACGATGTCGATATCCTTGACGGTCTCCTTCTTTCTTCGCAGGCTACCCCCCAGGCTGGCCCGAATGACTTTGGGATGATTGCTTACCGCTTCAAACAGCGGTTTTGCAGCCGCCTCAGCGTGATGAAACAGATGACGCTCCTTGTGCTTTTTGACGAACGCAATGCCTTGCAGGATTTTCTCCTGGGTTTTGGCCCCAAAGCCGGCTAAATCGACCAGGCGGTTTTCCTGGCAGGCATATTCCAGCTCGCTCAACGTTTTGATGCCGAGGTCGTCGTACATCTTCTTGATCTTCTTGGGACCCAACCCCGGTATGCGGGTCATCTCCAGGAGTCCGTCCGGAATCGAGGCTTTCAGCTCTTCGTAGTACTGCAGCTTCCCGGTGGTCACCAACTCGGTGATTTTCTGCGCCAGCGCCGTGCCGATGCCTTTGATATTACCTATTTCGTCCGTTTCCACCAATTCCTTGACATCCACGCTCAATGCCAGCAAGGTTCTGGCTGCATTCTGGTAAGCCCGGCTCTTAAACGGATTTTCCCCTTTGATCTCAAGAAGCGTGGCGATTTCTTCTAAGATATTTGCAACTTGTTTTTTGTTCACGATCAGCTTGTAAGATTCTTTCTTAAATTGTCAAATCGTTAAATCTAAATTGCCGCTGTTGAATTGGACCAGTCTTTTCCAATTAATTTGCCCACCGTCGCAAAAATCGATCAAGAATTGCTTAGTAAAAGAATTTATCACTTGATCCTTTTTCTTCAAAAACTGTTCATTATGCTGCTTGGCCTTGTGTCCCAATGGCTCAATGATGTC
>JBHHYI010000366.1:0-3264 GCA_046757525.1 bacterium | reverse complement strand
TGCATGATTTGGCCGCTCACGGAAATGACGCAATACTTGAGTACCCAGCCTACGACGACGGAATAGTAAGACACCGCCATGAACACCGTGAAAAAAAGCGACCAGCCCACGATTTTGCCGCCACGCATGCCGATTCGAGTAAAGGCCCCCAGTGGGCCCCGTTTAGTCAGCCGGCCCAGGGTAAGCTCGGCCATGAGGGCTGGAATGCCAAAGACCGCTAAGATGACGCAATAGACCAGCAAGAATGCGCCGCCACCAAATGCCCCGGCCATGTAAGGAAAGCGCCACACATTGCCCAATCCCACGGCAACGCCGATAAAAGTCATGACTACGCCAAAGGTGGAACCAAAGCTCTGGCGTTCCTTACTCACCTTTGGCCCCGGCGCTGTCATTGCCCGTGTCGTCGAATTGCTCCGGATACAGAACCACTTGCACGTAATTATCGAGATCGAAATATTGCCTGGCAGCTTTTTGAATGCTTTTGGCGGACAGGTGTTTCACCAGTTTGTCGTACTTCAGAATGTCTGGCAGATTCTGCTGGTGGAAATAATAGGTGCGCAAAATGCTCAGCCAGAAGCCATTTTCTTTCAGGTTGACTTCGCGTTGGCGGCGTTGCATTTCCTTGACTTTGGCAACGTAGCTGTCTGCGATGCCAAAAGTTTTGAGGCTGTCGATTTGTTCGAACACGAGCCTGGTGAGCTCCGCAACTCTCTTAGGCGCGCAGCCAAAGGAAATCGAGATGCTGTAATCTTCGACCGGGTAATGTGAGGCCGAGGCGCTGACCCCGACGCCGTAAGTGCCGCCCTTGTCCTCCCGCAAGACTTCGCGCAGTTTGATTTGCAGCACACTGGTCATGGCATTAAGCTGGTAGCGGTTTTGCCGGTTCCACTGGAATGGCCCGCTGAAGACCAGTCGCACCTGGCTTTTGGGTTCCAGCCCTCTTTTCACGGCTCTTTTGATCACACCCCGTGGGTAGCGGATGCCCACGTCTCTCCAGGTTTCCTTGCGACCCGTTGCGGGCAGAGCGCCGAGGTAGCTTTGTACCAGTGGTTTGAACTTGTGGAAGTCGATGTTGCCTACAAAAATAAAAGTGAAATCGCTGGCATCGGCGAAGCGATTGCGGTAAATCTGCAGAGATTCTTGCAAGTCCATTTCGCGCAGCATGGCTTCCGACCAGGGTCTGGTGCGAAAGTTGTGCTGGGTGAGAATCACCTGCAAGGTATCGCGAAATGCGGCCTGGGGGCTGGCCTGCCGGTTTTCCAGCAAGCCTTTGATTCTGGCCTGGTAGGACGCAAACGCCGTGCTGTCCTGGCGCGGTGCGGTAAAATACAGGTAGATGAGTTCCAGCAGGGTTTCCAGATCAGCCGGCGAAGCGCTGCCCGAGAGGCCCTCCTGAAGAGAGCCGATCCAGGGCGAAACGCGCACGGCCTTGCCCGCAAGTTTCTTTTGCAGCGCGATTTCGTCAAAATCGCCCAGGCCCCCTTCTTCGACCAGGGAGGTTGCCGTAATTGCTGCCACATAGTGCTTATCGTCAACCAGGGATGACCCACCCGGACTAAAAGCTGTAAAGATGATCTGGTCATTTTTGAAATCGGTGGGTTTTAGGATGACCCGCACCCCGTTTGACAGGGTCCATTCGGTTACGCCCAATTTCTTTATCTTGTGCTTTCTGGTGATGTGCCCGGGCCGAGGCAAATTTCCCACCAGCGGCAGGTCGGAAACTGTGTCCGAATAAGGCGCAACGCTTTTGCTTTTCGCTTCCTCAAAAACCGCCAGTAAAGCCTCCTGGTTCGGGATTTCAACGCCCTCTTTTTCCGGACCGTTGACCAGGATGACCCGATTGGCGTCGCTAATCCAGTTGCCGGCCAATTCATTGACTTCCTGCACATGGATGGTCGGCATGAGGGTTTGGTACAATTTAAACTCATATTCGATGCCGGGAATGGGTTCGTCAGTCAAAAAATTGCGAATGAATTCAGCCGCGTACTGATCAGAGTTGGACTTGTCTCGTTCATTATAAGCGAGCTCGATGCCTCGCAGCATGTCCGCCTTTTGTCGCTCTAATTCGGAATCCGTGAAACCGTAGAGCTTGACGCGTTTCGCCTCGGCAAGCAAAGCTTCCAGACCGCGTTCGATGCCGTTGTCTTTCACGGCAGCGCCTAACAAATAGAATTCCTTGGACCGAATGAAGCGTCCTTTGCTGGAGAATCCAAACAAAAACGGGGGATCAGCTTGTTTGACCAGCTCATTCAAACGGTTGTTGAACATGCCGTTATAGAGCAGCCCCATCAACAGTTTTCGATAGGCGGCTGCGGTCTCCTGCTCTTCCACGTCGTGTTTGAAATAGAGGGTCACGCTGGATCTGGTGGCTTCCGGATCCGAAGCGATGGCAAAGAGCGTCTCCTGGTGGTCGGGCACGGGATAGAGTTTCCGTTCTCTGGCATTTTTAGCCAGTGGCAGCGGAGAAAAATGCTGTATGATCAAATCTTCCATGCGTGACTTGTCGAAGTCGCCGACTGCAATAACGGCCATCAAGTCAGGACGGTACCAGTCGCGGTAAAACCGCCGCAGTGTCTCTGAATGTGCGGAGTCTAAGATTTCTCTTTTGCCGATGGGTAGTCTCCTGGCGTAGCGGGAGTCGTGAAATAGAATTGGGAACTGCTTGTCGCGCATTCTTGCCGCCGCCCCGCGACCGAGACGCCATTCCTCGATGACTACCCCACGTTCGTTGTCTACTTCTGCTTCATTGAAACTGACGTTGTGCGCCCAATCTTCCAGGATTTGAAAGGCGGTTTCGAGAATTTCCGCCTTGTCTGTGGGCACTTGCAGCATGTAAACGGTTTCGTCAAAACTCGTGGAGGCGTTGATATCCGGCCCAAACCGCATGCCGACGGATTCGAGGTAGTCGACGATCTCCTGTTTGGCGAAATGTTTGGTGCCATTGAAGGCCATGTGTTCCACAAAATGGGCAATGCCTTGCTGGTCGTCCTCTTCCAAAACCGAACCCGCGTTGACCACCAAACGCAACTCGGCCCGCTTTGCCGGTTTTTTGTTGACGCGAATGTAATAAGTCAGCCCGTTGTCGAATTTCCCAACGGTGATCTTGGGGTCCACCGGCAGCTTCTGGTTCCAGTCCAGACCGATCGGTTTAGAATCGACTACTTGTGCCTGCAAGAAGCCGGTGGTCATCTGAAAAGACCAGACCAACAGCAAAACTAAGAAAGCGATTTTTTGTGTTCGTTGCATAAGGGTTCCTTTTGAGTA
>JBHHYI010000365.1:0-3293 GCA_046757525.1 bacterium | reverse complement strand
CGTTCGGGGTAACAATCAGGTGGTTAGACACCACTTAGGTTGACGCCAAAACGCGAAAGCGGGAATCTATAACCCTTTAGTTCTTCTGGATTCCTGCTTCGGTCATCCGGCGGCTGCCGGACGACTGATTCGCAGGAATGACAAATCAGGTCTCTTATCCGACTTTTTGGACAGCCCCATTTGGGTTAAACATTCTCGCCGCAATCCTAAACCACAGTCAGAGACTGTGTTGGATCATGTTAATGCAAACTGCGCCTATTAATGCAACGAACTATTAGAGCGAAAATCAGAGGGATGTCTGGCCGTGCGAGCCGTGGCTTGGCGTGTCAAGCCGTATCCTGACCCCCCTGGTTTTTTCGCTGGACGCGTCAAAAACCGTCTGGCTTCATCGGATTTAGATATTTACTCAAGTTTGTAAACTTATTTCTGTAATTCCCGATGCGATACTTCGATATTTAGTTTATATTTTTGCCGCAAGTGCCTGGCCAGCCTGTTGGCGCAATAGACTGAGCGGTGCTGGCCGCCAGTGCAGCCAAAGGCCACGGAGACATGGCTAAAATTGCGCTTTTGGTAGTTCTCGATCACCTGGCTGACCAGGTCAAGGACGCGGGTCATGAAGCTGTGTACTTCGTCCTCCCTTTCCAGGAACGCAATCACCTCCGGATCGTTACCGGTCTGCCGGGCGAATTTTTCCAAGCGACCGGGATTGGGCAGCACGCGACAATCGAAGACGAAGCCCCCGCCATGCCCGGTCTCGTCTTCGGGGAGGCCTTGTTTAAACGAGAAGCTCTGGATTTGTACCGTCAGTGGAAGCTGAACGTCGCCCAGTTCGCGCAGTCGCGTGGAGCGCACCAGGCGCTGCAAGACGTCCATAAGCGTCGGCAGTTCAACGGGGATTTCTGCGCTTCTGAGCACGAATTCCAGATTGCGAATGGCAAAAGGCACGCTCTGCAAGAAATGCGGCTTGCGCTCGTAAAACCCGCGAAACCCGTAAGCGCCCATGGCCTGCATGATGCGAATGAGCACATAGCCGTAATAGAATCGCAAAAACGTCGCCCGGTCTACGGCGATATATTCGGAAACCGCGTCCAGGTAGCTCTGCAGCAGTTTTTCTCGAACATCAAAGGGAATGTTGGCTTTAGCGTCGAATAGCAGCGAGGCGATGTCGTACTGCAGCGCGCCGCGCCGTCCGCCCTGGTAATCGATGAAATAAGGCTGCCCATCGCGAATCATGATGTTGCGGGATTGGAAGTCGCGGTAGAGGAAATAGTCCCGGTCAGCTTGCAGAAGAAACTCACAAAAGCGTTCGAAGTCGTCTTCCAGTTGCTGCTCGTTGAAGGCGACTTTGGCGAGCTTGAGGAAATAGTATTTGAAGTAGTTCAAATCCCAAATGATCGATTGGCGGTCAAAGCTGTGGCGGGGATAGCATTTGCGATAGTCCAGACTATTCCCGGCCTCTATTTGAAATCTGGGCAAAATGCGCACGACAGCTTCGTAGATGCTTGCGATAGTTTCTGGAAAGGGATCTTTCTTGCTACGCGCTTTGACCAGAGCTTCAAACAAGGTGGTGTCCCCCAGGTCTTCTTCCAGATAAATCCCTATGTTCAAATCCTCCGCGTAAATCTCTGGCACTGGCAGACCTGCGCGGTGAAAATGACGCGAAAACTCAAGGAAAGCGATATTCTCGGCGCGGTCCTCGTTTGCAGCGCCGATTACCGAGCGGCGCTGGTTGCTGATGCGGTAGAGCTTGCGTTCAGAACCGTGGGCTTTTAGAGGTGAAATGGATTTGACTTTTTCACCAAAGTACGATTCATACAGGAGGATGAGTTTCTCTTTCATCCCAACTGCCCTTCCGAAAACCGATGGCGAAGCACTTTCTTGTCAAACTTGCCGACGCTGGTCTTGGGGATTTCGTCGACAAAGACGATCTTATCCGGCAACCAGAACTTGTGAAACCTTGGGGCTAAGTAAGCGAGCAGCTCCTCACCTGTAACCTGGTCCACACCCGGCGCATTTGCCACCACAGCCAGGGGTCGTTCGTCCCATTTCTTGTCGGGAATGGCAATAACGGCCGCTTCCGCGACTTTTGGATGGGCCATCAAAGCGTTCTCCAAAGCAACGCTTGAAATCCACTCGCCGCCGCTTTTGACCAAATCCTTGGTGCGGTCGGTGATTTGCATGTAGCCGTCTTCGTTTATGGTAGCCACATCGCCGGTGCGAAACCAGCCATCTTCGGTAAAATGTTCAGGGCCGGGCTGCAAACGAAAGTAACTTTTAGCAACCCAGGGCCCGCGCACTTGCAGCTCGCCCATGGTGCTGCCATTCCAGGGCAATTCCTCACCTTCATCATTCACAATGCGTATCTCGATGCCAGAGACGGCGTAGCCTTGTTTGGCCTTGACGTCCCACTTTTTGTGCTCAGGCAAGTCACGATGGTGGCTCTGCAGCTTAGAAGCCGTTCCCAGGGGAGAAGTCTCGGTCATGCCCCAGGCTTGCACCACGTTAACGCCCAATTCTTTCTCGTAGGCTTCGATCAGGGAGCGAGGCATGGCTGCCCCTCCGACCACCAGGGCACGCACCTGGGAAATATCGCGCGGATTTGATTTGAGTTCCTGGTAAAGTCCGGTCCAGATGGTAGGAACGCCGGCAGGTATGGTCACCCCCTCGTCTTCAATCATCTGAGCCAGAGCAGCGGGTTTTAAGTGTGGTCCCGGAAAAACCAGGTTAGCTCCCGCCAGCGCGCATTCGTAGGGCAGTCCCCACGCCATGGCGTGAAACATCGGCACTACGGGTAACACCACATCCTGTTCGGTCAGGGCGAGTGCGTTGCCAGCCAGCGCACCCATGGTGTGCAAATACATGGAGCGATGACTGTAAAGCACGCCTTTGGGATTGCCGGTGGTGCCGCTGGTGTAACAGAGACCCATGGCCGTGGTTTCGTCGTTAACGGGCCAGCCATAATCCTCGGAAGCTTCGGCGATTAAAGTTTCATAAGAAAGCACATTTGGCAACTTGGTCTCAACGCCTGCTTCTGCGTTGAACAACACGTAGTGCTCGACGCTCTTCAAGTCAGGCGCAACACGTTCCAGCAACGGCAGCAGGGCGGCATCGACAAACACGAGCTTGTCCTCAGCGTGACCAATGATGTAAGCCAACTGTTCTGGCGCTAAGCGAATATTCAGTGTGTGCAGTACCGCGCCGCTGCAAGGTATGGCATAGTACATTTCCAGGTGCTGAAAATTGTTCCAGGCGAAGGTACCCACACGATCTCCTGGCTTTATGCCCAAGGCGCC
>JBHHYI010000364.1:0-3296 GCA_046757525.1 bacterium | reverse complement strand
TTGAACGGTCTATTGGGCAGTATCTGCGTTAGTTTACTGCAACAAGATCATCTTCCTCGTTTCTACAAAGCCCTCACTTTTAAGCTGGTAGATGTACACGCCGGAGGTCACTTTGTTGCCGGCTTCATCGCGACCCTGCCACACGACGCGGAAAACGCCGGCTTTGTGGTGGGCATCGACCAGAGTTTTTATCTCCTGACCCAACAAATTGTAAATCGTAAGCGTCACGTGCATATCTGTGTGGAGGCTGTACCGAATGGTGGTCTCCGGATTGAACGGATTGGGATAGTTTGGCTCCAGCGCGAACTTCTCCGGAATGGCCTCCCCTGCGACCGTGGTGGGAACCGCAGCGGGCTCAGCAAAGGCCCAAAAAGAAAAAGCCTGCACGTTTTCTACGGTGACTGAATTGTTGTCGGGATCGACCTGACCGCCGACTTCTTCCCAATTCGTTCCGTTGAAGCGATAAAGCAGGAGGTCTGCTTCGTCTTGTAGGCCGCCCTTATCGAACTCAGATTGCTTATAAGTGAGCTTGAGCCTGGCCTCGAAGGCTGCCTCGGAGGGCTGTGCAGAGATTTGGTAATAGCGCCTGACGGAATTGTTCTGCGGAAAGGGCGGGATAAAAAGTCCGGGCCGATCGGCATCGCCGTCGCCTCGAAAGGCTGCAACGGTGACCGAATCTAAACTCTCCCGGGAGAACGTCATTTCCGCCAACGCATCTTGTGCTGAAGTGAGAAAAGAAATCGGTTGGTTCAGTTGCACTATTTCTCGTGTCGATTCCTCCACCCGGGCCACGCCCAGGAACAACTGGTTGGTGCGCAAAAGCTGCGGTCCGCCGATGGTTTCGTCGCGAACTTCGAGCACACAGGTTTGACCGACAGCCTCTGGCGCAACGCTCAACCTGGTCGAGGTCTGGCCATTCACAACCTTCAGCGGCGCCAACTGCGTGCCATTCTCGAACGCAAAGCCCGGATTGGCCTCCTTGCACTTAAGCTCAGCGGTAATCAGACCGTCGACGTTGGCTAAAGACTCGTCGGTGAGATCGATGACGTCGATGGCAAGATCAAACGTGTCGCCTGGCGTCAAGGCAATGAAGTCACCGTCCGGCAGAGCCCCTTTGGCCAGCACCCGGGAAATGGCAACTGCGAACATCAAGGGCTGCGGCGTGAACTCGAAAGTTTGCGTTTCTGAAGCGGTTCCGACTGTGACGTCTGCCAGGCCAACTTTCTCTGTGCGAAGGTGCACCACCTGTTCTGCGCAGACCATGCCGTTTTTTTCCACCGTGCCCTCGACGACCCTGGTGATCGACACCACGGTAGCGTCGCTGGTGCTCGGCGGTGCAAAATTGGCACCCTCCGTTTTGGGACAAACGGAACAAACGATTTTAATCTGTTTGCTATTCTGGTTGAATTCGCATGAGAGTTGTTGCGCAAGCCCCACATTGGCAATGGGGAGCCAACACATGGCCAGGCACACAAACAGGAAAATACTCCCCCTCGGTTGAACAGTACCGTGGGTAATCATCAGCAACCTCCATGGCAGATTCCTTCCGCGGGTCGTGCAACCCGCGGAAGGTCCACCTTGCGTTCATTATCCCCAAAACAACGATCAAATGAGTCTACCTGAGAAGGGTCATTCTCTTGACGGACACAAAATCGCCGGCGACCAGTTTGTAGAAATAAGTTCCGCTGGGCAGTTCACTGGCCTTGAACGGAATCCTGTAATTTCCTGCTGGTCTCTCTTCATCTACGAGAGTCCCCACCTCCTGGCCTAACAGATCATAAATCTTCAGGGTAACGTGGTTGTCTTTAGGCAGAGCAAAAGTAATGGTGGTTTCCGGATTGAATGGATTGGGGTAGTTCTGATTGAGCGCATAGCTCTCCGGGGTGGTTTCGGAAAGGTCCCGAATCACATATTGCGTCGACTTGTAAAAGTTGGCTCCGGTTACCTCAGCAAAAATGGTTGCAGGCACATGAAAATCGCTTTCGAAAAATGGAATGTTAACGATTTCGTCGTCGCCGGCCCAGGAGCAGAAGATGCGTTCTTGATTTCCGCTCACGACCACAGTATTGTAGTCGCCGAAATTAGGAACGATATTCGTAAAAGCTGCGGTCCAGTCTGAAGTGCGCTCACTGACTTTGATCGGCGACCCAAAGGTGTACCCGCCGTCGGTTGACACCACCAGGAAGGTGTTGACAAAAGTCGTGGAGAAAGGAGTGCCAAAAATTTCGGTCGTGCCTGGCACGCCCCGGTAATATTGCACAGCGATGGTGCCGTTCTTGCCGATGTCCAAATCGGGCCAGAACTCCTGCACCCCTTCGTCATCGCTCAGGGTCACCTGGGTCCAGGTTTCACCTCTGTCATCCGAATAGGAGAGGAACACATCGGTATCGGTGCTCAACGGGTCTTTAGCGCTGTGATACACTACCACGACTCGCCCGCGATGAGGGCCACCACGCACCACGGCGATGCGAGGGAAGTCGTTGATATTGCTGCGATTGTAGCCGACCGGAGCAGCCCGCAAAAACATCCCGTTAATATCAGCAACCTTCACACTGGGGCCGAAGGAGGCGCCTCTGTTGTCGGAACGGGCGACTTGAATTTGGTAATCCAAGAACCCCACATTGTTGTCAAACCTGGGTCCCTGCTCAAAGACAACGTAAACGGTCTTGTTGTCCTCGGCAATGGCCGGTTCCGAACCCTGGAGAACCGTGCCAGTAAAAAAATCCGTGGAAATCTCAGGCTGTACAACAACCGGGCCTAACCAATTGTTGCCTTGATCCCGTGTTCGAAACAGCTCGATTTGACCAAAGAAATTGGGTGCTGTGAAATTCGTGTAGGAAATGTAGGCTGTTCTACCACGACCGGGTTGCACGTCGATGAGTTCCTTGTCGAAAAAATCGGATGGGCCAGCCTCGAGAAAGCGGGTCTTCGCAGGATCCCAGGACAGGTCCCCGTCGGAATCAAACTGCCCCATGTGCACGATGATGCCCGCCGTGGATTGCGACAGACTCAAGGCCAGATTCGCGTAGTAAAAAGGACCATTGTCCGCCCGGGTGGAGGCAAGCGCCGGATCGCCGCGGGTAAGGATGAGGTCGCCGTCAAAAGGCAACGGCGGCGGTGCTCCGCCATCGCCGAACGAAACCCCACGGTTGGTGGAGAAACCGAATCCCGACAGGCCGAGCTGGTCCCCCGGATCGCAGCCAATGCTGGGGAACAGGAAGCAGAAGCCCTGGGCGTCATTCCAACCGACCACAATGCCGTTGGGATTGCCCGCGGCAATGCTGACCTCACTGCGG
>JBHHYI010000363.1:0-3310 GCA_046757525.1 bacterium | reverse complement strand
AACGCTGCTAAGAAGAGAAAAGAGGCCATCGAGCTTTACGAGAAAAGCGACCGCGTCGACCTGCTGGATAAAGAAAAAAAGGAGTTGGAGATCATCACCCAATACCTGCCCAAACAGCTTTCTGAAGACGAAGTCGCAGAAGTTGTTGCGCAGGTCATGAAGGAGGTAGGCGCCCAATCGATGCAGGATTTTGGTAGGGTGATGTCAACTGCGATGAAGCACCTCAAGGGCAAGGCCGATGGCAAAATGGTGCAAGGAATTGTGAGAAAACTGCTGAGCTGAAGATCTAATCCAAACTCGCAACTCAAAGGCAGCGCTGGCCCTTTTGACGTTTCTAAGAGTGGACAGAGAGGTTTCGCTGTGCACTTTTTTGTTTGTGCTTGATAATTTGCTGCGGATTTTCTATTTTAGACCCATGAATTACTTGGACGTAGCAATTCTGGCTGTAGTGGGGACCTTCTCCCTGAAAGGCCTCTGGCGCGGTTTTTTCCAGGAGGTCTTAGGCTTGGTCAGCCTGGTGGCTGCGTTTATCCTGGCCACCAAATACATGAGCAATGTTTCCTTCCTGATTAAAAAAGTGCTAACCATCCCCCCGGGTTTAATCACCTTGCTGGGCTTTTTGTTGGTGTTTTTCGCCACTATCCTGGCTTTTCAATTCCTGATTCACGCGTTGCAAAAGGCAGCCAGGTTTTCATCTCTGGGTTGGTTGGAAAAGCTCTCGGGTGGTCTCGTGGGATTTTTGAAGGGTGCAACCGTCGTCAGTTTGTTGCTATTGTTCATCTCAATGATTCCCTTTACTCGGCAGTTGCTGCCGGATCGTTCCGCCTCCCGGCTTTACGATCCGGCGCGGAAATTTGCTCCCGGATTGTTTAACCTCATCATCAAAACGGTCCCCCATTCCAAATCGTTTTACGCGGAGCTGAAAGAAAGTCTGGACAATTTTTCCTGGACCGACCTCAGCGAAAACACGCAAAAGTTTTTAGATTCTCTTAAAAAGCATGAGTCTTCGACCGATGGTAACGCGCGCGAAAAACAATCTCGCTGAGCTGTATGAAAGCCTTGAATTCGACAAGATTCTAAGCCATTTGCAGCAGTTTGCAATTTCTGAGCTCGCCAGAGAAAAGCTGAACAACCTTGCGTTTGGCACCGACCACGGGGAGATCGAGGCTGCGCTGAGCGAAACCGCTGAATTGCAGCAAATCCTGGACGAGGACGCTGCTTTTCCTCTGAGTGAGCTCTGGGACATTAGAGCGGCACTGGAAACGGCCAGTGTGGAGGGCAATCTCCTCACCACCAACGCGCTGGTGCAGATTGCCGAAACCCTGATTACGGGTTTTCGGGTGCGCTCTTATTTGCACGAGAAAGCGGTCGACTCTCCCCGTCTCTGGTTGCATGCAAAAAACATCCGCCATTCTAAAGGCCTGATTGACGCCATTCGGACGGCCATTGATTTCCGCAGCTTCGAGGTTCAAGATTCCGCCAGCCCGCAGCTCAGGAAAATCCGCAGGCGTATTGTTCAGGCGGAAATGGAGGCCCGTAAAGCCGTGAACCATTTTTTCAAGGCTTATTCCAACAAGGGGTACTTGCAGGATCAAGTGGTAACCCTGAGCGATGGACGGCTTGTGCTGCCGGTTAAATGGGAACACAAAGGCAAGGTTCAGGGCCTGGTGCACGGCCAGTCCGCCAAAGGCTCGACGATTTTCATGGAGCCCTTTGACGCCGTGGAACTCAACAACGAAATCCTGCGACTCAAGGTGGAAGAAACGCGTGAAATCCAACGCATTCTGCAACATCTGACCGACCTGGTGCGTGTGGAATTGGAGGACATCCTGCAAAGTTTGAAGGTGTTGGCGCACCTGGATTTTGTTCAAGCCAAAGCCAGATTTGCCCGGCAACTCAATTGCAGCATCCCTGAAATAACTCGGGAGCCGGTGCTTGAAATCGTTAACGGCAGACACCCGTTGTTGCTGTTGCGGGAAGAGACCTTTGAAGACGTGGTGCCGCTAAACTTGAGCATTGGTGCGGACTTCCATTCGCTGATTATTTCAGGTCCCAACACCGGCGGCAAGACTGTGGCGCTGAAAACGGTTGGGCTGCTGGCTCTTATGCTGCAAAGTGGCATCCCCATTCCTGCCGATCCCGATTCCAAACTGCCGGTGTTTGAGCAACTTTTTGTGGACGTTGGGGACTTGCAGTCCATCGAGCAAGACCTCTCCACTTTCTCCGCCCACCTGGGCAGAATTCGTACAATTCTGGAAAATGCCAACGACAAGAGTCTGGTTTTGATCGACGAAATTGGCGCCGGCACCGACCCGGACGAGGGCAGCGCGCTGGCCATAGCCATTTTGGAGAAATTGACCGAAGTCGGAAGTACCAACCTCGTCACCACTCACCTGGGCACTCTTAAGGCTTTTGCCGACAGCACCGCCGGCGTGGCCAACGGCTCCATGCAGTTCGATTTAGAATCTTTGCGGCCCCGGTACGAGTTTCGTTGGGGAATCCCTGGTTCGAGTTACGCCATCGAGATCGCCGATCGGTTAGGCGTGTCGAGAAGCATAATTGCACGAGCGCGGGAATTGCTCGGGTCGGAGAAGGGAAGCCTGGAACAGCTTCTGTTGGACCTGGAGGACAAAATTCAGGAGCATCAGAATTTGGTCAATGAATTAGATTTAGAAAAAACAAAACTCGCGGGACTGACCAGCCTGTACAAGGAGCAGTACGAAAAAATAAAGAAAGAAGAAACAGCCTTGAAAGAAAAAGCCATTCTGGATTCTCAAGAAATTCTCAATCGGGCCAACGCTGCTGTGGAACAGGCCATCAAAGAAATCCGGGAAAAGCAGGCCGAACATGGCGCCATCAGGCAGGCGAAGGAGATTATTCGCCAGGAGAAAACCAAACTTGCCGAGGCCCTCAAAGGCACCATGGTTGCACGGGAAGATCAGCGTTCCCTGCAGGCCTCGGACATCAAAATAGGTGAGCAGGTGTTTTGGAAAAAACAGAACAGCTACGGTACCGTCGTCTCCGCGCCGGATGCTTCTGGCAAAATACTGCTTGTTGTGGGCAATTTCAAGTTTAGAGTTTCTGTGGTCGAGCTGTTCGAAGGCAGCGGTGAGAAACCCGGCGCCAGCAGCCCGGCAAAAGTGAATATTCAAGTGGAGACCAAGAGCGACGTGCTGCCGGAAATCGATCTGCGTGGTCAAACTTTGGATGAGGCGGTTGCCGCCGTCGATAAATTTTTGGACGACGCGATTTTGGCCGGATGGCAGCAGGTGCGTTTGATTCACGGCAAGGGAACGGGACGGTTACGAAA
>JBHHYI010000362.1:0-3348 GCA_046757525.1 bacterium | reverse complement strand
TTAATTACAATGGTTTAATCTGTTCAACTGAATTGGAGCTATTCGCTAACAGAATAATAACATACGATCAGAGCAGAATAAGATGTAATTTCTGGACAAACCTTCCCAGTCTTTGGCCGAAACTCTATTTAGCGCACAAATACGAAAGGCCTTATGAAACTCTTGCTCAATATCTCCTCTTTTTCCATCTTAATTCCCGTTTTTCTTGGGATTTTTTTTTTCCGACGGTTAGCAAAGGATTTGAAAGTATTCCTCTTGTATCTGGTCTTTTCTTTATTGGTAGAAATAATTAATTTCTATCTTTCATTAAAGGACATTTCTAATATTTGGGTATTTCATTTCTACACACTCGCAGAATATAGCTTATTGGTGTGGGTCTTTTCGTTTTGGCAAAAGCGCACGGAACTGAGGCGCATCTTGAGAACAAGCGTCATTGGATTCGCACTCATCTGGTTAACAGCTAAGTTATTCATTGAGGACTTAAGCAGTTTTGACAGTTTCACTGCTTCTCTGGAAGGAATACTCCTGGTTGGAATATCTGCTTACACTTTGTACGAATTGAGCAAAGATGAGGCGAGCATAATTTACAAGGTCCCTCGATTTTGGATCGCCTCCGCCATCTTAATTTATTTTACGGGCAATATGATGATCTTAGCCTTTGGTAATACCATCATAACTGAAATGGAGAAAGCCTGGACCATTCAATGGATCGTAAACATTCTTACAAATCTTTGCTATACGGGAGGTTTCTTGTGTCTGCAGCGTCGTCGGAAATCCTTTGGCCTTTCATAGTTGCTACCGTTACTCTGTTCATCCTTGGCATTGGCATTATTGCCATAATCGTTGTCAATCATCAAAAAATCATCAGGACCCAGAGAGAGAAACTGGAGGCCATACGCAGGAGTGAGCAGAACTATACCGACCTCTTTAACAACGTCTCGGATCTGGTGTACGTTCATTCGTTGGATGGCCAGTTGCTCCAAATAAACCAGGCCGTGACCAAACAGTTGGGTTACGAGGCCAAAGAGGTGGTGGGAAAGTCTCTGAAAACGTTATTCCCCGCAGAGCTCGACAAAGCGATTGATGAGTATCTTGAAGATATCAAGCCAAACGGCGAGACCGAAGGTCTGATGACTATCTTGAGTAAAACCGGGCGCCCCTGCATATTTGAATACAGAAATTCCATGATGTCCAAGAATGGGCGGGCCATCGCTGTGCGTGGCATTGCAAGAAATGTGACCGAACAGAAGGAAACGGAAAAAGCTTTACAAAAAAGCGAATTGCGGTTTCGGGACCTCTTTGACAATGCGCCGGATATCTACATCATCCTGGATCCGAACGGCAACATCTTAGATTTCAACCAGCGGGGTTTGCTTCAATTAGGCTACCAGGCCAATGAGATCATCGGCAAGCCCGTGACTGAGATTGTTCATTCAGAAGATCGAGCGAAAGCGGCGGATATGGTGTCGCAGATTCACCTCATGGGCAAGCCGCCGAAAAATGCAGAGATTAGGCTGCTGAACAAAAAAAATGAGCCTGTGTGGGTCAGCGAAGAATTTTCGCTTCTGAAAAATGAGGATGGGAGTATTCAGGTCATCAGGGTTGTGTGTCGCAACATTACGGAACGCAAACAGTTGCAAAATGAGCTGGCCCGGGCCCAACGGTTGGAAAGCGCAGGTCGCGTCGCCAGTCAGATCGCGCACGACTTCAACAACCTCCTGGCGCCTTTGGCCGCTTATCCGCCTTTGATTCGAGAAGATTTGCCACCGGATCACCCTATCCTGGGCATGATCGAAGAAATGGAATTTGCTGCCAAGAAAATTGCGGAGATCAATCAGCAACTCTTGTCTTTAGGTAGGCGTGGACATTACACCATGGAACCCATCGACCTGAATGAATTGTTCCAGAAAGTTCTTGCGTCGGTGAGCATTCCTGAAGAGGTCAAGGTCGAACTCGATCTCGAGCCAAATCTGCTCAAGATCAATGGAGGGGCCGCCCAGATCACCAGAGTGTTGACGAATTTAATCGCCAATGGCAAAGAGGCGATGCACGGCATGGGTGTTTTGACCGTGAAAACAGAGAACGTGTATTTAGAAGAGCCGCTGCATGGCGATCAAACGGTTGAGCCAGGAGAATATGTGAAGTTGGAGGTTTCCGACACCGGTACTGGAATCGCGCCTGAGATTGTGGACAAAATCTTCGATCCATTTTTCAGCACCAAGAAAATGGACCGGATGAGAGGTACCGGACTCGGTTTGAGCATAGTCCACGGAGTCGTTGAGGACCATAAAGGCTATATTACGGTCAGCACCAAATTGGGCATGGGCACCTCATTTTTCCTCTATTTCCCTGCAACACGCGACATGGAAGACCAAGCCATGGGAATCGATCGAATGTCTTTGAGAGGAAATGAAAAAATCCTGGTAGTTGATGATGATCCTGTCCAACGGAGAGTGGTGCATCACCTGTTAAATCGGTTTGGGTACCAGGTACAATCTGTTGCCAGCGGTGAAAGGGCGATCGAATTTCTTAGAAATCATCCCCAGGACCTGTTGATTCTCGACATGGTCATGGATGGGATCGACGGCACCGAGACCTATCGGCAGATCTTGGCGTTCCGCCCCGGGCAAAAAGCCATCATTACTTCTGGCTATGCCAAGTCCAGGAGGGTCCAGGAAGCCTTGCGCCTGGGTGCAGGCAAATTCATCTCCAAACCCATTTCTCCGGAAGACTTAGCCAAAGCGGTGCGCAAGGAGCTCGATCAGGCTTAGGATGCAAGCTGCTCGCTTGTTTTAGGGGCTTCCCGACTTTTCTTTGAGCTGGTGTCCCAGTTGAATGAAGATTTCCCCGATGGCACTCTTGTCCATTTTGTGTTGGGCCAGTTTGTTTATGTTGGCGTCTAATTCGTCGCGAAATTTTTTCAAAATAGAGCGAATCTCATTTTTTACCTGATTCAACTCTGTGCTGAGCACTTCGATGGAATTCTTCTGGGAATTCTGCATTGAATCAATTTTTTCGTTCAACACCCTGGTCTTGTGTTCGGTATTTTTCTCAAATTCGATCAATCTTTGTTCTAACAGTTTGAATTTTCTATCAAGAGACGAAAAGTAGTCCCCCAGTATGATGTCTCTGATCTGCGTGATGCTATCCGCATTGTTTGCATTGATGGGGGGGGATTGTGTGCGTTGATTCGTCATCGTTTCACCTACCATTTTATTGTTGGTTAAGATTTGAGAGTTTATTGCAGTTTGGGATAATATCTCGGAACCTCCATATTCTCAAGACCAGGTGCGGGCTTAAAACTCACCGGCGACAACCTATTGCGCGGAGAGAACTGCACCCCTCGAT
>JBHHYI010000361.1:0-3369 GCA_046757525.1 bacterium | reverse complement strand
ATGCCTAATTGAGGGCGAGGCCATCGCTCGACAGGAACTGAAGGAAAAATTAGAAGCCTTAGGCAATTCGCTCATCGTCGCCGGTTCTAACACCAAAGTTCGTGTCCATGTGCACACCAATGACCCGGAAGCCGTCTTTGACATTGCCCGAGACTATGGCCAGGTGAGCAAGAAAAAGTTCGACGACATGCGTAAGCAGCATTCTGCGGCCTACGGCAATGGGCAAGCAGCTCAAATTGCCCTGATCACCGATTCCTCTTGCGACCTCACCGCCGAATTCATCATTCGCCACCAAGTGCAAATGGTGCCGCTACAGGTTTCCTTTGGCAACGACAATTTCGTGGACAAGATTACCCTGACGCCGAAAGAGTTTTATCGCATGCTAAAGCAGTCCGCCCACCATCCAAAAACTTCCCAGCCCAGTCCTGGCGATTTTCTCAATACCTACAAACAGGTCTTAGGCCACTACCAGCAAGCTATTTCGATTACAGTCGCGGGCGCGCTGAGCGGCACCTTGCAAGCAGCGCAGTCGGCGGCTGAGAAGGGGGGCCGCGGCGCCATTCGAGTCGTGGACAGTCGTAACACCAGCGTTGCCCTGGGTTTGATTGTCAAAGAAGTTGCAGACGCCATCGAAGAAGGGTGCACTTTAGACGAGGTCGTAGCCCGTGCACAATGGGCGGTCGAGCACGTAAGATTCTTTATTGGTGTCGATACCATGGATTATTTGATCAGGAGTGGCCGGGTCAGCAAGGCCAGGGGTTACCTGGCAAAAACAGTCAATGTCATGCCCATTCTAACTCTGGATGCCGAGGGCAGGGTTGATGTTGTTGCCAAAGCGATGGGCGGCAAGTCTGCTATGAAGAAGGTCATGGAATTGGTTCTTGAAGCGGCTAAGCAAAAGAAGCAGCTCAAGTTTGCGGTGGGGCATGCCAACGCTCCCGAAACAGCGGACTGGTTTTTGGGGCAAATTAAAAAACAATTCGAGGTCAGGGATGTGATGGTCGTGAACGTTTCCCCGGCCCTGGGGGCGCATGTGGGCCCAGGTGCCTACGGGATTGCATTTTTGGGAGAATAAAGTCCTATGTACTCGCTACTATTAATCGTCATCCTGGGATATTTGGTCGGATCTTTTCCGACGAGCATTGTGGTTGGTAGAATGCTGCGGCGTATCGACATTCGTGAACACGGCAGCAAAAATGCAGGTGCCACCAATGTATTTCGCATTCTCGGTTGGAAGGCTGGTATGGTGGCTGCGGTGGTAGATGTGGGCAAGGGAATCCTGGCCACGCTATTGGTCTCCAAGATTCGAGTGGATCCGTTAAGCCTCAATCATGAAATCGTGCAAATCATCGCGGGCACATCCGCGGTCATGGGTCACATCTGGACCGTGCTGGCAAAATTTAAGGGCGGTAAAGGCGTCGCCACCGCCTGCGGCATGCTCATCGCCCTATTCCCCTGGGCGGCCTTTCTTTGCTCGATAGTTTTCGTTATCATGGTCTTAACCACTCGCTACGTTTCTGTCGGTTCTATGTCGGCTGCAGCTTCCTTGCCTTTCATCTTGATTCTGTTCCACTATACCCTGGATGATCCGGTTCCAAGACCTCTGTTCATGGTGAGTTTTTTCGTCAGTGGCCTGATCTTTTTCACCCATCGGGCCAATATTAGGAGATTGATTAACGGCACAGAAAATCGATTCAACAAGTTACATCTCTGGCACAGAGCCCGTAAGCATTGAGAGCGCGCCTGTTGAGAGCCGAATTCGAATGGCACCTTTTTGCTTGTGCGCTTTCTAAACCACCAGAACCCAATTCGATTAAGTTTTGGTGACTTCAGCGGCATTCGCTGGAAATATTTTTCAGTTCACCTTGGGTACTGAAAAAAATTTTTATCAAATATGTACAGAACTTGACCGCTTGAACAATGCAGGTTAATCAGAACCAATTATTTTAGGAGGAGTTAGTGGAGTGCAAAAAATGTAAAGCGGACCTGCCGCAAGACGCGAAGTTTTGTCCGGAATGTGGAACGAAAGTACAAGGTTCGTCTGCTTCCTTTTGTGCGAGTTGTGGTGCGAGCTTAAAACCGAACGCCAAATTCTGCCAGAATTGCGGGACTGCCGTGAGCGGGGAACTGGAAGGAGTCCCGGCAAAAGCGCACGTGAGTCGCAGCGCCCCTGCACCACCAAGTGTGGGCAGAAGTTGGCTCGCTTCCTTTGGCCCCCTGTTGTTCATCCCTATTTTTGTCGCCATCGTGGTCATTCTCTTTTGGGTAAACAAGAGACCGCAACCCATTGGTGGAACCGGTTCTACCGCTGCAGCTCCCGGGGCGCCCAACATGGCCATGCAAAAGGTGCACGATACCTTGGAACGCCTGAACAAGAATCTCGAGGCTAACCCCAGGGATGTGGTGTCGATGGACAGTCTCGCCATCATGTATTCCATTGCCGGCAGCTACGAGAAGGCCAGCAAATTCTATGAACGCCATCTAAAAATCGAACCGGACAACAAGGACGTAAAAATCGCCCTCGGCCTGACTTACAAGAACTTGAACAAAACCGACGAAGCCATTGCCCTCATCAAAGACGTGCTGGACAAGGAGCCGACCTATGCTTTCGGACTGTATTATTTAGGCGAGATTTACTCTTCGTCAGGTAAGAAAGAGGAGGCCGTCGCGAACTGGCAGAAGATTGTCCACACCTACCCTGGTACGGAAATCGCCAACATGGCCCAAAAGCGCATCCACGAGGTCCAAAACGCGGACTCGTCTACTTTGAATTAGTGATTGAGTGGCAAGCGTTGCCCATTCTCAGGAGACTAATAGCGTGATTCCTAATTACTGTTGCAAACCCTGACAGGGTTTCATTGAACGATCACAGCTATAGTTTTGCCGTTCAGAACCCTGTCAGGGTTGACATCTTAATTGAGAATCGCTCGTCTAATTGATAAACCAAGTACTGCAAAGGAGGAGATTCATGCCATCCGTTCATTTCGAAGAAGCCAATGTGACCGTTACCGCTGATGAGGGTGAGGAGCTGAGAAAAATCGCCCACAAAAACAAGGTGAGCGTTTACGGGGGGGTCAACAAATTGTTGAATTGCCGCGGCTTCGGACTTTGTGGCACTGATCGCATCCTCGTAGACCCCAAAGATTGCGTCACTCCACCTACCTGGAAGGAAAAACTGCATTTCGGCGACAAACCCAGCATGCGTCTGGCTTGCCAGGCCAAACTCCTGGCCGATGCCAAAGTCAGCGTTGCCCCGGCGCTGGAATACGGCGACGTCATGAAAGAAACCCTCAAGTTTGGCGCCGCTGTCTTGTTTTTCGGGGGCTTCACCCTATTTTTTGTGATCTTCATGTTGTTCGAGCTGGTGGG
>JBHHYI010000360.1:0-3405 GCA_046757525.1 bacterium | reverse complement strand
ATTATTAGGAGGTTTAATTTGAAGACCATCTATTTGAGATCTAACGCGATCTTTAATCTTGAATTCAACTCTTTTAGCAGCCTTTTACTGACTTGTCCTATTCACCTGCTATGATCGACTTTTCTACGGTCAAAAGTTTGTCTATTTTAAATATAGATGTACGTTTTAGACCGGTCATGTAAAAATCTTGATGGCCTTTGTCGAGTTTAAAATCAGTTTGAGAAATATCTGGTCTCAATTTCGAAGAAATGAAAGCTACAATGACATCGTCACCGGGCTTCGATGAACTGGACACTACGACAGCAGGACGGCGTTTCACACTGGATAAATCAGTAAACGGAAAAGGCGTTAAGACGATGGTCCCTTTAGTCATTGTACCTCACTTTGAGATCGTGATCGGTATAAATATCTTCTTCAGGATCATTTAGAAAATCGAAAGCCCCGCCCTTTTCGGCTAAACGACGAATGTCTTCATTAGATATCTCAGTTTCGAATCCATCTTCCAGAAACGTTACAAGGACTTTCGTCGGTTTATTGATAGAAATATCTTCTAAGAGCTGGATTTTTCTGCCATCAAAGATTCCTTTGACAGTTAACATCGATGTTTCTCCTAAAATTCTTACTCTTTACCTGGCTACACAACAAAATAATGATTCTACGCCAAATTTTCTGAAAATTTGCCTGTGTTCAACCTCTTACAAACGCAGTTGATTTTCTAAGAATGATTTTATACTTTAGTTGCAACTTATAAAATTAATCCATAAAAATCAAACACAAAAACACGCGCTGCTGGAGGGCAATATGCAAAAGATTGTCGAATGTGTACCGAATTTTTCAGAGGGTAGAGATCGTTCCCTGATCAAGAAAATTACCGACCAAATCGAATCGGTTCGGGGTGTGCAACTGTTGGATGTTGACCCCGGTGAAAGCACCAATCGCACGGTGGTTACGTTTGTTGGGGAACCCGAAGCCGTCCAGGAGGCTGCCTTTCGGGCAGTACAGCAAGCCGCAGAGTTGATCGACATGGCGAAGCACCATGGTGAGCACGCGCGTATGGGAGCCACCGACGTGCTCCCTTTTGTTCCCGTAGCCGGGGTCACCATGGACGAGTGCGTCGAAATGGCCTGCGCCGTGGGTAAACGGATCGGTGACGAGCTTGGAATTCCGGTGTATTTGTACGAACACGCCGCCACCAGGCCGGAGCGGCGCAACCTGGCGACGGTGCGCGCCGGAGAATACGAAGGTTTGGAGGAGAAGTTAGCCGATCCGGAGTGGGCGCCTGATTTTGGGCCGGCCGCATTCAATCCCAAAAGCGGGGCTACGGCAGTGGGTGCACGGGAGTTTCTCATCGCTTACAACATCGATCTCAATACAACGGACCGGCGCTACGCTACAGACATCGCCTACGAGCTGCGGGAACGCGGCCGCTGGAAGCGTGTGGGCAACACAGCACCATTCTACTACAAAGGTAAAGTGGTCTACTTCGAGAAGGACAAGTTTCCCTGCGGCGTTTGCGACCATGTCGGCGAGACATTCGCCGCGTTGGCTGAACATTACCAGAAGGCACACGGCGGCGATTTATACGCACGCTACAAATCCATCGGTCTGGACGTTGACAATCTCGCGGGCCGGCCGGTCTACAAAGATGGCAGATTTACCCACGTCAAGGCTGTGGGCTGGGTTGTGGAGGCCTACAAGCGGGCGCAAATCTCCATCAATCTCACCAATTACAAGATTTCTCCGCCACATCTCGTACTGGAGGAAGCCAGAAAACTGGCACAGGAACGCGGCGTCGTAGTTAGCGGGTCGGAAATTGTGGGCGTGGTGCCGTACGAGGCCATGCTGGCTGCCGGCAAATACTACTTGCAGCGCATGCGCAAATCCACGGGTATACCCATCCGCGACATTCTCGAAACCGCTGTGCAGTCCATGGGTTTGCGCGACGTAGCGGAGTTCGATATCGACACGAAAGTCATTGGCATACCCGAACGAACCGGTGGGCTGGTCAATCAAAAGGTAGGCGATTTTGTCGATGAGGTGTCGCGGGATACGCCGGCACCCGGTGGGGGGTCCATTTCCGCGTTGGCCGGTGCGCTTGGGGCGTCGCTGGCCTCCATGATTGCCAATCTTTCCGTGGGCAAAGGCGAGTTCGATGCGCACTATGAAGCCTTGTGCCAACTTGCGGAACAAGCACAGCGTGTGAAGGACGAGCTTCTGCGCGCGGTGGATGAGGACACCGAGGCGTTCAATGCGGTGCTTGAAGCCATGCGCTTGCCGAAAGATACCAGGGAGCAAAACGAAACGCGTGCCAGCGCCATGAGCGAGGGGTACAAGACCGCGGCGCGGGTACCCCTGCGCACCGCAGAGTTGTGCCAGGCGGCGCTGAAGCTCTGTTTAGACGCCGCCCAAATCGGCAACGAGGCGGTCATGAGCGATGCCGGTGTGGGGGCCCTCATGGCCTTTGCAGGCGTTCAGGGTGCCATCTACAACGTCAGGATAAATTTGCCGCATACGAAGGATCCGAGCTTTGTGGCAGAGATGAGTAAGAAACTGGACGCACTTTTGAGCGAGGCCAAAGAGACCTGCGCCGCGGTGCAAAAGGCAGTGGAAAAGAGTCTGGGGCAGTGAAGGGGAAGAAATGTCTTAGGAAAAACCGTTTGATTTTTTGTTGTTGATGGGTTATTTTATTGAGCTGAAACGAGTATGAGTATGTCTGGTGTTAGAAGCAAAAACTTTTAGGTAAATTGTTAGAATTAGACACCATAACTACTGTTCAAGAAATAACCAACCCAATCCAGCAACTTCCTGAACCATGACATCAGGCAGTACTCGACTTTGTCGAATTTCTTCTGAATAAAAAGCACAAGCGCGGGAAAAGACAAGAGGCATTAGATTGGACTTATGTTTGAAATGATCTTTTGTGATTGACAAAGCAGTTTAATTGTCTTAGTTTTGTAAACAAAGAGCCAATTCTAATAAAGAAACATTTTGGTGAATAAGATGCCTAAAGTTGAAGAACTTTTGAATGAAATCAAATCTCTCAAAACCAAAGATAAACAGAAGATTTATCAAACATTAAGAGAAGACCTTATTAACAAGAAGGTGAATTCAATTGATTTAAGTAAATATCGCGGTGTTGCTAGGAATGTTTGGGATAAAGATGCGCAACACTATATTGCAGAATTAAGAGGCGATGACAGAAATAACTTTGATTGGTGATTGGCAAGTGGTCTAATGTCATTTATCAAGATTCAATTTCCGATAAATTTACTGGAGACAAACCCCTGATACGCCTTAGGGAAGCGACCCAAATCTTCTTTGTAAAATGAAACTCAACGAATCATCCCTAATCGAAATCACCCAGGTCGATCACCTCTCCGACTACCGCATTCGACTCAAATTCAA
>JBHHYI010000359.1:0-3431 GCA_046757525.1 bacterium | reverse complement strand
AGTAGGTCAGGTCGTAACAGGTGCGAAGCGGGGTCAGCATGCCGCGCAAGGTGTCTGCTTTGGTGAAGCGCGGCGCTTTGTTGTTGTTGCGAGGCTGTCCAAACCCTGCTTGAAAATTCAGGACCAACAGCAGCGCTGAAATGATGACTTTAGCTTTCATGCGAACTCCCTCTTTAGAAGCATACATTTTTCCAAGGATATTCATTTGGCAAAAGCCAGATTTCCCGACGTTATCCTAAGGTTGGTAACAAACGGTAACCTTCCTGGAGAAGGTCACCGTTTCGGAATATCAGGTTCCTCCGCGCCAGCAAGCGCCGCACACATGGCGGACTGCCCGGCATAGAACAAGCAACGCGTGCCGATGCGGCTCACCAAATAAAGCTGCCCGATGACGAACGCACCCAGGACCGCGATCCAGGAGGCCTGGGCGGCACCAGGCGCGACCAGCCAGTAGATTACCACCAGGGCGCTCCAAAAGACCCCGAGCAAGAGGTACAGGCCGAAAGTCTTGACCAAATGCGGAAACACCACACGCATGGCCCGGATAGGCGCGGTCAAAGCATTCTTGTGATCCTGCAGCACGGTGAGGATCTTGCTGTAATCGAACAACACATTCACCCCCCAGACCAGGATCATGAGAACGGCGTACTTGGCCACGGTAAAAACAAAATGAACGCGCTCATCAATGGTCTCACGCGTCAGGCTGTTTACGGCGTCGCTCAACCAGCGTTGCACGAAGTTAAAGAACAAAAAATAAACCACCCCGGCCAACGCGGCCAGCACCAAGAAGCGCGGGAAGAAACGCGCCGCGTGTTGAAAAAAGGATGGCGAATCGTCCTCGGTGGTGTAAACGGAAATGAAGCCCGCTGAAAAGAAGGTCCACATCATCAGGTAAAGCAAGCCGATTCCCAGGACCGCGGACGAACCTTTGAGAAGGTTGCCGCGCAGGAAGCTGTCCAGACCGTTGAAAACCGCGCCGATGCCAACCACGCTGGGATCGAAAGTGGCGTCCAGGCCCCTGGCATTGGCTTTGAAGCTGCGGTACCAAAGGTCGTCAAAACCGTTGCGCAGATTTTCCGCAGCCACACTTTGCTTGAGCGAGGACTGGATCGAGCTGGAGATGGCTGCACCCAGAATCAAGGCCATAATCAAGTTGACAGTGTAGACCAGAATTATGTATCGCTTGGCTCGTACAACACGAGCAAAACCCGTTTTAGTTGCTTCAAGAATCTTCATTTTTCTGCCCTCCAAATTAAGTTCGAACGATCAATCATGGCGGTCACGAGAAGAACGCGAAAAACTCCATCAGATTCTGCAGCCACATCATCCATTTGGAGGCCCACTTTCTTGCCGCGCTCTTGGCTTCAGATTTCTGCAGCCAGGTGTTGTTGCTGTAATCGAAATCCAGCACCAATTTGTGCTCCGGGTCCACTTCGACTTTGGCTACTTTGGCTTCTTTCAAATAATCGAAACGAGCCCAGCGCGCTTTGCCGTCCCAATGCTCCCAGGCTTCTTCACCGTTGGCAAAGGTGGTCTTGACTTCAACCGGGAAGATGGCCTCGCCCCAGCGTCGCACAAACACAACGGACTGGAAATATTTCTTGTTGTCAGCTTCACTTTCCGTTTCTTCGAAACCGACTTTTTTGAAGGTCCATTTCCCGTTCTCTTTAATGTAGCCCTTGGGCTCTTGAACCGGCTTCGACTTGACCAACCCCACGCCATAATCGAACACATTGGAACTGTAGTAGGTTTGTTGGAAAAACCAGGACAAGTCTTGTCCACTAACTTCGTTGACGATGTCAAAAAAGTTCTGCGGCCTGGGGTGGTGGAATTTCCAGCGCTCGAAATAGGTGGACATGATTTTCTGAAAGGTCTCCCACCCCAAATAGTTTTCCAAAGTGCGCAGCATCATGGCCGGTTTGCCGTAGGAATTCAGTCCGTACGCTTTGGGGCCGTAGGTCCACGAGGGACGCCCCATGACGTCCAGCTTCAAGGCAGAGCGGAAGCCGGCGTAGCGGTCCGCGCCTGAGGTGCGCTCCGCCATATTCACGCTGGAAAAAACCACGGGGATAAAGCCCTCGAAGTAGCGTTTGGTGAGCACCGGATTGGGATAGGCCTGTTCCATGGTGCGCGTAGTAGAAAAGGTGTTGAAGCCCTCGTCCAACCAGGCGTTTTCGAATTCATTGTTCGCCACGATGCCGTACCAGAACTGGTGGCCACATTCGTGAACCGTAACGCCCTCAGGCGAACGCGCCTCGATGGGCGAAAGCCAGCGAGTGCCTCCGGTGAAAAGCGTGGGGTACTCCATGCCACCCGTGCGCGAGCCGTAGGCAGGATCGATGACCGTCAAGTGCCCGTAGGGATAGGCGCCCCACCAGGTGCCGTAATATTTCAAGGAGGCTTTGGTGGCGGCAAAGTAGCGCTCCTTTTTGTCCACATGATCCGGCATGAGCAGCAGACGCATTTCCACCTGCGGCAAATTGGGCTCCTCGAAGGTGTCTGTGTAAACACGAAAATGCGGGCTGGTGGTCCAGGCAAAATCGTGCACATCTTCCTGGTAGAACTCGTGGGTAGTAGTACCGTCGCCATGGTCCTCGGCGTTCTTCTCGGTTCCCGTGGCGCCCACAACCCAGCCGGTCGGCACGGTGAGTTTGACATCGTAGACGCCAAAGTCGGCAAAAAACTCGGTCTGAATAAATTGATGGCAATTCCACTTCCCCCCGTCTTCAAACACGCCAATTTTGGGAAACCACTGCGCGACAAAATAGTAATCACCGCGAACGCCGGTGCGAGCAAAGGTGCGCGGCACCTTGGACTGCCACCGGATTTCCACGCTGATGCTTTCTCCGGGACCCACGGGCCGCGGCAACGGCACGCGCAGCACGGTGTGGTCTTCGGCGTTGCCGTCGTCGGGCTGGATGAACGCCATGCCGTCGCTGATGTCCGCCTCTTGTTGACCGTGCTCAGGTAAAACCTTAATCGACTGCACGTCTGAATAGGCCCAGTCCGTGTCGCGATAATCCTTGAATTTGAACGAACGGTAGCGCACCGACTTAAAGAAAGAGCTCTGGTCGTTACGCCAGGCGTTGTAGTACAGGTGAAACTGCAAATCCGTGGCTGCCTGGTCTGCGGTGTTGCGCCAGGTGAGCACTTCCGTTCCGTTCAGCAAGTGGTTCTGTACGTCCAGCTTGACATCCATGACATAATTGGCGATGCGCGGACTCAGCGCACCATTGGCTTGAGGATTCACCGCGCCTTGCAATGAGATAGATTGGCTTAGCAGGCCGATGCAAGCCAGGGCAACGAACCAATCTGTGAAGCACAACTTTCTCAGCCGCATATTACCCTCCTTAATTAATGGTTATGGTATTGCCAAAAATTTCTGCTAAAATATGGAGTTAACGATGTACCCCGTGCCTCTCTGGAGTGCT
>JBHHYI010000358.1:0-3433 GCA_046757525.1 bacterium | reverse complement strand
CCTTTCCAATCTTTCATGATCTCTTTGGAATAATCGAATCCTGGGATTTGTTTACATACAACAACACATGCATATATATGCATGTGTTGACATTCTGAGAACCTTTGAATATATTCACACAACCCAACTTAGAGGTGAAGATGCAACTAAAACACATTCGCGCGTTGTGTCTATTTGGTTTCCTGGGCATGGCCGTCCTGTACATGTTTTCATCCTGCTCAAATAAAAGTTCGGAACGGCGAACTGTGAAGATAGCTGGTTCCACCACCGTACTTCCCGTAGTTTCAAAAGCAGCCGAGCCATTCATGGCGGCACACCCGGGTGTCAAAATAACCGTTAACCCCGGCGGATCAGGCGTTGGCGTCAAATCCGTGGGCAGCGGTCTTGTGGACATCGGCATGGTGTCGCGAGAGATTTCTGAAGAGGAAACCCGCAACTTTCCAGGTGTGCATTTCACAGTACAAGCCATCGGTAGAGATGCCGTCGCCTGTGTCGTGTCTTCTGAGATTTACGACTCCGGCGTCAAAACGCTGTCGAAGAAACAGATCAGAAAAATCTACACCGGCGAAATAGACAACTGGAAAGAAGTGGGGGGGCCGGACAAGAGCATCCTGGCGATTGACAAAGAAGCACACCGGGGGACCCGGCACGTTTTTATGGCCTACGTGTTCGGAGACAAGAAGGCACGCGCGCCCGGGGCCGACCTGGTCTCAGGCTCAAACAACGAAGAACAGACAAAAATTGCGTTAAGCGATGCAGCGATCGGCATGCTCTCCAACGCCTGGATTAACGCCGATGTAAAAGGGGTCGGGATCGACGTGGCGGGAAAAATCATTCAACCGACTATTGAAAACATCAAGAATGGCTCGTACCCGATCTCGCGCGACTTGAACCTGGTTACCAACGGCGAGCCTACCGGAATCGTCAAAGCATTCATCGAGTACATTCTAAGCCCGGCCGGGCAGAGAATCGTCGAGGCCTCTGGCTATGTTCCTGTTGAGTAAACCGAATCCAGCCAGGGCCGTTTTTGCCACCGCCTTTGGCATTTCGATCAGTATCGTCGGCGTGGTTTTCATTTTTCTGCTCAAGGACAGCTTGCCGTTGCTGCGGCGAGAAGGGTGGCATTTTGTCGTCGGGCGGGAGTGGCGGGTAGGTGAGGCTTACGGCGCCTTACCGATGATTTACGGCACCGTGGTGGTTACATTTGTGGCTCTCTGCTTCGCGCTGCCTCTGGCACTGGGAAGCGCCGTGATTACCGCTGAAGTGTTGACAGATCGAGTGCGGCTGCTGGTCAAAATGGTCATGGAGCTTTTGGCTGGCATCCCTGGCGTGGTCTACGGATTGCTGGGCCTCACCCTCCTGACCACCGCCGTAAAGAATCTCTTTGGCTTAATCGACGGCAACACGCTGTTCACCGCGGGCATTCTGCTGGGAATTATGATTTTGCCGACCATCATGACCCTCAGCGAAGATGCCTTGCGCTCGGTGCCTAAAGCCTACAGAGAGCAGGCCCTGGCCCTGGGCCTGAACCGGCGTGAGACCATTATTCACGCCGTGTTGCCCGGTGCCCTGAAGGGCATAGTTGGCGCTGTGCTTCTCGGGCTGAGTCGAGCGATGGGAGAAACCATTGCGGTCATGCTGGTCATCGGCAGTGTGGACAGAATCCCGCAGCCATTTTACAACCTGTTCAGCACGGCCCAAACCATTACCTCGAAATTGGGTCGGGAAGCCGCCGAAGCGTTAGGCGTGGGCTATCACTGGAACGCCTTGATCGGTCTGGGGCTGATTCTGTTCATCCTGGTGATGGGCATCACCCTGGCAGGAGATTTGATCATCGTAAAGAGATCGAAAGCATGATGCGACGAGCTAAGGCCATGCTGTTCTTTTCCGCTTGCACGGCAGCTACCATCATTTCGGTCACTCTGCTGTTTGTTTTCCTGGGCGCCATTCTGGTAAAGGGCCTGCCAGCCATCAATTGGGAGTTTGTCACCACCGCCGCAAAACAATTCGGGGAAAAAGGTGGCATCCTGTTTCAAATTGCGGGAACGTTGATCTTAATCGCAGCGGCCGGGATGCTCGCTTTGCCTGTCGCCCTCGGAACGGCCGTTTATCAAACCGAGTATCTAAGATCAACTCTGCGGCGTGCGGCCAGCGTGTTGATCTATGCTTTAAACGGCGTGCCCACCATCCTGTTTGGATTGTTTGGCTTGATCTTTTTTGGACTCTTGCTTAAAATGGGCATCTCCTGGATTACCGGCGGCTTTATCCTGGCAATGATGATCCTGCCAACTTTGGTTGTCAGCATCAAAGAAGCCATAGAAAGTATTCCCTTGGAGTACCGGGAGGCCGGACTGGCGCTTGGATTTACGCAATGGAAATTGATCAGAAGTGTCATCGTCCCACAAAGCCTGTTCGGTGTGGTAACGGGGCTGCTGCTGGGTCTGGCCAGAGCAGCCGGGGAAACCGCGGCCATCATGTTCACCGCCACCACTTTTTCGGGCGTTGGCTTGCCGCGCGCATTTACCGAACCGGTCACGACCTTGCAGACCCACATTCTCATACTGGCTCAGGAGGCTGTCAATCCGCAGGCAAGGACCAATGCCTGGGGCGCCGCCCTGGTCCTGGTAACCATCGTGTTCGTCATGAGCATCGGCTCAACCCTGGTTAGAAAAAAACTCACCCTGGAGTCAGAAATATGAGCGCAATCTTTACCCTAAGAGACGTTTCCCTTGCTTACAAAACGACGGAAATTCTAAACAACGCCAACCTGACATTTATGAAAGACCGGGTGACCTGCATCATTGGGCCTTCCGGCAGCGGCAAGACCACCCTTTTGCGCACGCTCAACCGCATGAACGACGGCGTTCCTGGCTTTCGTTGCCGCGGCACAGTTCTTTTCAAGGACAGGCCGATTTATTCAAACGGGCTGGACGTGCATCGCTTGCGGCAGAAGGTGGGCATGGTGTTTCAGAAACCGTGCGTCTTCCCAAAATCCATTTGCGACAACGTGCTGTTTGGCGTCAAACATTTGAATTTGAAGAAAAAGAAGGATTGTCCGCCGCTGGTTGAAGAGAAACTGAGAGCAGTATTCTTGTGGAAGGAAGTCAAGGACAAGTTGCACCGACCCGCTACGGAACTTTCGCAAGGACAGCAACAGCGCCTGGTCATAGCCAGAGCCCTGGCGGTGGAACCCAGCGTATTGCTGATGGATGAGCCAACCTCATCGTTGGATCACCAGGCGGCAGGCGCCATCGAAGAGCTAGTCAAAAAGCTTAGTCACCAACTTACGATCATTATGGTGACGCACAATTTAGCCCAGGCGCAGCGCATCGCCGATGATGTGGTTTTCATGTGTGAAGGAAGAATCTGTGAGTCTGGAGAAGCCAGCCTGTTCTTCAAAGACCCCCAAAAGATAGAGACAAAATGTTATGTT
>JBHHYI010000357.1:0-3446 GCA_046757525.1 bacterium | reverse complement strand
TCCAAAAGGGTTTCAGCGTCTTCGAATGGAGTGCTTGTCGACCAGATGTTCAAGCTTATGCTTTGGCTTTGCTCCGGGTTTTGGCTGCTCTTTTCCCAGGTTTGCGAATTGGCTGCAAGAGCCTGGATTGCTTTTGGAAGAAGTCAAAAACCTCTTTCTTTACTCTGTCTTTCTCGCAGTCCACGGTGATGACGTGGTAGGATTCGTCTAAATCGACCTTGCGCTTGTCAGATGAGGCGACGGAGTCAAAAATCAATGCTGCGTTGGAAAACGGAATGGTGTGGTCGTGCACAGAATGGATGACCAAAATAGGTACGGAGATTTCAGGCAAGTCATCGCGGACGTGATCCAAAAGCTGAAACAGTTGCTCGGCTGCATGCAGGGGAAAGCGTTGATAGCTTCCCAGCGTTTGTTTGGCCTTTTCATCTTTGACGTCCTCGCCGTTGCGCTTGTTTTGGTACTTGACCAGCCTTCTTAAGCTCCTGGTCATGAGTTTTTTCCAGGCAGGTAGTTCCATGGCTGCGGCCAGGGAAACGACGCCATTGCAAGGGTAGTGGGCGGCAAGATGCAAGGCTAACGTGCCTCCCATGGACAGCCCGCAAATGAAGATCTCTTCACAGGCGCTTTTTAATTCAAAATAGGCGGATTTGGCGCAGTTAAACCAGTCTCTCCAGCCATAATTGAATAAATCTGCCGAGTAGGTGCCATGCCCGGGCAACATCGGAATAGAAACCGCGATGTCTTTTTTGGCCAGGGATTCTGCCAATTCTGTAAACGCGTTGGGATTGCCCGTGAATCCATGCAGGAGCAAGCAGCCCACCGGACTTTTCTTGTGAGTCGTCTTCTTTGACATGAGGGTTGCACCCGTTAGGTTGTGATTCGGTCTAAACTGAGATACCTGGTAAATATAAATTTGAAGAAAAGTAATGTCAAGGGAAATTATGCGGCCTGAATCCGGAGAGGCGCCCGACTCCAGGTAAGGAACGTCTGACGTGGAAGAAACGCTGCGCCAACGAGACGTTTGCGTTATCTGGTAAGAAATGCGCGAAGGGATCGTGACGGAGTTAAGCAAGGTGCCCTGTTTCAAAAAGAGCGTGGCCCCAGCCTGTCAAACGCACACCTTCTGAAAATTAGTCGTTTGTGTCGAAAACCACGGGAGTCGCCCTCCGTGTCCCGGCGTTTTTTGTCAGGACGTCTCCAAGAGCGACGGGCCGTCAGCCCGCGATGCCGACGCTTGCACAGCAATGAGCTACTCGGGAGGACTTCCAATGGGCTTATGGTTCCCATGGTTTCGCGTGCGAGAAACGGCTGCGGCAATGGCGCTTTAGCTTAAGGTAATTGAAAGCGCTGCCGAGTGTGGTTTGAGTGCCTAATGAACCACTTCAAATCGGGAATATTGTCCGTTGAGAATTTCAGCGACCGTTTGGGTGAGGATCGACAAATCAGAAGATTTGCAAAGATAGGCGTCGGCTCCCCAACTGCGGAAGTCTAATTTGTAGGTGGGGTAGCTCGTATTGATAATAAAAGGAATATCCTTGCGTTTGGTCAACGTGTTGCACAAAATCTCCATTCCGCTCACGTCTGGCAATTGGATATCCAGCACCACCAATTTAATGGTCTCCGTTTGAATTATTTTTGAAGCTTCTGTACCCATTGCTGTTGTAATCACACAATAACCGGCCTCCTCTAAGGTTTCCTTGTAAAGCCAGCGAAGATTGAGTTCATCTTCGACGATTAATATTGAGTGCATTGGACAACGACCATGATTAGTTGGTAAACAGAGTTTATCCTTGTAACAAGCTTTACTGAAGACTCTATTCCTCAGCACAGAATTATTTCACACGCCGGCGAATTTATTTGCATCTGAAAACTTTGGACCTATTCTTTAGCTCCTTTCAGCATCCTGGAGAGCATTTTTCGAGCACGGGACAGTCTGGACATTATGGTACCGGTTGGGCATTTCAATATCAAGGCAGCGTCCTTGTAACTAAATTTATTTACATCTACCAGCATAATGACGTCAAAGTATTTTACCGGGATTTTTTCCAACGCAACCATGATGTCATCATAAAATATCTCTTCAAGCGCTGTGTCGGGGTCTCCCGCTTTGTTCGAATCATCTTCAATCGCGTCAACGGCCTTTACTTTTTCAGAGTCGGCTTTGGGCGGCCTTCTTGTTTTCTTGCGATAAGAATCGATAAGACTGTTGTAGAGTATTTTGAAAATCCATGCACGAAAATTAGAGCCAGCCCTGAAAGAGTCGAAGGAACGATAAGCCTTCAAGTAGGTTTTCTGGACCAAAGCTTCGGCGTCGCGGGTGTTTTTCGCCAAATGAATGGCAGCGTTGTAAAGAGCATCCAGGTGGTCAAAAGCGATGGCTTCAAAGGTGCTCCCAGACTTTTGAGAATGCTTGAACGGAGACATTTACTCTTGCACCAAATTATCAAGAAGCATTTGACGGACTGGTAGAATCTCTCGAGTTGTAGGCGGTGAATGTAACCTAATATACAACAAAAAATCTCAAGATTCTGTAAAACATCTCACAGATAGCGACTTTTTTGCCGGCGAGAGCTTGGCTTCGGCAGCATTGCGATCAGAATGGCGAGTCGGGTGTTGTAGATCTGAAAGTGGCGCCAGGACCGTTCTACTTTGCCAATTTTTTCAGGTTCTTTAAATCATGGAGACAGATGCAGCGTTCGTGGGTTTCGATCCACCCGTTGCGCTTAAAACGGTTCAAGGTAATACTCGTCATTTCGCGCGTGGCGCCGATCAGGTTGGCTAACTCTTGCTGAGTCAGCGTTACATCGATTCGTACGCCACAGTCAAGTTCGTGCGGATATTCCTCCGAAAGACGCAGAAGGAGACGTGCCAAGCGGCACGGTACATCTCGGAACAGTAGCTCTTCCAGCCGGTTTTCAATTCTGACCAACCTTTCTCCCATGACCTTGATGACTTCGAAGCACAAATCGGGCTTTTTTTCCATGAGTTGATTGAAATCTGAATGATGAATGTGGCCCACCAGACATCTCTCCAAGGCGACCACCTGGGCATTGGTAGAATGCTCTTGTGGAACGGCTAATGGTCCGAAAATCTCTCCCGGTCTCAAAATCTCCAGGATAAACTCGTTGCCATCATCGCTAAGACGGGAAAGTTTCGCTCTTCCCTTGACCAGGAAATGAATCTTGTTGCCATTATCGCCCGGGAAAACTATGAGATTTCTCTTGTCGAATTCATTCAAGTGTAGGAGATCTGTTAACGATTCGAGTTCCTTTTTGCTAAATTTGTCAAAAATGTTGAATCTTTTCAGATACCAAACCTTACAATTCGCGTCACAATCTGTGCCATTCATGATGCAACCGCACCACCTTTCTCTAAAAACATTAACTACGGAGGCAAGAACTCATTGTTGCCACTTTCCGGTCAAGCTCCCAAAGCCTGGATTCACT
>JBHHYI010000356.1:0-3465 GCA_046757525.1 bacterium | reverse complement strand
GCGATTCTCGCAAGCAATGTGCGAGTCATCCCGAGTAGGTCGCTGTTGTTCAAGCGACCGTATCGAGGGGTGACGGGCGTTGGTCAAACAATCCATGTTAATCCGTCAGATCCGCAGCATCCGTGGATCACAAAATGAAAGTACCTGATGCAAGCAAAGATCAACGGCATTGAACTGGCATTCGACCTCCAGGGCTCGGGCGTTCCCGTCCTCCTGCTGCACGCCTTTCCTTTGAACCGCAGCATGTGGCAGGCGCAGGCGAATGCGTTGTCCAGACAGTTTAGAGTCATTACGCCGGACTTCAGAGGATTCGGAGACAGCGAAAGGAGCGACGAACCGTACACCATGGAGCTGCTGGCCGACGATATTTGCGCTTTGCTAAAACATCTTTCCGTTGACCAGATCATTTTAGGCGGCCTTTCCATGGGAGGATACGTTGCTTTCGCTTTTTACCTCAAATATCCCGAAATGGTGCAGCGGCTCATCTTGGCCGACACGCGCGCTGAGGCGGATACCGAAGATGGCAAAGCCAACCGCAGGGCCGTTGCCGAATTAGCAAGAAAAAGGGGAGCAGCCGTGATCGCCGAACTGATGACGCCCAAGCTTTTGGGAGCAACCACCCGCCAGGAAAAACCCGAGGTAGTCAAGCGCGTCAAGGAAATGATTGCCGCCTGCGCACCCACAGCCATCGCCAATGCACAAATCGGCATGTCTTTGCGGCCAGATTCCACTTCGACCCTAAAGGCAATCACCTGTCCGACCTTGATTTTGGTTGGCGAAGAAGATCTGCTTACCACTGTGGAGATGGCAAAAAACATGCACAGCAAAATAAAAGATTCGGTTCTACAGGTTGTTCCCAAAGCCGGGCATCTTTCTAACTTAGAGCAACCGGAAAGCTTTAACGCTCACCTCGTGGACTTTTTGCAAGACCAACCGGTATGATTTTCCGAGCCATTGAGTTCGCAGTTAGAGCACATGCCGGCCAATATCGCAGGGGAACCCGCGTGCCTTACATTGTGCACCCGCTACGCGTGGCCAAACTACTCCTCGACCGTGGCTGCTCAGAAGAAATGGCGGTCGCGGGCGTGCTGCACGACACCCTGGAAGACACGCCAGTGACGTCAAAAGACCTGCGGACCCACTTTGGCGAAGAAGTGGCGCGGTTGGTAGAAGCAGCCTCCGAACCGGACAAATCCGACACCTGGGAAAACCGCAAACAGCACACCATCGAAACTCTCAAGACCGCACCGCTGGAGGTACTCTGGCTTGTCTGTGCCGACAAATTGGACAACGTCCGCTCCATCCGGGAAGAACAAACCAGGCTGGGCGACGCGGTCTGGAGCAAGTTCAACCGGCCCAGGGACAAACAGAAATGGTACTACGAAAGCCTGGCCAACCTGTTTCTAAACCGCGTCGACAGCAAGACCGACAATTCCTTGTTCATGGAATTCAAAAATGAGGTGCAGGCGCTTTTCCAATAAAATTTCAACGCAGCCGTTTCAAACCCCCTCCATGGCCAGCACATAGGCGAGGATCGCCATGGCCGCAGCGCCCAACTCTAATTCTCGTTCGTTCACTTTGTCGAAGGTATCGTTGTCGGAATGGTGGTAGTCGAAATAACGATTGGAGTCCACATTGAGTCCGATGGTGGTGACGCCAAGCTTTTCTAACGGAGCGACGTCCGAGCCGCCAAAGCCGGGCTTGATGGTTCCAGCGTTGATGTCCTGCAAAAGATAGGCCCAGCGTGCTACCTGGTTTATGGCCTTGTCATTTTTCGACCTGACCGAAAATCCCCTGGGGGCGAATCCGCCGGCATCGCTTTCGATGGCTGCGATGTGTTTCGGGCCGTCCTTCTTAACCACCTCCGCGTACTTCCGCCCACCGCGCGAACCGTTCTCCTCGTTCATGAACAGAACCGCACGAACGGTTCGTTTGGGCCGCAGCCCCAGGGCCTTGAGCAACCGCAGCGCTTCGATGGCCTGCACACAACCGGCGCCGTCGTCGTGAGCGCCCTGGCCTTTGTCCCAGCTATCCAAATGGCCGCCAAGGAGAATCACCTCGTCAGGCTTCTCGCTGCCCGTAATCTCGCCGACGACATTGGCTGACGGGACGTCGGGCAGGGTTTGGCAGCTCAAACGCAGTCGTACGCGCACGACGCCGTCTCTTTTAATCAATGCGCTAAGCAGATTTGCGTCCACCGTACTAACAGCCGCGGCCGGTATTTTAGGTACCCCCTCCTCGTAGCGCATGGCGCCTGTGTGCGGCACGTCGTCCAGCCGGGTCGTCATGGAACGAACTAACGCAGCCAGCGCCCCTATCCTGGCGGCCTCCACAGCGCCTCTGGTGCGCTGGTCCACTGCCCCCACATAGGCCCGGAACGTGCTTACGGTTGGATCCATCGGCCGATTGTAAAAAATGATCTTGCCTTTGGCTTTTGAGCCCAGAGCTTGCACTTGCTCGAAATCTTGCACTTCGAGGACCTCACCCACCAGACCCAGCTCCGGTGTTCCCACACTGCCGCCCAGAGCGCAAACAGTTAGAGGCCGCGTGCCCACGGTGGGCGAGTTGAGGACCGCGGCTTCTTCCACCGAACCGCGCACCCAGTGCGGAACTAGGACTTCCTGGAGATGCACGTTTTCCAGACCATATTTTTGCATGGTTTGTCTGCCCCACTCCACCGCTGCCGCTGCCTGCGGTGAACCACTCAAACGGCTTCCAATGGTCTGGGTAAGCTCCCGGAGCATGGCATAAGCGTTCCTTTCGGTTAGGGCGGCTTCTTTGATTTTCTTAGCCTCCCTCAAGTAAGCCACGTCATTGCTGTGGTTGCTCTCTTGCGCCAAGGACTGCTGGCACAGGAATAGACACAAAAGGAAAATACTATTTCGGTAAATCATGTCGTCCTCACTTGTTATTTTCTTGATTATTAAAAGTTGAGTTTATTCTGTGGCGTTCGAGAATCTCGCTGCCACGGTCTCTGCAGGAATGCCCTGCTGACGCTCAGCGGCAACAGACCATGCAGTGGTTACGTTAATGCCCACAAACCTCCAAACCCTCGAACCGCGTCGAGCGCACAGAACCCGTAAGTCAATCGTCCCGATTGACAAGCAAACGGAACGTTTGCGTTACAAGGGCGGCCCTGGTGAATGAAACCCCAGCTCCGGTGAACAGGCAAATCTCGCCCTGGCCACAGTACCTGCACAACTCCTGCACTGTACGTTCCCACATGATTCATCGGGCGCCATCTTCCGCAATAATCTCTAATAGTGATTGACCGAAAACTCATCTAACGACTGTCATTTCGACCCGGCAGCCGCCGGGGAGAAATCTGGCTAAGCACCAAAATAGCAAGTACTTGTGTAACCAGATTTCTCCTCCGTCCGGCAGTTGCCTTTTGGCGTCAACTTAAGGGACGTCTAACCACCATATTGTCACCCCGAGCGGAGTCCGGCAGTTGCCGGACGTAGT
>JBHHYI010000355.1:0-3474 GCA_046757525.1 bacterium | reverse complement strand
TGCGGCAACGCACGGACATCAAGCTGCTGGACGTCACGCCGTTTCTACCGCCGAATTAACTGGCGCTGCGTGGCGGGATATTTCTGCAGCGTAGCGTTGCACGATTCTCACCAGAGCCCGAGACCTGAGCGAAACCAACAAGAATTTCTTTGAAGTCGAAAAAAAGAAAACGCATCAGACTGGCCGTTTAAAAACTCCCAGCAGTAGACCACCCGGTGGATGTGAGTGTCTACCGGAAAGGTGGGAATACCGAAAGCTCACAAAAAAATCAAAAAACTATTGACATTTAGAGCTTTTTGAATTATTTTACTTTTGAATGTTGCGCAACGACTTTGTTGCGCAACAAAAACAAAACTGTTTTAGAATGGAATTTGAAGATGCCCGAACTAATTGTTGGTAGCCCACCTCGAGGGGAAGACTATTTCGGACAAGAGGAATTGATTGAAAATATTTGGTCAATACTCAAACACGATAATGTCCTTTTAGTCGCTCCGCGCAGATTTGGGAAAACGGGTGCTATGTATAAGCTGCTTGACCAGCCACGCGAACAGTTCCATCCTCTTTACATGGATGTCGAGGACATTGAATGTGCGGGCGACTTTATGATCGAACTCATTGCGAATCTACTACGAGATAAGCATTTCCGCCGCATGTTGGATGGTCTGTGGAAAGGAACAAAAGGAATTGGACAGTTCTTTCGAAACTTGCCAGCAAGCATTGAATTGGGAAACGTTAAAGTACAACTCCGCGAACAAACCGATATTTCGGCGAAGTGGTTGTCTTATGGAGAACGCATAATGTCGCTAATCGCAGAAGACGGGCCTCCGTTACTCCTGCTCATAGACGAATTTGCAGTCATGTTAAACAATATTTCTGCCGTGAGTGACACCGAAGGAAAGCAATTGCTGAGGTGGTTTCGCTCTGCACGGATTGCACCAAAAACCCAAACGAGATTTGTTATCGGCGGCTCCATTAATCTGATCTCCACTTTGGATTCAATGGGTTTAGTAGACACAGTGAACGATCTTTCTATCGTGAGATTAAAGCCGTTTGGTCCAGGAACCGCAAAACAGTTTGTTGAGGCTATCTTTACATCTCGTAAGCTTGAGGCCTCAGATGAGATTGCAGATACCATTCTCGAGTTAGTAGGCTCTCCAATCCCCTATCTGCTTGCGGTGCTTTTAACCTCTATTTTTCAACGGCAACGAGCCACAAAAAGCGCGATTACAAAGGAGATGATACTGACCTCTTTTGAAGAAGACTTGCTTGGAGGTGCGGCCTCCGCATTTTTTCGTCAATATCGTTCACGAATTGCTCAATATTATCCGGGATTGGAAGGTCAAAGTGCTAAAGCGATTCTTGGCACCTTGTCGAGAAATCAAGGGCCAGTCAGACGAGACCAGCTTTACCACATATATCTCGCCACCAGAAATGTTCAACCTAATCCAGAAGTAGAAGAAAGTTTTATGCAACTCATGCACAAACTCGATAACGATTTTTATGTTATCTGCAACGATGATTCCTACGAATTCTTCAGTAGAGTCATAAAACTATGGTGGAAATCACATTATGGATTTCAGGGAGTGTGAGCGATGGCGCAAATCATCCATCTTTATCGCCCGCAGCGCACAGAAGCAGAAAACTTAGAAGCCATCTTTGTTGCGAGACAGCCACTGCTTCAGGATATTTTAGATCGTTTACGCAAATGGCGACGTTGCGGTTCACGACAACACTATTTGATAATAGGGCCGCGCGGCATCGGCAAAACCAACTTAGTTCGACTCATTGAGCACAGGATTCATCATGATCCGGATCTAAGTAGGATTTGGTGTCCCATTTCATTATCTGAAGAAGCTTATGGGATTACCAATGTTGCAGATTTATTCGTCGAGGCGCTAAGAATCTTATCTGAAGAAACGTCTGACTCAGTTTTAGGGCACTGTTATGAAAGAATAAGGTTCGATAATGATGACACGCGAGTAATAGACTTGTCTTTGGATGCTTTCAGAAATTACTGTAAGAATAGTAGCGTCGGTATTTTACTCATATTAGAAAATGTAAATCGACTCTTTGAACGGCCACGGAGGCAAAGATCTGTTCTTCATCTCTTAAGGAAGATACTTATCGAGGAAGAATGGCTGACCACGATCTGTACTTCTGCAACCTATCTTAACGCTGTCACCAAACCGGAAGAACCGCTATTCGAGTTTTTTCAGGTTCATGTTCTTTCGGAACTAACGCCCGATGAACAATTACAACTACTGCACAAATTAGCTATTCTTGAAAAAAGAGTTGACTTAGAAAATAAATTGCCGAAGTTCAGGTCACAATTACGCGCCTTGTACCACTTTACCGGCGGCAATCCACGACTTACCATCATGTTGTACGACTTGATTGCGAATCAGAACATAACCGACGTTAAAACTGAATTGGATAGGCTCCTTGACCAGCTTACCCCGTTCTATCAAGATCGTATGAAAGATATTCCGGAACAAGAGGCCAAGCTCCTTGAAACCATGGCCTTGATGTCTGAGGGGTGCACACCTACCGAGCTCGCCAATCAAGCGCGTATGCAGCGAAAAGTGGTGCGAGCCCTTTTGACCCGGCTGGCTAAGGCAGGATATCTTCGTGCCGAAGAACGTCGTCGTAAACGTACCGTTTATATCATCCCGGAACGTTTCTTTCGGATTTGGCATCAGATGAATCATTCTCGCCAGGCCAGGGGACGCGTGCAATATCTGCTCGAGTTCTTTTCCAATTGGTACGCAACAAAGGAAGAACGGGATAAGATTTGGGATGAATTGACTGCCAAATTTCAGGAAGGAATTGAGCAACAAGATGAAACTCCGGGTGATGATATAGCCGAATATATGATGTACATTGCGGCGGTATCCCAAGGCGGCGAAAAATTTCAAAGAGAATTCGATCGGCTGCGAAATATTGCGAAGGTAGCCGGTGCAGAGGTTATTCAAGAAGAACTGGCCATGCTTGATGAGGAATATGACTCTGACGGCGACTACTTTGTTCACAAGGGTTATTTCCTTGCTAATGATTTGAATCGACACGAAGAGGCTTTATCCGCTTTTCAAAAAGCCTTTGAATTAAGTCAAGGCGATATTGCCGCCCTTTTCAATCAGGCTGTCGCGCTGGAGAAGATGGGACGGACCTACAAGGCGAAAAAAATCTACGAGGACTGCGTAGCTCTATTAATCGGACAGGCTGAGTATGGTGCGATTGAGGAGACAACCGAGGTTTTGCTGCATGTTCTTGGACAAGACAGCGACTCGCAAAGAGCAAGAATGGCAGCTCTTCTACTCGGGCGTATGCCGGACAAATCCATGGTTGAGGAACTTATTAATTTTCTAAACTCTTCGCAAGAATCATGGCGGCGGCGGTACTGTGCGACAGCATTGGGTCAAATTGGTGCAGAACCGGCCGTGGAGCCGTTGATTGAATGTTTGAAAGACGAGGCCA
>JBHHYI010000354.1:0-3497 GCA_046757525.1 bacterium | reverse complement strand
TTAGACGCCCCTTAAGTTGACGCCAAAAGGGTGCTGCCGGCGTCCCGTTGGTAGTTGAATCCCCAGCACCGCCAAAATTCAAACATTGCATTCAAGCACAAGAGGCCACCCTCTGCCATTTTCAGTGGCTTTCGGTGGCCTTCAGTGCGCTTCGGTGTTTAGTTCTTTTTCCAAATTAAACACTGATGGACACCGAGGAACACCGAAAAAATGATCTCGTAAGAGTCAGGCTTGGGTTTGCTTTCGGTAACATTCAGTGCGCTTCGGTGTTTAATTCCTTTTTTTCAATTCGACACTGAAGGTCGCTGAGTGGGGTGTTTTTTCAGCTTGACTTTCCAGCAAATCTTTTTAATATTGAATGCACGGCATTAGCGAAATCTTGTCTAACAAGGCATGTGGCTATGAGCAAAAGTAACCTAAGCATGATCGACGCTTTGCGAGAGACGGCGGCCCGTCTGCAAGGCGGCGCGGAGTACAACTGGTGCCACCAGGGAAATTGCAATTGTGGTCACCTGGTGCAAACTGTCACCAAATTGTCCAGGGCTGAAATCCACGCGTTGGCCCTGCAAAAGGCTGGCGACTGGGGCGAAAAGGCCATCGATTATTGTCCCACCAGCAACTATCCCATCGACCACATCATCACCCGGATGTTGGAGATCGGCTTCACCACCGAAGATCTGTATCATCTGGAGCGGCTTTCCGCGCCTGCCGTTCTGGAGAGGATCCCGCCGCAGCGCAAACCCTTGCAGCACAACCGGCGTGAAGACGTCATCCTGTACATGAACACCTGGGCCGACCGGCTGGAAGAAGAGCTGCTGGACGAGATTGAGCTGCCCCATTTTGAGAAGGAAAAGCTCACCCTCTTGAACAAGGTTAGCTTGTGACTGGTTTGGGAAATCGCCAATCTGTTTGGGACAGTCGTAGCGCCTCTGCGAAATGCAAAATGACCGTTAAGCGACACGCTTTTCTTGATTTGGGCTAAAGAAGTTGTTCGGAGACGACGAACACCAGGTACGGGCGTTGCAATGACTACCAGAATTCACCAAAGCCTTCCACTACAACCAAAAAAGAAAGAGTTAGCTTGCCGACAAAAATCCTATCCGCCAAAGCTTTAGACAAAAACCACATTCTAATAGAGTTCGAAAACGAAACCCATCCCTTGTCCGGGGAAGACGTTGCCGTGGACGGCCCGGTCTCCGTGGTAAACGTCAAAACTGAGGACCACTCGGTTTTCCTGGCAACCACCGATTTAGATTACCGCCAAAACTATTTTGTGGAAATCAAAGGGCACGGCAAGCTGCCGGTCGATTCAGGGGTCTTGCTGGACGCACTGCAATCTGACAAACCCCTGGGCTTCACCGTGGAAGGCGGCCGAACCGTTTTCAGAGTGTTCGCCCCGCGCGCTCGTTCGGTCAAACTGGTCCTCTTCGAAAGTCACACCGACGCCGTTGGCGCTGAGTACGAAATGACGGCTGCAAAAGACGGCGTCTGGGAGTTCGCGCTCCCAGGTACTCACTGGGGCAAATACTACGGCTACAAAGTTTCCGGTCCCGCAGATGCCACCGAAATGTTCCAGCCCGAAGCCATCCTCGCCGACCCTTACTCAGTTGCTGTTTGCAGCAAAAACTCCTATTTGCACGAAGCCAGGAGCATTCTGATTAATACGCAAGACTACAATTGGCAAGGCGACACGCCGCTGAGTATCCGGTGGGAAGATTTGATCGTCTACGAAATGCACGTGCGCGACTTGACCGCACACCCTTCTTCCGGCGTCAAACAGAAGGGGACCTACCACGGACTGCTCGAGGAAGGTGCCAGCGGCGGCCTTAACCACATCCTGGAATTGGGCGTCAACGCTGTGGAGCTGTTGCCGTGCCAGGAGTTCGGCAATATGGAAATCCCCTACAACCATAAGGAAATCCTGGGTGAGACCAACACCTGGAATCCATACGCCCGCAACCACTGGGGCTACATGACCTCTTACTTCTTCGCGCCGGAATCGTACTATGCCTCGGGCGGAACCCTCGAGCCAGGCGCCTACTGCGGCATTCACGGTCAGCAAGTGGACGAATTCAAAGACCTGGTCAAAGGGTTGCACCAGGCCGGCATCGCTGTGATCATGGACGTGGTCTACAACCACGTTTCCCAGTACGACCTCAATCCGCTAAAGTACATCGACAAAAAATACTATTTCCGTTTAGACGCCCACATGGATTTTCTCAAGTTGAGCGGCTGTGGCAACGACCTCAAAACAGAGCGTCCCATGGCACGGCGGCTGATCGTGGACAGCGTTAAATACTGGCTGGAAGCATACCACATCGATGGTTTCCGGTTCGACCTGGCCACCATGATCGATTGGGAGACGGTGGAACAAATCACTGAAGCGGCCAAGAAGATCAATCCGAACGTCATCCTCATCGCCGAACCATGGGGCGGCGGCAAATACGACCTCGCCGGCTTTTCAGAAAGGGGCTGGGCCGCCTGGAACGACCTGTTCCGCAACGGCGTCAAAGGGCAAAATCCGTTCGACGGCCTGGGCTGGATTTTCGGCAAGTACTGGGGACCAAACAACGACGATACCGTGCGGAGCTACATTCAGGGTTCCCTGCGGGAGCAGGGGGGGCCTTTTCTGGACAAGGCCCATTCGCTCAACTACCTGGAATCGCACGACGACTTCACCCTGGGCGATTTCATCCGCCTGGGCAGCGGCGAAGTGAGCCCGGAGGAGAAAATAACCTACCTGAACGCCCATGCCAGACTCTCCCCAAGGCAGCTCCAGCTCAACAAGCTGGCGGCGGCCTTTCTGCTCACCAGCCAGGGTCCGGTGATGATTGCCGAAGGGCAGGAGTTCGCCCGCAGCAAGGTCATCGCCCCCACCGACGCCCCGGATCCCAACGTGGGTCGCATCGACCACAATTCCTACAACAAAGACAACGAAACCAACTGGCTCGACTTTGGGCACAAGGAGCTGAATCGTGACCTGGTTGACTACTACCGCGGCCTCATCGCCTTGCGCCAGGCCCACCCGGTCTTCAGACACACGCCGGCAGAGAGCATCCATTTCTTGCACTCTGAAACAGAATGGTCGGTGGGCTTTCACCTGGCCCGCAAGGATTCGCACGACGCCAAAGACTTCATCGTACTCCTCAACGCCAATCCACAACAGGCCGCTCGTTTTGTTGTACCCACAGGTCGCTGGCGCAAAGTCGTCGACGGAAAACGCACTGGCGAGGCGACCTTTGGCCAGGGCATTGAGAAAACTTTTGAGGTCCTCCCTGCCTCGGCCATGGTTTTGACCAAATGAAGTCGCTTACACACCCATGGCGCCACCGTTCCAGTTGGCTTTTTCTCAAACGAGACGCCTGAGCTACGTTTTTTTTGAAAACATTCACAATTCTTGCAGAAAATCCTTGACCTTCTGCCCCTTCCCGCTTTAAATTACGCACACGCCAGACACCGACTTTTTTTGAAAAAGTCGGTGTCTTACCTTCGGTGCT
>JBHHYI010000353.1:0-3593 GCA_046757525.1 bacterium | reverse complement strand
GCGGAGACGAACGCAGCCCGCTCCGCAACCTGAGGATCAATCCTGCGCCTCGGCGGTCTTGGCTTGACTCGCTAAGTACTCCTTGAGCCATTTTACCATCAAAGGTCGGTTCTTTTCAAAGGACTCCGAATCCTCGGTCAGGCGCTGTTTCCAGTACAACTCTTTGGCATCGTCCGGCCAGACGATCAACGTGTTCTCTTTCGTTTTCAAGACCTGACCATTGGATTCTACCAGCTCGTAGTCTCCGCCGCTATCGTCGAACATCATAAGTCTTTCCCCGTTGCTGACCCAGAAGGCGTAGGTGTCGTTGAGGTCCTTGAGGATGCCGCTCTCGCGCGCCATGATTTTCCCGTCCTCAATGTACACCTCGCGGTCTTGCACCAGCACCCCTTCATCGGCGCGCTCCACAAGATACTTGTCGCCATGCCACCCTTTTAGCAATTCCTCAAAATCCTTTCTCACATCCTGAATTTCGTCCTCATCAGAGGAGAGATCATCATAAGTAATAACCATTTTGGCCGGACTGTTGTCAGGACTGAGTGTGACGCGGGTCTCGACGAATCTAAAGACCACACATCCCTGCAAAAAAAACAGGCCCAACAAAAACGAGGTCCACAACAACGCTTTCATGGTCTTCATTTTTTCTCCTTCTTTTTTTAGTGGTAGTGTCAAAATGCCAAGTTTCAGATTCCTCCCCGGCGGCTGCCCGGTCGGAATGACACCTCAAACCAAGTGAGAAATGTTGGTAAACCTTAGCGCGGCGCAGCCGCAACTGAATTGGAACGCGGATTTTACGGATCGACCGGATTTACACGGATTTGTTTCTTGTGAAAATCCAACAGTTCGTGAGCCGTTCGGTTCAGAGTCACTACCTCAAACAAATTTAGTCTGGCTAATCCGTTCGGATCAGTTAAATCCGTGCAATCCGCGTTCCAATTCTTTTCGCACTTTTGTCAGTCGGGCGTCCGTCAAGGGCCGGGCCTCCGACTGGCCTGACCGATGCAAGAAATGAGACGTAATACCATATAGAAACCAAATGCAGGGGATTCTTCAAGCAGAGCCCCGTTTCCACTTTATGAGTTCCTGCACCGACACCCGTGCGCCCGGCCGGTCTATCTTGCTCAGCGCTTTCAACACGGCTTTAAAATCCAGGCTCTCGTTTTTGAAATAATCCCTGAAAACCTGCGACCGCCGTTGTGGCCTGCCCACCAGAGTGTTTGCCACGGATTCTGTTAGGAGACGAGCCAGGAAGCCTTGCGAGAATGGCAGTCGCTCCAATTTGCGCAAGCCATCGATGAACAACCGCACGGGCACCAGATCGTTCAAGAGCTTCTCTTGCTGTTTTGTGTTTTGCATGGCCCGGGCCAGTCCCCGGTAGTCGGATCTCTCTAAGTAAGCCTCTAACGTCGTCCTTTGCTTTTTTGAGCTGAAATAAAAATGGTTGCTCAGGAAAAAGCTGAGCACCAGCACGAGCAGGGCGCCCACGCCTGCAAAGGCCATTCTCGGCTTCAACGCGAGCCAACCCAGGCCGATTTTAGACTGCCATTCAGGAGCGACTCGCTGTTCGTTCTTCGAAACTCGCTCCATGATTTCCTGAAAAAACGTGTCATAGAACCCTTCAGATTCCTGAGGTGCCGGCAGCTTGCGCACCTGTTCTGCAAGATAGCCGTATTGTTTGGCAAGGCTTTGACAGGCTGTGCACCCGTTGAGATGCTGTTTGAGGGCATCCCGTTTGGCGCTCTCCAATTCGTCGTGCGCCAATAGCGGCAACTCTTTTTTCGCGTTGGAACAGTTCATCGTCACAACTTACTCCTTCAAATAGGGGGTCAACCATTTTTTGAGATTCTTCCGCGCCAAATGCAGATTCACCAGGACGTTGTTTTCGGCGCAACTTAGAATTTGGGCGGTTTCGCGAACCGAATAGCCTTCGACGTCGCGCAGCACAAACACGGCCTTTTGTCTGGGCTTGAGTCGCGCCACGGCCGCCTGAATTAGGATCGTCATTTCGCGTTCCAGCACAGCACGGTCGGCATTGTCAGATGAGGCGTGTTGCGATATTACCGCCTGAGCTCCAGATTGGAACAGCCGGAATCGCCGCAGCTTTCTGAGCTTGTCGATGCAGAGGTTGACCGTGATCCGGTTCAGCACGGCAACAACTTCTTCTGCTTCGGGAGGCCAGCTCTTCATTTTCCAGAAGCGAATAAAAGCTTCTTGCGCCTGGTCACGGGCATCTTCCAGATTGTTCAACATGCGGAAAGCCAGCGCGACCAATGGCCGACGGTACTGCAAAACGATTTCCTCAAATAACGACGCCTGCCTTGCTTCGCGGTCCACGGTTGATTTTTCTTCAACAAGGGTCAATGGAAGTGTACCTTTCATCGCTTGTTCTAAAGATAGAACGAAATTTTAAAAAAAACATTAAGTTTTTTTCGGTTTCGTTTCTCGCAGTGAAACCTTGCAAACCCTGGCAAAAAAATTCGACGACTGTCTAAAAGTTGAAGAGAGCTCTGATTTGGAACCGGACAGCAAGGAGTATAAGCTGTACGCTCCCGAGGTGGGACTCATCAAAGACGAAGAGTTGACCTTGACCAGATACGGTTTCGTTGAAAAGTAGCTGAACATAGCTTTTGGCATCGGGCCTTCTTGTGGGCAGCCAGGTGCACCTTAATCGGTAGCACTGGACCCACGTCTTCCCCAGGTGGCCAGCGTGCCCGGGTCTGCGCCATCCTCTTCCCTCTTGTCGTGGCCCAGCAAGTGCTGCTGCTGGATTTCTTTCAGGCCGGCCCTCTCGAAAGCGTTAAAGTACTCCGCTTCTGACCACAACTGCATGGGCGTGTCGAGCTGCGCCGGCCATGCGTGGCTGGCCGCATGCTCTTTGTAGAAGTTGACCAGAACCATGAGCAGGCCGCCCGGCGCCAGGAGTGCCTGCGCCCGCTCAATTCCCGCCTGAATGTCATTGAAGTAGTAAAACACTTCCATCGAGAAGATGAAAGAGAACCGGACGGGCTCAGACGGACGCCAGTTGAGAAAATTTGCACATTGAATGTGCACATTGTTCAAACCGGCCGTTTTCTTCTTTGCGCGTTCAACCATGTTGGCACTAAAATCCACAGCGTAGCATTGCCCGGAGGCGAACTGGTGTGTGGCCATGTGGTAAATGCCGTAGCCGTTGCCCACGCCAATTTCCAGGTAATTGCCTGGCATGTCAGGAATCATTGCGAAGGCCTGTTTTACACGTGGCCAGTGGTGCGCTTCCATGTCATCTGCATGGTAATCCCGGGCCCAGGCGTCGAAGACTTCTCTTGCGGATTTTCTAAATCTCATAGCTCTCAAGTTTGGTGTGATTCATGAACTGTTAAATTTTCACAAGAAGCAGATCAACGCAAATCCGTTCAATCCGTAAAGTCCGTGTCCCATTTCTTTGCGGCTCTGCCACGCCAGAAAATGAACGGCCAATTCAGTGCCTCTCCGTACTACAAGCCGACAACATCGTGTTTTCTTAGCCAACTTTAATTTTGTTGTTAGAATACTTTCTAACCCGGATAAAGTCCATAGGCGTCAACTTAAGCCCCCAAACTGTCATTTCGACCCGG
>JBHHYI010000352.1:0-3645 GCA_046757525.1 bacterium | reverse complement strand
CCGTCACCCCTCGATACGGTCGCTTGAGAAGCAGCGACCTACTCGGGATGACTCGCACAGTGCTCTCTAGAAACGCCTTGCTGCCGCCGTCCTTTATTACAGCCTCAAGTGTCATTCCGGAGGAATCTTGTTGGCTGGCTGCACAGTGCTGAGCAGTAACAAGATGCCTCCTGCATGACAAGAGGGCTACCTTTGGCGTTTCCGGCGTTTAAAGCAATCGCGATGCGTCGTTTTAGCGTCAACTTAAGGAGCGTCTACCCACCATATTGTCACCCCGAGCGGAGTCCGGCAGTTGCCGGACGTAGTCGAGGGGTCTGATTTAGGCATAAACCAGATTTCTCGTCAGTCAGCCGCCTGACGAGAAATGACAGTTTGGGGGCTTAAGCTGACGCCCATGCGATGCGTGGGGATTGTGGGAAACACCCCTTCGAAAGGGAGACAGATTCTCGCTCGTGCAGAGCGAAAATCAGAGGGGTGTTTGGCCGTGCGGACTGGGACTTCCCTCTCGTTCCAAAATTTTATTCTGGAACGCAATTGGGAGAGAAGCTTCGCTTCCATAGCCAGATCGGACTCCTCGAAGCAGAGCTTCTCGAACAAGGGCGTGCCCAAACTGGAGTTTGGGCACGAGAGCTACGGCTTTGGTTGCCCCCTACAACCGTTCCCAAATTAATCGAGGATATTGTGCCTGATTATTCAATGGATTCCAGCGGATGGCGTCCAGGCTCTAAAGGCCTGACTGGTCGGCATGAATCCATTCCGGTTTTTGCTCTGTGATTAAATAAGTGCGACCGGCCGCGGCAGGGCCCAGCTTGGTCACAGCTCCAGTGGTTGGCCAGCGGATTTCCAAACTGTCCACTTGGGTGTGGGAACCCAGACCGAAAATTAGCTCTCCAAAATCCGATTGTGACAGGTAGGAAGACCCCGTACGCACCATTCTTCTTTGTTTCAAAGCGCCAGCCCAGACTGTAACCTGAGCGCCAAGTGCGTTGAGATTGGGCCTGCTGCCACGGAGTTTTAGCTTTAACCAGTTAGCGTTGTTCCCGGACCAATCGTTGCGCAAAAGCTTTGGCGAACCGTTGTTCACCGTGATGAGCAGATCCAGGTCGCCGTCCTGGTCGATGTCCGCTGAAGCGATGCCCCGGGCAACGATTGGTTCCTGGAACGTCTCGCCAGCACGCTCACTGACATCGTCGAATTGCCCGTGAGAATTGTTGAGAAAGAGTTGCGGTTTCTGGGCAAAGGTCACCTCTTGCTGCACTTTGTTGATTTCGGGCTCGATATGCCCGTTGCCCACGACCAGATCCAAATAGCCATCGAGGTTCAAGTCGCAGAACAAAAGACCGAAGGAAAGCTGCAAAAGGGAGGCCTTGGTAAGCCGGGCACTGCCTGCCAGGTCTTGAAACAGCTCGGGATTCAGTTGGGTATAAAGTGAAAGCGGCTCGCGGGAGAAATTGCCAATGGCAATGGAGAGTTTGCCATCGTTAGCAACGTCGGCCACATCGATGCCCATGCCAGCACGGGCGCGGCCGAATTCATCATAGCCGACGCCGGCGCGCAAGGCGATGTCGGTGAACCTCCCGTTGCCCTGGTTCAAGTAAAGAAAATTGGGCTGGGTGTCGTTGGCCACCAAAATATCGGGCCAGCCGTCATCGTTGATGTCGGCGATCGCCACGCCCAGCGATTTCCCCTCGGGATTAAAGACGCCCGCCGATTTGGTGACGTCTTCGAAACGCTCGCCGTCCCGATTGCGGTAGAGCCGGCAGGTTTCACCCTGGTACTGTTCCGGCGTTGCGTAGGATTTCGTCTTGCCGTCCAGAGTGGTGAACAGGTCAGTCTGGGGAGTCCATTTGACGTAGTTGCACACAAACAGGTCCGGGCGTCCGTCCCGGTCGGCGTCTAACCAGGCGGCGCTCGTGGACCAGGCAGGAGAATCGCCCTTTATGCCGCTGTTGCCGGAGACACCAGCTTGCGCGGTAACGTCGACGAACTTGCCGTCGTCGTTGCGGAACAGTTTGTTGCTACCCACGGCGGTGACATAAATGTCGAGATCGCCGTCGCTGTCGTAATCAGCAAACGCACACCCCATGCCGTAGAGGGAAACGCCGAGCCCCACTTCCGCGGTTACATCTCTGAAGCGTTCGCCGCCCAGGTTGTGGTAGAGGTGCAACGTGGGCCTCTTGTTTGATTTCTCGTGACCCGCCCACTGCGCACCGTTGACCAGCAACAGGTCTGGCCAGCCATCGTTATCGTAGTCCAGAAACCCGCCGCCGCTGCCCATGGTCTCCGGCATCCATTTTTTACCGAAAGCGCCGTTTTCATGGACGAAGTCCACACCGGCGGCCCGGGAGATGTCGGTGAAGTGAATCGCCGATCTCCTGGCGTCCGCTTCGGTCGTCGTGTAGGCTGGCTTGGTGTAGGCCGGCGGATTTTGATCTGCGGTGGTGTCTTTTTTACTGCAACTCACTGCCAGGCTAGCTAACAGGACAAGCCAGCAATGTTTAACAAACCTGCGCAAACTCATTCCCCGTTTCCTTTGCTCCTCTCTTCATGTTGTCACCTTTCCGGCTCGAGCATCATACGACGTCAGCGGGTCAATCCCTCTTTGTGACTGGCAAGCTGGCCGCTGCAAGGAACTCCCCGGTGAGCGGGGCTTCAATCCCATGCGAGCATAAACTTCTTTTTCAGAACAAATCCGAATGTGTACCGGTTCTTTCAAAAATTATCTCCTGCCCTTCAATTTTATAGATGAGCAGCCAATCCGGTTCAATATGACATTCACGCCTGCCCTTATACTGACCAACGAGCTTGTGCTCTTTGTACTTTGGCTCTAATTCTTCCTCGTTGATGAGCCTGGTAATCACGAACTTTATTCTTTGTTTGTCCTTGCCGCGTTTCAGTGCCTTTTTTAAATCTCGTTCAAACTGCTTTGTGAATGCAGGTCTTAACATTAGATTCCAAGCTTGTTGAACAAATCTTCAGCATCGTCACAATAAACAAGATTCTTACCAGCGTCCGTGTCTCTGAACGTCTTAACAGTGGTCTTGTTCGGGATTACAACGTCGAATGGCAAACCCTTCCGAAGTCTGATCTGATTATAGAACAGAATAATGGCCTCGGTAGTGGTTAGACCCAATTCTTTGAATATTCTCTCCACCTCCTTCTTGAGGTCGGGCTCAATCCGCGCTCTTATCATTTCTGTTTTGGGCATAACGCAACTCCTCTTTTACAAACAATGTACCATACCCTTGCAAGTATTTTTCTTAATGATTTCAGGGCAGCAAGCTCTAATTCAATGAGTCCGCAGCGGACTCCCTGGCGGCAAGGCCTGCGGCTTTAATCCCATGCGAGCATAGGGAATCAGGGCCAAGCAACAAACATTAGCGGAACACTCCTATTGACCTAATCCTTAACTTTGCACAAAAAGACGTCTTTAAATTAGCTAAAGGGCCGTTAATTATCAAGGAGAATTTTGGTGGGATCTGGCTTATGTGCGCAAGATCATCAAGCAGCCCTTAGGCGTCAACTTAAGAGATTCTCATTGGTACCTCAGGTTTTCAGAACTCTAAATTTGTCATTCCTGCGAATCAGTCGTCCGGCAGTTGCCGGACGTAGTCGAGGGGTCTGATTTAGGCACAAACCAGATTT
>JBHHYI010000351.1:0-3647 GCA_046757525.1 bacterium | reverse complement strand
ATCGTTTTGCCTTCTTCGTTGAGATTGACCAAGTTATTATTGCACAGCCGCTTAGGTTTAATTCGGTGTCTTTCAGCGTGCTTCAGGGTTGGACTGCGTTTTTGCACGTCCCGGTAATCGAACACCGAAGGCCACTGAAGAACACTGACCGGACTTCAGCTTAGAATGCTTCGCAACCTGGCGTGTCCGCTTTTGCTCACCGGCAGTCTTTGCCCGTTGGCGAGGCGCACTCGGTGGGATTCTTTGGAGAAGACCTCGATTTCCTTGATCGTGCTGATTTTCACAATGTGCGATCGGTGAATGCGCACGAACTCGCTGGGGTCTAAGTGCGCTTCAAAATACTTCATGGTCTGTTGCTTGAGGAATCCGCCCTCCCGGGTGTGCAGCATGACGTAATCGTCCTGGGCTTCGAGCCAGTAGATATTCTGCACAGGGACGATCAGGATTTTGTAACCTTCAGTGACAACGATTCTTTCTAAGTAATCCCCCCGGGCCTCGAGGTGCTTCTTGAGCTTCCTTAGAGCTTTTTGCTGTTTTGAGGGGTCTCCGAGAGCCTTGACGGCCTTGTTCACAGCCTCGTGGAACCGCTCCCGAGAGAACGGTTTGAGCAGGTAATCGATGGCATTCACGTCGAAGGCCTTGAGGGCGTACTGATCGTAAGCGGTGGTAAAAATGATGGCCGGTGCTTCGTCCAGCAATTCCAGCATCTCGAAACCAGTGATTTTCGGCATTTGAATGTCGAGAAAAATTAGGTCAGGATGGGTTTCCTGAATGGCTTTGAGCCCCTCAAAACCGTTGCTGCATTGCTGCTCAATCTCTAATTGCGGAAATTCTTGCAAAAACCTGGCGAGGATTGCCCTGGCTGGAGCTTCATCGTCGATAATGACGACCTTGATTTTTGCGGTCATGCCTGCCTCCGTTTTATTTCTTGCCCAAAAGTAAAGAATTGGCCCCCAGGCTCAAGACCTGTTTGATTTTCACAAGAAACAGATCCGCGGAAATCCGGCCCATCTGTAATATCTGCGTTCCATTCATTGGCCCCTTCGCCGTGCAGGGAGCTATCGTTTTAGGGGGATGAGCAAACTGACTCTGAATCGCCTATCTTGTTTTTCGACTTTTAACAGATGGATCTGGTTGTAGAGCATTTCAAGGCGCTTCTCAATGTTTTGCAGACCAATGCCTTCACCGCTTTTGGACACTGCCTCAGGGTCAAAATCGTTTTCAAGAGAAATTCGCAAATAATCTTCCAGCTTTTCGCAGGTGAGTTTAATGGCGACTTTGTCCAGGCTTTCGTAGACACCGTGCTTGATGGCGTTTTCAAACAACGGTTGCAAAATCATGCTCGGCACCAGGATGCCGTCGCAGCCCTTTTCCACTTCCTCTTTGAATTCGAATTTGTCTGCAAATCTTACCTTTTCAATTTCCAGGTAGAGTTTTGCTGATTCCAATTCTTCTGCCAACGGACTGAACTGCTTTTCGTTTTTGGAAAGGGTGTAGCGCAAAAAATTGCCGAGTTTGACGGTCATCCTGCCGGCGCTTTCCGGATCGGTCAAGGTCAGCGAATGAATGGAATTCAAACTGTTAAATATGAAATGCGGATTAAGCTGGAATTTTAGGGTTTTCAGCTCAGCCTCTTTGACCAGCGCTTTCAACTCGGATTCCCGCAGCAGTTTCTCTTGAAAATTTTCGTAATAAATGAGCAAATAGTAAAAGGAGACGGTCACGAAATAAAACAACACGCCCATGAGGAAACGCCAGGGCAACGATTTGTTCAGGATTTGAAGATAGGGCTCGCCCGGGTGGAAGACATTGACCAGTATGGCATGCGCGCTGCCGATCCAGATTAGCGTGACCAGGGCCGCGGCTAAGACGTGATTTACCAGAATCTTGGCCAAAGATGCTTTTTCGAGAGAAATAAACTGGCACGGGTACCAGAAGCTTAAGCCTAAGAAAGAGTAAATCAGATTGAACACCAGGCTGTCCAACGCAGCCCATTGCCACTTGACTTTTAGCACGAGAACAAAAAGCAAAGCGTGCAACAAGATGATGACCAGCCAGACCGACAGGTAATAGTTTGTCCTTTGGCGTTGAGTGACAAAGGAAAGAGCCATTTAAGATCCTCCTCTTGGACGCTTAAGCGTTCTTAATCTCAAAGCCGGCAAACATGACGAAGCCTTTGATCGTCAATACAGGCATGGTCGAGATTTCCGTCGTAGCCACACTTTTTCGGTGATCGGCAAATCCGCCGAAAACTGGGAACCCTTTGATGACCACGTTCCAGTTGTCGGGCACAAAAATGACGGCACCGCCAAACATGGCGAAAACATCTAAGACATTCTCGCCGGACGACAACTTGGCATTGGTGAGGTCGATTTCTGCACCCCCGAACATGGCCGTAATACTGCCGCCTTCAAATCGGTCCGAGGTTACCCTCTGTTTTCTGCCACAGAACAGTGCCACGACATCGATGCGATCGTCTGCCGAAGTTTGATCTTGATCGGAGCGCCTGGAAAGCACAATGCCCATGGAACGGTGCCTGGAAAGCATCAAGACGCCGATGAGGATCAGCACTACGGGCCAAAACTGCCAGATTTCATCCCAGTACACGATATCCAACTTGATCAAAAGGAAGATCATGCCGATGGTAATCAGCACCGTGGCCCCGCTTTTGTCTTTGAATCCGGAGTTCACGAGTTTTAGCACGCCAATGCCGATCAGGAGCAAGGGCCAATAGCCCCAAACATTGCCGATGTCTAAAACGTCAAAATTGTCCAGAAGAAAAAGCACGCCCAAAAGGATGAGCAAAAAGCTCACCCAAATCCGGGAATCGTTACGGTCTAAATTTCCTGCCATGGTTGCCTCCACATTGTTTCAAACCGAAGTTATAAAAAGATTACGATTTTAGAAAGCACAAACTTAAGAAATACGAGCCAAAACTGCCAGATCAGATGAAAAGTCAGAACCCGGTGATTGATCAAAAACAGCACTGCTCCCAGGGAAATCAAAGCAAAGGCGGAAGTCAAATCCCTAAAATCAGAATCTGACCACTGGAGCGCCCCCAAACCGACCAATATCAGAGGCCAACTTTTTTGCACCGCATCCCAGTTTTGGCAAGAATGAAGCTGCAGCAACAGGAAAACGCCGAAACCAGCGATTCCAAAGAAAATCCAAAAGATTGGCCGCGTAAACCATCGCATAAAACTCGTCCCGTTTTTCTCATTTGAGTTAGGCAAATATACGCAGGCCAAGTTTATTGAGACAGGGTTTATCGGTGAATGGTTGTTTTGAATCGGTGAATCTGCGAATGATGAGGACAAATGGTTAACAGACAAGGCGGCGACTCGCAACCGCCTCAGGGTGGAGCAATCTGCCGCGACCGGGCAAGGAGGTTGCTTCATCCGGCTTTCGCCCATGGGCCTCAACTTAAGGGGCGTCTAACCACCCTATTGTCACCCCGAGCGAAGCGTAGTCGAGGGGTCTGATTCAGGCACAAACCAGATTTCTCGTCAGTCAGCCGCCCGACAAGAAATGATAGTTTGGGGGGTTAAGTCGACGCCCATGCGATGCATCGGGATTGCTTTAAATGTCGGCAACGCCTGTGCAATCGAGACGATTGCGTTACGTACAAAAGAGCGTTTCCCAAAAGA
>JBHHYI010000350.1:0-3651 GCA_046757525.1 bacterium | reverse complement strand
ACCAGTCTGCCGGGAGTTTTTGTGGCGGGTGATGTTCGCCACGGTTCGGTCAAGAGGGTGGCGTCCGCAGTGGGAGAAGGCTCCATGGCGATCATGTATGTGCACCGCTATCTGGAGTTGGTGTGAAATTCAATGTTTAGCCTCGAGAAAAGAAGCAATGGCAAGGACAAGCTAAAACAACGAACCGGAAAGTTGGAATAAACCGTTCATGCATTCAGGGACATAAAACCGAGGAGCGACGAAGATGCCTCAGAGAACCCTGGCGCTCACCCGCCAGCGAATCTTTTTCTCGGATTTATCTGCGGTCGAAGAATTGGTCCTCACGACCAAGAACGAGGACCGGTGTGCGCTGAACATACACGGGCGTTTTGAGTTGTTTGACCAGTGTTGGAGGACGGCGGAATCGCCACAAAACGAAACGCTCCTGGCGCTCAGGGAAGAACGAGAAACCAAAACGCCGACGGAGGTGCCCCGTGTTCACTTTCACGTGCACTGGCCCGAGGTCAGGTGGGCTCGCATTCAGCGCCGACGCCTTGACTTGATCGATTCGGACTTTGAGGTGGTATTCTGCAGCGACCGCGACCTGAGCACCAGGATCTTCTGGTTCTATCTTCGCGACAGCGCTGCTGTGCAATCCCTCAGAAAGAAATGGGGTGAGGGCTGGATCGATTTAATACCACCAGAGAGTAGGTTCCGTGCTCCTTATGAACGCATGCAAGAGACTTTATGGCTTGCTTAAAAAGTATTCTTTGACCTCTTGAATGGCATCTGGGATCTTAGGTTTTTTTGTCGATATAACTTGATTTGGAAGATGCTTGTGGTGGGGAAATATCTCGATGTCTGGAAAATGTGGAGTGTTATCATATCGAAACATGAGTGTGTTATTTTCGTCTTGGAAGTGGTAACGATAAGAAAGATGTCCGAGCTTTCCGCTATCAATAATTACTGCTTCGTTTAATTCCAGTAAATGGCCCTTTGAAAACCTGACACGAACACGGAGATTGGCTCGATCAGGTGTTAGAATTTCTTCTTCATATTTTTCAAAGTGGCAATTCTTAAGGGATTGAAGAGATGTTTCGACTTTGGCTAAATAATCGGTTAGTACGTCAAGCAGCATGAATCAAGCGTTCTTCTAATTCCAGTTTGAGGGCTAGAAAATTCTGATAATCATTAGACCATTCAACAAAATCTATGCTATCGTCAAGTAACCCCTTTTTGTATTTATCGAAAAAGGCCTCGGAGGAAAGCCGATGGCGTTCTTCATAAACGCTGAGACGTTTGGCTAATGCAACAATGGCATCCAATGGAGAATCATAGATTATTTTCTGTTTAGGCATGGCATCACCTACTTTAAAAGATATTTATTTTAAATATACAACATTAGAAAGAAATAAGCAAGTCACTTTGAAAGTTAACTTGCTAAATTAGTTAAACCAAACAAGAAAGGAGAAATCATTATGAAGATCGAACAAGCCACTTCAACAACCATTACCCAACTCTGGGCGGACGCGCTGCCCCGCATCAAGCAAGCACAATACCTGGAGCAGGCGGCACAGACTCTGGCCGAGGCCCTGCACACGCAGTTCTCCGACTCTGTGGTGGTCGCCCGCATCTTTTTGACGGTGCCTTTTGGGGACTTACCAAAGAGCAACAAGGAATTTGTGCAAAATCTGACGAATTCCGCTGGAGCGGCAGACACCCTGACTACCGCTTGCCCGGTGCTCTCGCTGATTGGAACCCACGGTCAGGAAGCGGACTGGTGTGACCGCCGAAAATCCAAAGGCCACGTGGGTATTCCCTTGATTTCCGCAGACTTCGTGGGTGCCATTCCGATGATCTCGCGTCTACTCAAGGAATTCGGCGTGCCATTGGATTTCCTGGACAGCCACGATCCCGACGTGCTCATCGAAACCATCGGGAAGAAAACAGGTTTGTTCTTCGTCGAAGATGCGGCCAAAGCCACAGACGCCCAGGGGCGCAAGATTATTGCAGCACAAGACTTTGTGTCCGACCACAATGTGAAAAGCGTTTTCGGCATCGGCGGCGCTTATGACAATGGCCGATTGTTCGTCATCGTGGTCTTTTGCCGGGATGCCTTTTCGCGTACTACGGCCGAGGATTTTCTCACCCTGGCAACCTTGTTTCAAAGCCAAACCAATGGATTGGCCAGCAGCGGGAACATTTTCATCAACGGATGAGGCCCCTACCGTGTTTGTAAAATTGCTGGGCTTACTAACGACGGGATTTTTTCTCGGCATGCAGCATAGCCTGGATCCCGACCACGTGGCCGCGGTGTCCACCATCGTCAGCAAAAACACAAGCCTGAAAAAGTCTGCGCTGGTGGGCGCCGTTTGGGGGCTGGGACACACCTCCATCTTGCTCCTAATTGGCCTGGTGGTCATGATTCTGAAACTGTCGATACCTGAAAGGCTGTCGCAGGTGCTGGAGCTTTTGGTGGGCGTCATGTTGTTGTATTTGGGATTGATGCTCCTAAAAAACGTGATTGGCGATGAGCTGCATATCCACAAACACAAACACGGCGAAATCGAGCACATCCATCTGCATTCCCACAAGGGAGGCCCCAATCATGAGCATTTGCACAGACCGTTCTTCATCGGTGTGGTGCACGGTCTGGCAGGCAGCGCCGGCATCCTGTTGCTAATCATGGCTTCCATGCCATCCCTATTTCAGGGTCTGCTTTTTACTTTGATTTTCGGTATGGGGTCGGTGCTGGGCATGGTGCTTTGCGGGGCCATCATTAGTCTTCCGTTCAGGTTTGCTCAAAGATTTGGCCGTTTAAATAATTCCTTGATGTTCTTGGCTGCAATTCTTACTATTACCATTGGGATTCAGGTGTTACAAGAAAACTGGAGCGTTTTTTATGGATGATTTGACCGCCAAATACGAACATTTGAAAGCCGTCTTAGCACGCCTGGGATCGTTGATCGTGGCGTATTCTGGCGGGGTGGATAGTGCGCTGCTTTTGTGCGTGGCCTACGAGGTCCTGGGTTCAAAGGTGCTGGCCGTTACCGCCGACTCCCCTTCTGTCCCGCGACGGGAAATTGCCGAGGCGCGGCGCATTGCCCAAACCATCGGCGCCCGGCATCTGGTTATGACGACTGAGGAAATTCAGGATAGCAATTACGCCTCTAACCCCACCAACCGCTGCTATTTCTGCAAAAGCGAACTTTATTCGAAATTAGCCGAAATTACCAGACGCGAGAAAATCCGCTACATCGCTAACGGCACCAATGTAGACGATTTGGGCGACTTTCGTCCCGGCTTGCAGGCCGCGGCCGAATATGAAGTGGTTAGTCCGTTGAAAGAGTCAGGGTTCGCCAAAGCCGATGTTCGTGAATTAGCCAAACGGCTTCATCTGGAAATATGGGATAAACCCGCCAGCCCGTGTCTGTCATCGCGCATTCCTTATAGCCAGGCAGTGACGGCCCAGAAACTAGCCGTCATTGAAACCGCCGAAGAATACCTGCGGGGCCTGGGCATCCGCGAGCTGCGGGTTCGGCACTTTGGCAAAAAGGCGCGCATTGAAACTCCCAAACGCGATTTCGGCCTTATTGAGCAAAACTACAATCAAATCATCCAAAAATTTAAAATCATCGGATTTGAGGAAATCGAGCTGACAGAATTCAAAAG
>JBHHYI010000349.1:0-3664 GCA_046757525.1 bacterium | reverse complement strand
TAACCAGTAACCAGTAACCAGTAACCAGTAACCAGTAACCAGTAACCAGTAACCAGTAACCAAAAGTACACAAATCTGAATACTATGTCAAGCTTCATGTTGCTGATGTGGCCGAGGCCGTCCGGTGGCTACCCATTGGTGTCAACTTACGCCCCTAAACTGTCATTTCGACCCGGCAGCCGCCGGGGAGAAATCTGGTTTGTGCCTAAATCAGACCCCTCGACTACGTCCGGCAACTGCCGGACTCCGCTCGGGGTGACAATCTGGTGGTTAGACGCCCGTTAAGTTGACGCCAAAAGGTGGCGACCGGATTTGAAATCAAAATCGCCCAATTCAGGTGTTGCCAGCTTTCTCTTCTGACCGCTTTCCCACCAAAGCAAAAAGCCCGCTTCGAAATCTCGAAGCGGGCTTTCTCAATATGGCAAGGGTAAAATTATTCAATCAAGTTGCCGTCTGCGTCGATGAAATGGAGCTCGCCGTAGCCCAACTCACGGACGCCTTCCTCGATCTTCTCGCGGTCGCCAACCACAATCCACACCAGATTGTCAGGGTGGAGGACTTTGCTGGCCGCCTTGACGACCTGGTCGAGTTTTAAGTTGCGAATTTTGTCCGGGTAGCTGTCGTAATAATTGTCCGGCAAGCCGTAGCGCACGATCTCGCCAATGGAAGCGCCCACCGAGGCCATGGTTTCCCAGGAACCGGGTAATCGCAAGATGCGGTTCTTTTGCACCTTATCCAATTCCTCCTTGGTAGCCGGCTTGTCGCCCCGATAACCACGCAACTCCTTGGCCACCTCCACCATGGACTCTTTGGTCTTGTCGGTTTGCACCGGCGCGTACACGAGGAAGGGCCTCTGTCCTCTGGCGCCGATTACCACGCTGCCTGCGCCGTAGGACCAGTGCTTGTCTTCGCGCAAGTTCATATTAATGCGAGAAGTAAACTGCCCTCCCAAAATGTTGTTCATAGTCTCGATGGCGATTTCATCGGGATTGGCTTTTGGCGGGGCCACGTGGCCGGCAAAAATGATGGATTGAATGGCCCCGGGTTTGTCCATGAGGTACACAACAGACTTGGCTTTTTGTTCAACGTGACCAATATTTTTCTTGGGAACGTCACCTTTTTTCCATTTGGCGAACAGCTTTTCCAGCTTTGGTTTAATTTCATCTAATCCCGTGTCCCCAACCACAATTAAGGTTGCATTATTAGGTTTAAACCAGGTCCGGTGAAATTTCTCCAGATCTTTCCTGGTGATCTTGTTGACAGATTCTTCAGTTCCGGAACCTGTAAACGGGTTGCCGTAGGCATGGTCGGCGCCAAACAAGAATTTCGGGAATACCCGCAGCGCCATTTGAATGGGAGTAGCTTTCTCACGTTGAATTCGCGCGAGCTGCTGTTTTTGCAACCTTTGGAAATCTGCCTGGGGGAACGAAGGGTTGAGGATGACATCGGCAAAGATTTCAAGCGATGGGTCTAATTTGGATTTCAACGCCGAGAGCGTGACGCTGGACATGTCGAGATTCGACCCTGAACGGAGCTGAGCGCCCAGCAAAGCTAACTCCTCGCTAATTTGCAAGGCCGTGCGTTTTTTCGTCCCTTCGTCCAGCATATCCATGGCCAGACTTGCGGTTCCGGGCAGGGTGAACTGATCGGCCGCATAACCCGCGTCGACCAGCAGATTAAAGTTGACCACGGGTACGGCATGGCGTTCGGCCAGAATGATCTTCAAGCCGTTGGAGAGCGAGGCCCGCTGAAGGCGCGGAAACTGTGCTTTGGGCGGGGTTCCTGCATCGGGAAGCTTTGAACGGTCCACATCGGATGTTTTGGTTTCATATTTGGGAAAAGGAAACACTTCAAGATTGTACACGCCGTCCGAAAGCCAGGTCCGCGCCGTGCTGTGCAGCGCTTCAGCCGTGGCGTTCTCCACATGTCCCAGGGTGACCTTGTAATAGTCAGGGCTGCCGCCATAGACCTGGTTCATCGCTAAAATATCGGATTTACCGCCGAAGCCACCAATCCTCTCGACGCCGCGCACAAAACGGGCAAAATACTGAGTCTTGACGCGCTGCAATTCTTCGGCTGTGGGCCCATCTCTTAGGAATTTCGCCAGCTCTTCGTCCACGGCTTGTTCAACTTTTTTCAAATCTCCGCCTGGTTTTGCTGTCGCGACAATATAAAACTGGCTGCCGATTTCTCTTTCATCCACATACGATCGAACGCTGGTGGCGATTTGATCTTCATAAACCAGCCGTTTGTAGAACCGCGATGTTTTGCCTGAGGCTAAAACGTCGCTGACCAGGTCCAGGTAATCCACTTCGGCGGAGCCCCACTCCGGCACGTTCCAAACCTTGTAAATGCGGGCCTGTGGCACCCGGTCTTCCACCCGCTGCCACTGGGTGCCGCTGCGCTTAGCCACCCACACTTCCTGCCTGGCCACGGGCGGCCCGGACGGGATGTCGCCAAAGTACTTCTTGACCTCTTGCAAAGCGGTTTGGGCGTCGATGTCGCCGGCCAGAACTAAAACGGCATTGGCCGCGCCATAGTAGGTCTTGAACCACTCCTTGACATCGTCCAATGAGGCCGCGTTGAGGTCTTCCATGGAACCGATGACGGTCCAGGAATAAGGATGGCCTTTGGGGTAGGTGCTTTTGGTGATGAGTTCATAGGAAACCGCGTACGGCTGATTTTCCCCCTGACGTTTTTCATTTTGCACGACGCCGCGTTGTTCGTCGAGTTTTTCCTGAGTGATAGCCCCAACCAAATGCCCCATTCGGTCCGATTCCATCCACAGGGCAATGTCCAGGGCTGAAGTGGGCACATTTTGGAAGTAGTTGGTCCGGTCTTCGTTGGTGGTGCCGTTCATATCGGTCGCCCCCACCCTTTCCAAAGCCTGGAAATAGTCGTCGTCAAAGTTCTCGCTGCCATTGAACATCAGATGCTCGAACAAATGGGCAAAGCCGCTTTTCCTGGGTTTTTCGTTCTTTGACGCCACGTGGTACCAGACGTTGACGGCCACGATAGGCGCTTTGTGATCTTCATGCACGATCAAGGTCAGACCGTTGTCCAGAACGAATTTCTGGTACGGAATGTCGATGTCCATCTTCGTGTCCGGATTGTTCTTTGCCCGCGCAAACACAAGGGAAGCACACAGGACTAACAAGAAGATGGTTAACACGTAGGACGACTTACGTTGCCACATAATACCTCCTTTTCCACCTTTTAATGATTGAAAGATAAATTGATTTTTGAATGACTACCGTTTTCAGGTCGCTCAAAAGGTTCTCCCTGACGGGGACCCGGATCTCATTTAACCGGGTGTTAAACCAGTGAAAAATGCATTGGGATTATTTGAACGGTGAAAACACTCTGTTGTACGAAAGACATTGCGTCAGGTTTCGAGGATTGCGGCCTAAATTCAATATCAGCGGGGTTCAGGTTTCAGAATGAAGCCTTTGTTCTTATGACCATTCATCTTAATGGTCAGCGGAGTCTTAAAGTGCAGATGACGGGTGTACTTCCTTTCCTCTACGGCCTTCCGTTGCTGCAGCCAGTCCCAGTCGATAAAATCCTGATTCTGGACTTCGTTAATGGTAAAATACCCCACCATGAACGAAGTCAGGTTGTGAAAAAAATGCGAGCCCTGGGAAGGGGCAACCTTAAATTCCTT
>JBHHYI010000348.1:0-3668 GCA_046757525.1 bacterium | reverse complement strand
CCGAGTAGGTCGCTGCTTCTCAAGCGACCGTATCGAGGGGTGACGGGCTTCGATATGTCCCGACCCAAAAGCGGTCGGTACTACTCAGGACGACTGCCTTTGTGCTTAAAGAGAATCAACTGTTGTTCTGCTCCAGAGGAGCGTTTCATAGAAGTTGTACCGTAGGAATGAAGCCAAGGGCCGCACCGGTCAGTCGACGCTGAGCGTCGGTGAGGGCGTTCCCACGCCGAGCATGGGAACGAGAGAATCGCGATGATTGCGTTGCGTTCAACAGGGCGTTTCTAAGAGGCAGTCAAAGCTTGCTAAGGTCGGTAGAAATCAGGATCCAGGTCGTACTTCTTAATCTTCAGGTAGAAGTTTTGGCGAGGTATGTGGGTTTTTTTCGAGGCCTTCAACACGTTGCCCTGGTGCGCCTTCAAGGCGTGAGCGATGTAATCCTTTTCAAAGGCCTCTTTTGACTTGTTAAACGGCATCTCGAAGTAGGTTGCACTCATTCTGGGGGCACTTTTAGAGATGGCCTCAGGGAGGCTGGCAGCGGTCATTTCTTCGCCATCCTCTAAAATGACTGCGCGTTCGATGACATTTTTCAACTCGCGGATGTTTCCCGGCCAGTCATAATTCAACAGCAATTCCATGCATTCTGTGGAAATCCCTTTCAGCATCTTGTTCAATTTTTCGTTGAACTTGTGAAAATAAAAATGAATGAGCAAAGGAACGTCAACTTCTCGGTCGCGCAAGGGCGGCAAATTAATGGTGACAACATTGATCCGGTAAAACAGGTCTTCGCGAAAATTACCCAGTTCGACCTCTTTGCTCAGATCGCGGTTGGTAGCTGCCACGATTCTTACATCTGTGTAAATTTCCTCGGTGCCTCCGACGCGCTGGAATTTTTTCTCTTCCAGCACGCGCAACAATTTTACTTGAGAAGTTAAACTGATTTCGCCAATTTCATCCAAAAAGAGGGTGCCCTGGTCAGCTACTTCAAAATAGCCTTTGTGCCTCCTGATGGCCCCGGTAAACGCCCCTCTCTCATGCCCGAACAGAGTGCTTTCCAGCAGGTTTTCGGCCAGAGCCCCGCAATTTACGGTCAAGTATCGGTTCCTGGCTCTCGGACTGTTTTCGTGGATCAGGTTGGCGATTAGCTCTTTTCCCGTGCCGCTTTCGCCTAAAATCAGAACGGTGTTGTCCAGATGGGTAACTTTCCGCACCACGTCCAGGACGCTTTTCATCTTGGGATCCTCGGAGATGAATTTCTCACCCAGGGCGAGGTCGCGAATTTTTTGCTTCAAAAATTCATTTTCGTCCCGAATGCGTTTCTTCTCTAAGGCTTTCTCAATGAGGACTTTGATTTCCTCGATATTGTCAAAGGGTTTTTTGACGTAATCAAAGGCCCCTAATTTCATGGCTTCCACCGCCGACTCCACGGTACTGAATCCCGTCATCATGATGACCTCTGGTGCGTTTTCCATCTTAGAAATCTCTTTCAACACATCCAGGCCAGTGATGTCGGGCAAACGCAGGTCCAATAGAACCAATTCATAGGGGTTCCTCTTGACGGATTCCACCGCGTCTTTGCCGTTGTCCAGCGCTTTGATCACACAATTGTTGCCAGCGTAAAGATTCTTGAAGAACTTCACCGTATAGGAATCGTCGTCTACTATCAATAGTTCAATTCTTTGGCTCATCATCCGTCCGAAATGTCATCCTGCTTTCAACTAAGTCAAGCTGGCCCGTAGGGTTGACACTAACCTTTTGAAAAGGGATCAGCGTCGGAATCGTAATAGGTTTTTTCCCACTCTGTAATAATGTCCTTGCATTCCTGTGCGGCTTCGTAGATCGTTTTAGCAAGGTCGTGCAGCGTATCCTCCGGAGGCAATTTTTCGAGCAAAAGCTGTGAAAAATTGAACACTCCGACCAGGGGATTGTTCAATCGATGGGTTAGTTTTCTCACGATTGCAGCGGAACTGGCCCCACGGTCCTCGGCACTCTTTTCTCCAGTTCCGTGTGATGTTTCGCGTGCAGCGTCAACAGTTAGCCTGTTCTCGGAGGGTGCGCCCTGTGCGAATCTTAAGAAACAGTAGCCGACACAGCGACCTCGAGCATCCTCGAGGGCCTGCACCACCACCTGCATCGCCAGATCCCGTCGGGTGGGCGTGGTAAACTTGAGTTCGCCAAACCAGTCCCCATGGGCGAGTTGTTGCGAGATTTTCTCCACCAGCCCCACAGGATTCTCAATGGACAGCAGGGCCTGGATCGGCTGACCTTTGATTTCTTGCAGGTTGCACCCCAGAGCGTTTTGGGCAGCCTGATTCAGAAAGACAATGCGAAAATCCGCTTCAGTAAGCAACACCTCAGTTGGCAAGCCTTGCAATGCTGCTTCAAATATGGAATTCTGGTCCCTTATTTTGCTTGTTTTTTGCATTAACCTGAAATGTTAGCTTTTGGTCCTCTTCGAAATCTGCAACATCTCGCCGCCCTTTTTCATCAAGATAGAGATTATGGTTAGCATGCTGGCCATCTGAATGATTCCCAAAACCGCATCGATGGTGCGCCCGTTTTTCAAGATGACTGCGCTAAGCCCGAACGCGATCATTAAAAAATAAATGAATAGGACGCACTGTTTCTTTGACAGGCCCATCGCAAACAGTCGATGGTGCAAGTGGTCCTTGCCCACATATCCGATCCACTCGTTGAAGCTCCGCACGCGTTTGGTAGCGATGCGGGAAATGGAAATGTAAATCATGTCAAATATCAGGACACCAAATATTAAGATCGGAATGCTGAATGCTTTGACGGAATCGTTGTTCGCCCATTCCCCCATCACCGCCAGGCTCGCCAGGATGAACCCGATCAGATTGCTGCCGCTATCTCCCAAAAATATTTTCGCTGCTTTGTTCCATCTGAAATTAAACGGCAAGAAACCGAAACAGGCCCCCATCATGGTCAGTGAAAAATAGATCAACAGCCGTTGGTGGGTTTGCAGGGCGACCAGGGCCATGAAAAAAGCGGCAATGGCGCCAATGCCGGCTGCCAGACCATCCATGCCGTCGAAAAAATTGAATGCATTGGTGAGCCCCACAATCCAGACAACGGTCAGGATGGGCTCGATGAATACGCTTAAGTGTTCATTGCTGATGATGTCCAGGCTGATGCCAGATTCCACCACGATCAAAGCAGCAATCGTTTGGTTGAGCAATCGCATCCGCGCTGGCAAGCCTTTGAGGTCATCGATGACGCCTGCGAGAACCAGCAAACTGGCCCCTATTAAGACGCCCAGGATTCTATCTGAAAAAGGCAGATTAAAAATCGTGACGACGACAAAAGCGCCGTAAATCGCCAGGCCGCCCCAAAGAGGTGTTGGCGAGGCATGGACCTTCCTGGCGTCGGGAAAATCGAGCACTGAAAAACGACGGGCCAGCGAACCCACAAATGGCGTGGCAACAAAAGATAAGCCCGCGGCCATCAGGAAGAAATAGGTCCCAAAATGGTTCCTGGCGGCAAACCAGCTTTCCAGGGCGGGAGAAACGAAGAGAACAATAAGAATCGCGAGAAAGGCAAATTTGAGAAAAGCCCTAAGGGTGCTGGCAGACTTTTGCTCAAAGGGCCAGGTTAAAGGCCGACGGGTGATTTTGGTTTCGACTTTTTGCGGTGCAGAATTCATCAACTTG
>JBHHYI010000347.1:0-3674 GCA_046757525.1 bacterium | reverse complement strand
CAACCGCAAAAAAGTTCTGCAGAAATTGCGGGCTGAAAAGTTTAGTCGCTCCTATTTGCTGCTGTTGCTGGTGGTCGTTACCGTTCTCTTTTTCAATCTAATCAAGATTTTTTTCATACCAATTCTGTTAGCAGCGGTTTTTACGGCTTTGTTTTACCCGTTCTACGAACGGCTGCTCAAACTCTTCCGGAATAATCGAACGGTCAGCGCCATTAGCTGCTGCCTGGCTTTGTTGTTGGGTTTGCTGGTGCCGGTTTACATCGTTGCTGACCTGGTCTCTCGGGAGTCGATCGACCTGATTCAGACAGCAGTTCCCAAAATTCGAGAAATCATCGAGCAGGGGGACGAAGGCATCCTGGGCACCATCAAAAGCAACACCGTGGTGCAGCGACTGCATTTAGAGGAAATAGACTGGCAGGCTTCCATTAAGGACGTCGCCAAGAACGTGGGCAATATCATCGCCACGGTCATCAACAAAACCTCTCAGGGCACGTTTCAAGTGGTCACCAACCTGTTTGTGACGCTGTTTACCATGTTTTACTTTTTCCGGGATGGCGATCGGCTCATCAAACGCTTGAAATATCTCAGTCCGCTGGAGGACATCTACGAAGAAGCGCTGATCTATCGATTTTGTTCGGTTGCGCGCGCTACGGTCAAGGGCACCGTGCTCATCGGATTGGTGCAAGGAACCCTGGGCGGTTTGACGCTGTGGATTTTCGGGGTGGGCTCTCCCATTCTGTGGGGCGTGGTAATGGTCATCCTGTCCATCATTCCGTTGGTGGGGTCCTGGCTGGTTCTGTATCCTGCGGCCATCATTCAAATGATCATCGGCCACCTGTGGCAGGGCGTGGCGATTGTGCTGATCACCTCGGTGGTCATCGTCAATGTGGACAATCTGCTGCGACCGCGCCTGGTGGGCCGCGGCGCTGGCATGCACGATCTCATGATCTTCTTTTCAACCCTGGGCGGCATTAGCCTCTTCGGCATCATGGGCTTCATCATCGGACCGGTTATTGCCGTGTTTTTCCTGACCATTCTGGACATCTACAGCATCGAATTCAAATCCACCCTGGACCTGGCACAATACACCGGTTCAGAGAAAAGTGTGGACATTGCCTCAGCGCCTGCGCGAAAGCCATCGTGAGGGGGATGAGTGGATTAAGAGGCTGGGGAACTGCGAGGCAACACCACAACAAACTCATTGCCTTCAACTCGAAAATCAGGCTCCTGATTAATCGTGTCCCGAAGCACCCGGATCATTCTTGGAATACCGCTGCCCGCATCGGTAACAAGCCCAATTTTCAGAAAGATATTGTAAATCGTGGGATTTCGCAATACATGCACACCTATCTTGAGTGATTCCAAAGTCACCGTATTGGGCAGTTGACCCGGCGTGCGTATTTCCACGTGGTCATCAAAAACCATCAGACGCACGGGCGCCGAAACTGTGTAATCCCGATGCGCCATGGCATTTACGAGTGCTTCCCTCAGTACTTCAGCCGGGAGTTCAAATCTTGCTTCTGGTTCAAGCCCTTTAATCCTGTGAGGCCGATTTAGATGAGCTTCCAAGAATTTCATGGCGTCCTGCAACATCCCAACCAAGCTCCCTTCTATGTGCTTTTGATCCCTCGGTTCTACTGAGATATCCGATCCAGGAATGCGAAGCGCAGAGATGTAGGCATGAGGTAGTATCTTTTGCGGGTATTGAGCCAGGAACAGGATTCCCGCCAAGGTGGGGTGTTTCTCGCCATCGATGTCTCTTATTAAACGCCAATTTACCAAAATACGCTCCTTACCAATCACTGCCACATCTATTCCATACGCCTTAACATCCTCGAAAAGCGTCTCCATAGCGCCGTCATCCAAATCTGCCTGACTACTGTGCAAAATAGGCGTTTCATCATAAAAAAGGCTTGCGGTAGATTGAAACAGTCGCAGGAGTTCCTCTCTGGAAGTCTGCCGACGTCCTGAAGTCGTCCTCACATAGTGAACTCCTCGATTTGTGCGGTAAGGCCGCTGACTTCCTTTTAAAACATGAACCACCACGACAAGTTGACCGGAATCATCTTGAACAGTCTCCTGAACAACGCTGATCGGAGGTTCGCAGTTGTTAAAAGCGACATTGTCGACAAATTGCATCAGTTGATCCGCATCTTCGATGCCAACAGTTTTCCCACTGTCGTCTACACCGAAAATGATTTTGCCCCCATCGGTGTTAGCAAAGGCAACGATCGAGGCGGCCAGTTCATCGCTACGAATGGACTGTTCCTTGAATTCCGTATGGAGGTCCTCGCCTTTTTCAATGTGAGTTAAGAGCTCTGCGAATTTCATCTTGCTTCAATAGAATGATCAACTTTTTTCAAATTCAAAAAGAAAAAGCTTTCTAATTTACCAAATTAGGCAAACAGGTGCAAGACAATATTTTGCTTTTACATGGGGCTTTTAACGTTGCTAACAAACTTTGCGAGCTTCGATTCGTCTAATTTGCCCTGCGTGCGCACACCGCTACAAACATCGACCCCAAATGGCTCGACCGTTTTGATTGCGTCTGCAACGTTGCCAGCATTGAGGCCACCGGCCAAAAACACAGGCACGCCGACAGCCTGGCGAATGCGCTTGCTGATTTGCCAGTTGTGCGTACGTCCGGTTCCTCCAAGCTCTTGGACGGGAAGGTCGGGATCGCCGGAGTCCAGCAACAAACCGTCGACAAACGGAGCGATGGTTTCGGCCTGCTGAATGGACGCCTCGCCGCGAACGTGAACCACCTGAACCACCGCAATGCCGGGCAAGGTGTGGCGTAACTCCTGCAAACACTCAGGAGTTACGGAATCGCAGAGCTGCAGCGTATTCACTCCGCAGCGGCGCTGCTGTGCAACGATGGCGGCGGCTTCCTTTTTGCAGGTAAGCAAAAAAGCCGAGACCGCTGGCGGAATCGTGGCTGCAATCTCGGCAATGCGCTCCTCCGAGATGACCCCGGGGCCGCTGGGCATTTCAGAGACCAGGCCCAGCGCAGAAGCGCCAAAGCGAATAGCCAGTTTGGCTTCCTGGAGATCGGCGATGCAGCAGATTTTGATCCTTGGGATTGTCGTCACGCCAATGAGATTTTACTCGGGTTCCAGGTGTTGGGATTTTTCATGACCGAGGCGAGCACCGCGCCGATTTGCTGTAACGACTCCAAATTGTGCACCGGCAGAAAATCGTCAATGGAAGGCAGCACAGCCCGCATGCCGCGCGTCAGGGGTTCGTAGCCCTCATACCCCAGGAGGGGATTGAGCCAGATCAACCGAGCGCAGCTTCGGGCCAGCCGGGCGATTTCGCGCTCGAGCAAAGGGATGTCTCCGCGGTCCCAACCGTCGCTGATGATGAGCACCACCGCGCCGCTGCGCAGCACCCGCCGCGCCCACAAATAGTTGAAGTCCCTGACCGCCTCGCCGATGCGGGTGCCGCCGGCCCAGTCGTTCACCGCCTGCGAAACTGAGGTCACCGCATCGTCGATGTCGCGTCGACGCAGGGTACGGGTGATGCGGGTCAAGCGCGTGCCGAACACGAAGGTTTCCACCTTCAATTTGCCAGCCGTAATCGTGTGCATGAAATGCAGCAGCATGCGAGAGTAGCGTTCCATGGAACCGCTGATGTCACAGAGAATCACCAGGTCCCGTGGCCTGACGTCCCGT
>JBHHYI010000346.1:0-3693 GCA_046757525.1 bacterium | reverse complement strand
CGGATATTTGGGGTGGTCAGTCGCACCTGCAAACCGGGCACATCGTGGCCAGCAACGGCTTGATTCATGACGAAATCGTGAGAGTCGTGGGCAGCGTTTTTACAGATCTGCGTAATCCTTAAGAGCCCCCACAACAAAGATTTGTTACTTTGAATATCGGAAACGCCCCTGCAATCGAGACGATTGCGTTACGTACAACAGAGCGTTTTCCAAAAGAGCAATTTGCGAGTCATCCCCAGTAGGTCACCGCTGTTCAGGTGACCGTATCGAGGGGTGACGGCCGTCGCCCTTCGATATGTCCCGACCCAAAAGCGGTCGGGACTACTCAGGACGACTACCTTTGTGCTCAAAGAGAAACAACTGTCATTCCGCTCCAGAGGAGCGTTTCCTAAAAGAACCTTCTAAAATCTGTGTTTTCCGGCAGTCGCCGGATGCAAATTCGTGGCTAAAATAGGTTCCGAAGCGTGCAAAACTTTGCTGAAAAAACACACCGTTGTCGGTTTGTAGTGCGGAGCTGCTTGACATCGAACACGCTGGCAGCGCGAAGTCCGGAAATCTTACAATCTTCTTGCTGTTCAAGCCTAATTTTGTTACAATAGCAGCAATAACCCAATAAATCTGTACGAGCCTCACAGAACCACACCGTTCTCACACGAGATGGACTTTGAGGAACGCTTATGGCTGCCGTGTTTATCAGTTACGCACGTGAAGACCTGCACTGGGTACAACCAATCGAGCAGGTTTTGCTCGAGCAGGGACATACCCTGTGGCGCGACCAGGAAAAGGTGCGCGGCGGCCAGCAGTGGCCGAAAGTAATCGGGGAAGCCATCGCCGCCAACGATTTCCTGTTGCTGGTCTGGTCCAGGAAATCAGCCAAATCGCATTTTGTCGAATTCGAATGGAACACGGCCTTTGCGTTGAAGAAAACGATCGTTCCCTGCCTGCTCGAAGACCTCTCCCTTCCCCTTGCGTTGGCCGCAACACACGCCATCTTCTTGAAAGAGTTTGAAACAGATTTCCCTGAGATTTTGCGGGCCTTGGAGCAACCTGTTACAGAAGGCAATCCTGAGCTCACCTCCAAAGTCATTGAAGGGCTGGAAAAGATTACCGGAACCAGGCCAAAGAAAGTGCTTCGAGCCGCTAAAGCCGTTTTCGAGCAGCAGAGCTGGCAGGTGCAGGGCAACGTCTACCAGGCGGTGGGCGACGTCAACGTTACCATCCAGAAACCCGGAGCGAAGAATTGGCTGGAAAGATGGCAAACCTGGGTGGTGGTACTGGCCGCGTTTTTGACCGTAGTAAGCCTGCTGATAGATTTGCCGCGAAAAATACCTCCACCTGATGGAAACAATGAAACAGAGGGCACTGTGTTGCAGCAACCGCTGGCCGGGACTGTTTGGGACGCGCAGAACAACCCCCTGGCCAACGTTAGCGTTTATCTCTCGGACCATGACACCACGGTCACCACCAATGACAACGGGAAATTTAAGTTTATTGTCTCTAAAGCGCCAAAACAGGAGCTGGTAGAACTCGTTTTTCGCACAGGGGTTTGTAACCCAGGAACTGGAGGCCACCCTGGGAAATACCTCTTTTAATCTTATCTTAAGGAGACAGCCATGATTAAGAGAGCAAGCCTACTCGTTTTGCTCTTGCCTTGCTTACTTGGTGCACAGGAAAAAAGATGGCTGCGGGGTGAAGTGCTGAGTATAGACGAGAATGGGAAAAAGATTCCGCATGCCCGTATTCAAGTGAACCTGAAAGAACCGGCCAGCAGCGACAGAACCAACGAAGATGGAATATTCCGCATCTTTCTGCCAGACGCTTTCAAACCCGGAGAGAGAGTCACCGTAGAGGTGAAGGAACCTGGTTGGGGCATTCAGTACCCACTGGAGGGCGAAACGCGCATTCCAGCCGATTTAAGAAAAGAGCTGGTTGAAATCAGACTCCTACCCCTTGGCTCGCTAAAATGGTGGAAGACCCCCGGTTTCATCGAGAAATTTGTTGAAGATGTAGCTGACAAATCCAAACAGCAAGTGACACCCGAAGGTAAACCGGAAGATATCGACTTCGGTCCATTCGTCAAAGATTGGGCTAATAAATATGGCTTTAGCGCCGAACAGGCCCAGGAACAAATCGATAAATGGATTGCTGAAGTAGAGGAGTATGAGAATGAGATTACCAAATTGGGATTAGCAGCCTTTGCCAGGAAAAACTTTGCCAGAGCCGGAGAGCTGTTCAAAAAAGCTGCTGAAACCAAAGAAACGCGTCTGAAGAAAACGAAAAAGCGCAGGGAACAGTTCGAGCAAAAGGAGGAGCGTTTAAGGGAAGACGTGGTAAAAAATTACCGTCTGGCAGGGGATTCCCATTACAACAACTACCGGTTTGACAAAGCCTTGACCGCCTACCAAAAAGCCCTTCGATATGTTTCTAAAGAAAATGACCCACAGCACTGGTTTGATTTGACCCTGCGAATTGGCACCGCAGACTGGCAAACTGGCATTAGAACAACAGGTCCTGACATTCGAGAATATTTAACGGCTGCGCTGGACGCTTATCAGCGTGCTGCCGGGGCATTTAGCCGGGAAGAGGCGCCTGAACGGTGGGCTGCCACACAAGTTGGTGTTGGGCTCGCGCTTTCTGGTCTGGGCTCGCGCACCGGCGGCGAAGCGGGCGCCCAATTGCTTGGGCAAGCGGTGGAAGCCTACGAAAAAGCGCTGGAAGTGAGAACCCGCGCGACCCTGCCGCAAGACTGGGCCGCGACCCAGAACAATCTGGGGAATGTGCTTGCTTATCTGGGCATACGCACCGACGGCGAAGCAGGCGTCCAACTGTTAACGCAAGCGGTGGAGGCCTTTCAGAAAGCGCTGAAAGTGAGAACTTTGGAGCATCTGCCACAGCAATGGGCGCAAACCCAAAATAATTTAGCACGGGCCAATGAATACCTGCAGGACTGGTCAAATGCCGCGGCCTGCTACGCCAACGTCCTCGAGGTTAAGCCGGATTGTTTCAAGACCTACCAGAAAGCGAATTTTTTGTACCACGTAGTCGTATTTGATTTCTCTGCAGCCTTCGCCTTAAACCAGAGCTGGCTGGCGCGCCACCCGCAAGACCTCTCCGCACAATCGGATTTTGCCGAAGAGCATTTTACTACCGGTCGCTTCGCCGAATGCAAAAATAAAATTGCAGAACTTTTAGAAAACCCGGAAGTAGAGGTCAGGAGCAACATCGCCTTGCGGGCGATTCAAATTGCCAACCTGCTGGCGCTTAACCAAGCTGAAGTTGTAGCAGGCAAATTGAAAACTTTAATCTCAAACGTGTCAAGCGAACCCGACAGTTTCAAGGCCCGCTGGTCGTTCGCTGGCACCAAACATTTCATCAGCAACAGCGATAACGAGAATTTGCTCAAGTACCGCACGTGGCTGTTGCAGATCTTTCAGGCCCTCGAGGGTGAAAACCGCGCGGCCATTCTCGCCGGCCTGCGAGAAGCACAGGCCAACTTTATGGTGGTACCAGGTAAGGAGTGAGGCATTCAGCGTAGCCATCTCCAGTTGTCCATTCACTTTGGCTCTCGTGCTCAAACTCCAGTTTGGGCACGCACTTGCTCGAGAAGCTCTGCTTCGAGGAGTTCGAGCTGTCTATCGAAGCGAAGCTTCTCTACCCATTGCGTTCCCAAATAAAATTTTGGAACGAGAGGGG
>JBHHYI010000345.1:0-3694 GCA_046757525.1 bacterium | reverse complement strand
GTTTGAATCGCACTAAGGTAGGATTGAAATTCCAGTTAAGCGGGTGACGATCACGCAGATGGGGGGTGCCGGTTGAAAGCAACGGGTAAATAGCAGCCGCGACTTTCTGTCAAAATTGCAATTTCCCATGTCGAATATTCATGTGACAATGCATTTTTGACAGGATTATATGACGTGATTGTCGGGATTTTTCCCAGGCTATAAATTTATATAAATCAACCTATTAAAGTTAACGCTCTGTATGGCATGGAATTTGAGACGGACGTAATCAAAAACGATCTCATTTTTTCATAATTAACCATTAACTAAATAAAGGAGGTGTTCACATTATGGAACTCGTCAAACGTTCTGAAACCGGCTCTACAATTGATCGTCCTTGGAGTCGCTTGGATCGTTTCATCGATGAAATGTGGCGCTCGCCTTTTTCTGCGTTTTTCCGGGCACCATCTTTATTTGAGATGGGTGATACGGAATATTTGCACTGGCATCCCTATGCCGATATCGAAGAAACCGATGACGACTATGTGTTGCGCATGGACCTGGCCGGCATCTCGAAAAAAGACATTAATATCAGCCTCGAAAATAACGTGCTGACCGTCCGTGGGGAAAGGAAGCGCGACGAAGCCGATAAGCGGACCGTCCATGTCAACGAACGTTTCTTCGGGAAATTCTACCGCTCGTTTGTGCTGCCCAGTACCGTTGACCCTGACTCCGTAAATGCCGAATACAAAGACGGAGTGTTGACGGTTACGATTAAAAAGCGGGAAGAAGCGAAACCCAAAGCTATCGAGATTCATTAATCGAAATCGTGGATGGGGAAGTTCGGTCTTCCCCATCCCTTTTTATTTATTACGGATAATGGATTATTGGAGTGCTGGATCAATGTAAAATGAAATCTCACAAAAATCCAGTAATCCATCACTCCGCATGCTAAGAAGTAGCAGGTTACTTTCGATACCTGTGTTGGATTTGTGAATCAAACTGGTGTAGAAAAGCTCTATTGATGATCGCATCAAACAGGCTTTTTTCGTTTGTAAGGTATTGAGATGGCGAGAAACTACTACATTATTCTGGGAGTCAAAGCGGACGCAACGCATGAAGAGATTAAAGCTGCCTACCGGCGTCTTGCAAAAGAATTACACCCGGATCGTTCCGGGAAGGAAAATCCGCAATTCTTAGAGGTTCAAGAAGCTTACACGGTTGTGGGGGATCGGAAAAAACGACGACAATATGACCGCGAAATTCAAGCCACGCACATTCCGGTTGCAGTGAAACGCGGCGCCCATTCTCCGATCGAAGCGATTACGCCAACGCAAAAACCGTCGGTATTCGAGGAAGTATTTATTACCCGTTCTTTTGAACCGTATACACCTTCGTTTGAGGAAATCTTCCACCGTTTGTGGCGCAACTTCACCGGCAGAGATCGTCCAAAGGGGGAACGACCCGAGAGCCTGACTGTTGAGGTTCCTCTGACGCAGGAACAAGCGCGCCGAGGCGGTTATGCGCGCGTTATGATCCCGGTTCATTCTACCTGCCCCATGTGTCACGGAAGTGGGGGAATAGGATTTTTTAGATGCCTGCGCTGCGATGGGATGGGGTACATCGATGGCGAAGTGCCTATTCGGGTACCGTATCCGGCTGGAATCGTAACTTCGTATGCGGTTAACGTTTCGCTGGAAAGATTTGGAATTCAGAACGTTTATCTAACCATCCATTTTCGAGTGCATGGATAGGTATGGAATAAATCGGCCATGCGACTCTCTTTCACGGTAAGCGCCTTCGCCCACAGAATTGGACATCCCACTGAATCAAACTCCTGAGGCACCGAGTCGGAGTAAAGCTCGTTTGGCGGGACGCCTTCAGTCGGCCGCTTGACAGGCGCTAAGAAAATTAGTCCTGTTTCGTAGGGTTGTCCAAAAAGCCCTAATTTTCTTGTCATTTCGAGTCAGGCGTTTGCCTGATGAGAAATCTGGTCAAGACTAATAACTCGCAATTTTGTGGGAAACCAGATTCCTCCCTTCGGTCGGAATGACATCAAAACGTGATGCTGAGCAAAATGGATAACCATACGTCAGTGGCATAGCCAGATTCCCCGACGACTTCGTCGCTCGGAATGACAAAAAGAACTTTTGGGACAGCCACAGTCTCCAGGGCATCTGCTCCTATCCAGGAGATTCCGGCATCAGGCGGCTGCCTGAGTCGGAACGACACGTTCATTTTCCGATCGCGTTTATGGCAGCCGTCGGACGACTTTGCGTGCGCTTTTATCTTCGTCCTATTGGGCGCCCCGCCGTCTACCTCAGAATTATAACGATGATTGTTGTAAACTTGACAGAAACATGTCCTCTTAGTTTGTCAAAATATCACAAATATTAAATATAAAAAACTCAAGTGGTTGAGTGTAAAAAATATTTTGGCATGCACTTTGTTGCGGCCTCAATCGGAATTCGTAATTGCAGGAGTCCAAAGCCAAGGAAATCGCGATCCATTAAGAATAAACTCAGCTAAACTGAAGCTAACAGGAGGAAAAGCCGAGGTGCGGAGGGATGGTCCCTCCCACCTTGGGCGCTGAAAGTGAAAGGCTCTTTGAGGGTCGGCTCCTAATCATCGAGCGGAGGATCGAAAAGCTGACAAAACGCTTGAAACGCTATCATCCTGACGCCTGTCGCCTGGAAATGAGATTCGCCAAGAATAGCAAGATGAATTTGTATCAATGTAGTTTGGAGCTTACGGTACCACAACAGGTCCTTGCAGTGAAAGCCGAGGCGGCGGACTTGCTCCGCTCTTTCCGTGAAGCCTATGAAGCTCTGGTAGAGAGATTTGAAAAATATCGTCTGAAAATAAACAAGTCCTTGGGGGCCAAGCACCACAAAAAAGTCATGAGGGTACCGATACAAGATTCGGGCTCCGAAGTCTGGAAACAGGTGCTGCGGCAGGATGCCGAAGAATTGCTCAGCAACAAACTGACTAAAGATGATATGCGGATAACTCGGGAGCGGCTGCAAGCAGTTTATAAGAGTCTCCAGGAAGAGCGGTTCGAATTCGCAATTGAGTACCGAAAGCGGCTGACCTCGAAGCAGACGTACAAAGCGAGGTGAGTAGTTAATGGAGTACAAAGACTATTACAAAATTCTGGGCGTCGGCAAGAACGCCTCCGTTGATGAAATCAAGAAGGCATATCGCAAGCTGGCGGCCAAATATCACCCGGACAAGAACCCGGGGGACAAGGTCGCTGAGCAGAAATTCAAAGACATCAACGAAGCCAAGGAAGTTCTGACCGATCCGGAGAAGCGTAAGCTCTACGATCGATTTGGGACAGACTGGAAGCGGTACAAAGAGGCCGGTGCCGGGGATTTTGACTGGTCAAAATATGCCCATCAGGGCGGCGGTCGTACCTACACTTACCACCGCACTGGCGATTTCAGCGACTTCTTTGGTGGGGAAGGGTTTAGCGATTTTTTCGAAACCCTGTTTGGCGGAGGTGGTGGATTTCGCACGCGCCGAACCCGCTCGACGGCCGTGAAAGGTCAGGATTTGAAGGCCGATATTACGATTTCCCTGGAAGAAGCTTTCCAGGGTACGGCGCGACAAATTTCTCTGGATGGCCAGAGCATCAAGCTAAAAATTCAGCCTGGCATTCGGGATGGCCAGCAATTAAGATTGACCGGCAAAGGCAGCCCGGGCCGCGGCGGCG
>JBHHYI010000344.1:0-3700 GCA_046757525.1 bacterium | reverse complement strand
GTAACCAGGCGCGGCTGATCGTCGAACAGTGCCCATTCACCGATGGCTTCGCCCTGGCCGCGGATTTCTATTTCTTCGCCATCGCGGTGCAACCTTACTCTGCCGTCGGTAATCAAATAGAAAGCATCTGCGTTTTCGTTCACCTCGTAGATGTGGCATTGTGGCAACACCGTGACCTCTTCAGCGATGGCTGCGAGGTGCCTGAGATCGTCGGTGCGGACTTGAGCAAAGATGCTCACCCCTTGCAAAAAGATGACTTTTTCGATGATTGAATACATGATTCTAATCGGTGCTAATGTTTTCGCTTCTCTGTCCGTGGCGTTCGAAAACCAGGTCGGCGGTTTCTCGAATGAGCGTATCGTCTTCAGCTTGTGCCTGTTTAATGATGGAGTAAAAATCCTCGAACAGTCCGCTTTCGCCGATTTCGAACAGCGCACAAGCTCGCAGCCAGGAATCTCCGTCTGTGGCCAGGCTGTTCAGGGCGTCTCGGCGGCTGCGCATTGGCACCGGCAGCAATCCGTTAGCATTAAGCAAAACCTGTGCCGTGGGCAGCTCATCGACCAGGGGCAGCAATATATGTTTGAGATCGCCCCTCAGGACGTTGTCCAGGAATTCAACAGCGTTGGCGCGCACGGAACGGTTGTTGCTCTGAGTGGCGGAATAGGCATTGTACATTTCGCGCGGCGAATAGCGCAGTCCCAGCAGTCGAAAGATCCGTTCCAGGTGATCGTCCAATCGTTCCTGCAAGGCGCGCTTGAGCAAGCCTGCCGCTGAAGAGGTATCCGATGCCGGGCTGTTGGTGTGCCGCCAGATGGCCAGAATGCGATAATAATGGTGCGCTTCTTCAAGGAGCGCCTGGTCCACTCGGCGGTCGAATTTTAGCTGCGGGTATCTCGCACGCAGCTTGTTGAGTGCTTTTATGATTTGGTGTCGCGTTGTTGCGTCGCATTGAGGCAACGAATCCAGAAGCACTTGCACATTTTTTTGGCTGTTGGTTTGACTCAGTACGCGCGGAATAGCGCGTCGCACAGCGATTTCAGTTGAGTCATCTTTCAGATACTGCCCCAGCGTTTGGCCGATGGCATCGCCGTAGGTTGCCAGCGCCTGGCGTGCGGCCTTGCGGTTGCTGTGGCTGCCCAGGTAGCCGACCAGCAACGGCACAAACACCTGCGCCCGGGTCCTGCCGGCGCTGGCAATGGCGCGTTTGCGCACCTCAGGATCGGTGTCTTTAAGCAACTCTTCCAGAAGGTGATGATAGAGCGGGTCGTTGAGTGCACCGAGGGCTTCCGCCGCCTGGGCACGCGCTTCCTTGCCTGCTTGCATGAACGACTGCAGCAGCTTCTCATCCAGCAGTTCTGACGCCACCGTGGGTTGTTCAGCGGCACAATACAAAGCTGCGCCTCTCAAATTGAAGTCGTCGTCATTCAACCACTGTTTGAGGATTTCAGCCGGTGGTCGGTGCGAAACTTTGGTCATGAAACGCACCGCCTCTCGCCGGACTTGCAAATGCGGATCTTTTAGCAAAGGGGTTACGTCAGAAGTCAACGAAGCGAGGCTTTGTTGCCGAAGAATTCGCAGCGCCAGCAATCTCACCTCAGCGGACGGATGCTCAAGCAGCGGCCGCAACCACGGCACCAAATCGACCCCGCGAACAGATTCCAGGAGTCTCAGCGAATACACCACCTGCCGGTCGTTCTCACTGGCCAATGCCTTTTTCAAAGAATTGATCGTTGCTTCGTCGGTAATCGACGTGGTCAACAGGTCAGCGTCAATGCGGCGTTTTTCCAGGGCCAGCCGAAAAGAATTGACATACTCGCGCCGCATTGCCAATCCAAGAGCGACCCAGACTGCCACCAGGGCCAGAGTGACCAGGCTTATTTGCGCAACACTCAAACCCAGCCAGGTGTAAAACACGAGGAGCAAGATTCCGGCAATACCCCGGGCCAGCCGGTCGGCAAACATGTCGACGAAGGCCTTGGTCTTCTTTTTCACTTCCGTAGGAATGGGCAGAAAGAGCAGCTCGATGCCAACCTTGTTGATGGAATATCGAAAGGCGCCGTCCGAAATTTTCAGGGTTAGAACAGAAAGCAGACCGTAGCCCACGAACACCCATAGCGAGGCAAACATCATGGCCACGGGCAGAAATATAATCGTGACGCCTACCCCAAACTTGCGAATTATGAGACCAGCGAATACGATTTGAAAGATGAGGGAAATGAGGCTGAGATTGGAGAGCCACAATCCGAGAAACTCGGTAAGGTCGTCGGTTTGGGTGATTTCTTTGCTGGCGTAGGTGTTGAATTGAAAATCTGCAATCTGAGAGACCATGACCGTCATGGCGATAATGCCCATCAAAAATGCTAAATGGCGGGAGTTGCGGATGAGCGCGAAAACTTCGCTCACCACTTGCACAAAACCCCCTTCTGCGGCCGGAGATGATTTTTTGGCAGCCCGCTCCTGCGAGTCGTCTTTGCAGCGCCACGCGAGATTGACCAGCATCAAAGAGAGGCCAAGCAAGGCCATGCAACACAAGGCCAGGTTAGCCGTGCCGCCGATCTGTTTGACCAGGACCCGGGTAATGTAGCCGCCAAAAATGCCGCCGAGGATGGCACCAACCGTCAGGATCGGGAAGAGACGTTTGGCTTCGCGGGCGTTGAAGAGATAGTTAGCCAACAGCCAAAACTGCGTGGTTGTCAGCACGCCGTAGATGCTGACCCAGATGTAAAAACAGTAGTAAAGCCAGGAGGCTTGCAGATCAATGGACAGCAACCGCCAGAAAAGAATTAGATTGGCGATGAGAAAACCGGTTGAGTAGTTGATTAAACGATTGAGACGGATTTTTGCCGAATACTTTGCGTAAATTGCGGCCACCACTCCAACCACAAACGCAACCAGCATGTAGACGATTGGCAGTTGAGTCGCACCCTGATGCACCAGGAAAAAAGAGCGGGTCATCGACTTCAGCATGTAGTAGGAGGAAAGGAGCAAAAAGAGATAACTGAACATGATCAGGGTGCGGCGCCTTTCGCCCCGGCGGATATCGATCGTTTTCGCAAGCAGTGCCATCATGGCTCTAAATATACGCATGGCACCGTTTTTTGTCAATCAGATTCCGCCCACACGGTCTCAAACGCCCGGGCTGGCCACCGGCGGGTTTTCGGTTCGAAGGCTTGACTTTTCAAGAGGATTTGCGTATTTTGTTCACCTGAATTATTCAGGTTCAATAATTTAAATGGAGAAAGAGAACATGGGCGAACTGGTTCACACTTCAAGAATAAGGATTTATCAGGACAGGCGCCCCGTGCGGCGGGCATACGTAGAAAACTTCGAAGAGCCCATTCGTTTCGGGGTACACGGCGGCATCAAGCATTTCTACAAAATGGAGCCGGAAGAAGATCTCCCCGCCACGTTGGACTACCTCATCGCCGCTGTGGGCGGCTGACTGACCGGCACTCTTGGCGGCGTGCTGGAAGCACGCGAGATTCCCAGCTACCCCGATAAGCTCCACGCCGATGTGGAAGGCGACATCGAAGATGTGGGTGGCACCATCGTGATTACGAAAATACGCGTCAGCTACCACCTGAAAATTCCCAGGGGTAAAAGAGAAGCTGCCGAACGCGCTCTGAAGTTTCACCCTACCAAGTGTCCGGCTGCAATGAGCGTCAAGAATTGCATCGACATTTCCTGGACGGCTGACATC
>JBHHYI010000343.1:0-3706 GCA_046757525.1 bacterium | reverse complement strand
AACGCTTGTGACACGCTGTCTAATACTGGTGTGCGCCGTGAGCGCCGATAACAAAAACGGCCCGAATCCGGAAGTCGCTGAAAGTATCGAAAAAATCCCCCTCATTGATGCGATATTGCAATTCGAACTTTTGAAACTCTGTGGTGAAATATTGCAAGATTCCAGAAAAGGCCTGATGGTGGAAATTGCTAAACTCGGGGAACTCCGAGTAATCGTACATGGCGGCGGCAAACCAGCGTTTAGCGAGTTGGTAGCGAAAAAACGAATACAGGCCAAAGCTGGTGACATCTTTCTGGTCGCCGTTGCGCTTGCTCACCAGGAATTCACTCATCCACTCAAAAGACTTGTAGCGGTTAAATCGCAGCGGTTTCCACTTGAAGGTCAAATCGGCGCCGAATATCTTGGTTACCTGACCCTCGGAATTGTGCGGCCCGGTCAAGCCGGTAAGACCCAGTTCCATGGTGGTGTTGTCGTTCAAATCGAACAGATTTTTAAAATGAACTAAATACAGCAGGTGATTGTCGGTGGCCCGGCCAAAGCTGTTGTTATCCAGCGGTCCGCTGGTAACCTGCACCGTCAATTCCTGAAAGAAGGCACTATTGGGCGTTAGCCAGCTTATGGAAACGCCTTCATCGTTTAGCCCTTCCGGCCCGAAGAAATTTGTGAACACGATGGGCAAGTTTATGAAATTGTAGGCATGGGGATGGGTTTCGTTTATTTTGCCAAACTTGCTGCGAAATTTCCCCGCCTTGAGCTGAGTTGAGAAAGGCAGCGACAGCAGCGTAACAAAGCCCTCTTCGATCTCAGAGCTCAGCCCGCCGTCTCCTTCTGCTGCCACGGGCACCGGCACCAGAGGCTCCTCAAAGTCCTTGCCGAATGAAATAAACAGGTCGGCTTTGGCATAAGGGTCCACCGCAGCCTGAAACGAAAACTCAGCTTCCTGGAACAGGAGATTTACGTTGCGCTCTACTGGTTCCAAAGAAGTGGCTGTTCCCAAAATGGTGCCGATGACGCTTATGTTGGGATTCATGCTTTGAAACAGACTCTTCCTGGCTGAGTAGGTGGGTAAGGGTCTGCCTCCGGTTTGTTGCGGCGTTTGTGCCTGCGTGTTGGGGGCTGACTGCGATGGCTCCGCGCCCAATTCTTGCGCCAATTGTTTCTCTAATTCACTTTCTTCAGTGCTCGCAGAATCTTGGCCGTCCGCGTGGTCCTTGAGAACCAATTGCTTTTTCAAAGTGGCCACCGTCGCTTCTAATTCTGCAACTTGCTCTTTTAGTCTCTGAAACTCATCCTTGTCCTGGCTTTGTTCCTGACCGAACAAATTATGTTGTAATCCCAGTAAAAACAATACCGAGAGTACTGACCATAAGAAACTCTTAATAGACATGATTTACGCTCCTTAAGCATAATGCTAAAAATGCGGGCACAACGTTGCAAGGCAATCCAATAAATTGTCCGGCAACAAATTTACTTAGTGATTCTCTAAGCGGCGGTTTTTGGAGGAGCGCGAAGATTGAAGTGAACTATGAAGAAGCAACTTTTGAAGGTGTTTTCACTAAAAGTTGTGATAACAGCTTCTTTGCCAAGCTTGACGGTAAAAAAGGAGAGCTTCGGGGCTAAATGGGAAAGGCCATACAAACACGCCAAACAAACAAAGCTGTGATATTGCTTATAGCTGCTGGCATCTACGGGCGATTCGCTTTTGGTTAGCGTTGTTGGCCCGCGATGAGAATAGGCATGCTGGTGGGAGAATTCAGCAGCAACGATGAGAAACAACAGGGCGCAAGTCAGAAAGATGGCAGTAGCTTTTCTCCAGGTCTCTTTCATGACTCTTGTTCAACCATATTATCGCTTTATATTCTGATCATTACCTTAAAAGTGCCCTAATATATGAATCGCCAGGGCAAAAAGCAAGGAAAACCTGTGGTTTGCGGTGTTGTGGATTTCGCGGACGCAAGAATCTACTTCGTTTTCTTTGCAAAGGGAAGAAGCTTTAGCGCGACTCAAAGGGGCCATGTGGCCGAACTGGGCCGGCGGTGCTTATGCCGCGGCCATCAACGACGGTGAAATCGCCGTGGGCAATCCCGTTACCTGGCTGGACGCCCCTTAAACGCGAACAGGCAAAGCTCCAGGATTATGGATTGTTTCCTGGCGGTGCGGGGGGCCGCGGCAAACCGCGCGGATTCTCGGTGCCCCCACCTGCCACCGCAATGGCTGTGGCGATGGTGCCCCCTAAAACGCCGCCGCCTACCGCCCAGACCCAGGTTGCCACGCCGTTGCCCTTTTCACACCATTTCTGCTGCAGTTTGATCGGTTGAAACCAATTGTGGATCAACGGCTTGATAACCCTGGTTTTGACCGCCTGAACCATCTGGCCTTCTTCGGATTGTTCATTCGTAGTTAAAACCACCATGCCAACCATGTTGCCTTTTTCATTCAAAACCGGGGACCCTTCAATGCCCTCCACCTCGTGTGTGCCGAAAACCAGGTACGTGTCGTTGGTCAACTCTAACTTGAAGGGCAGAGGCATCCAGTCGTCGATATCCGTATGACCGACAACGGTAAAGTTGTCACCGGCCTGGAAGGTTCTCGGTGCCTGCAAGCAGATCACCGGTTGATCGGCGGGAAAGTTTTTTACCGCGACGATAGCCAAATCCGAGTCAAAGTCAATCCATTTGTCCACACTGTGTCCCAAAAGGGGATCGGGATAATTTTTCAAAATGACCGCCACTTTTTCCCGACCCGCAACCATATCGTAAGAGGTTAATATGAAGCCAACGTTGTCCTCATGAACCGCAAGAATAACGCCAGCGCCAATTTTCTTGCCTTCGTCGGCAACCAATTTCACCACCGCCGGCGCACTCTTTTCGTAGCCTCGTTGCGAAATAGCCTGCGGTGGGCTCTGAGTTTCCTCTTCTTCTTGCGCGTAGGCTTTCAAAGAGGCAGCGGCAATTACCAGCGCAACTACTGTAAAAACTCTGACGATTCTCATCATAACAATACTCCTGAAGTAATTCCTTGGTCAGGTCTATTTGACCAAAAGCATTTTCCGGGTTTGGGAGAACTTCCCGGCTTCGATGCGGTAGACGTACAAACCGCTGGCAACGGGTCTGCCGTTGCTGTTGCTGCCGCCCCAGGTCAGGGCGTGAAAGCCGGCTTCTTTCATTTCATGATCAACTAAAGTAGTCACTTCCCGGCCCAAAATGTCATAGACCCGGATGGTTACTTCCTGGGCGCTTGGCAATCCGTACCGGATGGTAGTTGCGGGATTGAACGGATTGGGAAAATTCTGGAACAGCACGAACTTATCCGGCACCGAAGCGATTCCCGAGGTTTCATCGGTGAGAAACTGGCTGCTGCCGACCAAGAGTTTGAGTTGCTTTTTCGCACCAAAGACCCCGCTGGCAAAGGTGTATTCAGCTTGCTTGCGCAGGTCCTGAGTAATGTTCAATTTTTCATCCACAAGGAAAACCTCCAAATCGGGGGGAATCGTTTCCATGCCTGCAAAGGTAATTTGGGTCTCAGAATTGGGAATGTTGGTGCTGACCACGAACGGCCAGGCCTGGCCCGCACCGATTTCGGCACGGAAATCGGTGGTATAATCGTTGGGATACAGCTCCCAGTCCGGTCGTGGAAAGGAGACGGAAACGTACGCACCGATGGGCGGCGGTTCGCTGTGATCCAGGGGATCCCAGGTATCCGAGGC
>JBHHYI010000342.1:0-3730 GCA_046757525.1 bacterium | reverse complement strand
GCCTGTCGCGATGCTTTCGGACAGTTCGACCAGGGGCCGGAGAACACCATGTTAGACGTGGCAAGTTCTGTACAAACAAAGTCTTACTTAAACAATATCCGTGAAATCAATTTGGCTATTACTCCTGTTTTTGTGGTTGTCTGAAACCGAAAAAAACTTAGTCTAACAATAATAACGCTTGACAATATTGTTGGAATGCGTTATTATTAATGTATGATTAAGAGCTTTGCCGATAAAGAAGCTGAAAAACTATTCAATCTTAAGCGATCACGAAAGTTAGCAGGTAACATTCAGCAATCCGCTCGTCGGAAACTTGAAATCTTGGATGCAGCCGAAGTTTTGGAAGACTTACGGATACCTCCGGGCAATCGCCTTGAGAAGCTTTCGGGAAACAGAAGCGGACAACATAGCATTCGAATCAATAATCAATGGCGCATTTGTTTCGAGTGGCGGGACGGTGACGCCTTTAATGTCGAAATCGTTGATTATCATTGAGGTAAATATATGGCTAGTGACAAACTAACTCCAATTCACCCCGGAGAGATTTTACTCGAAGAATTCTTGAAACCGATGGGCATCAGCCAGTACAGATTGGCAAAAGATATCAATGTCCCCGCTAGAAGAATTAATGAAATAGTTCAGTGTAAACGTGCCATTACTCCGGATACGGCACTGAGACTTTCAAAATACTTCGGGCTTTCGGAACGGTTCTGGATCAATTTGCAAGCAAGATTCGACCTTGAAGTTCAAAAGGAGCGACTCAAAAATCGGTTGGAAAAAGAAGTTCATGTTTACGAGGCATTGTAATATGAGTGTTCCTTAGAGTCGATTTTAGAAGTGATTCCAGCGTCTATCACTTGCTCCAGTTGACGCGAGGGATCTGCCTAGTTGGGTAGCTTGGTGCACCGTCGAAGTTCAATTTAAACTTAAAGTTACATGCTATGTCGCCTCGCGCAACTGAGCATAGGCATTATCAGCGGCCGAACAGTCTTATCTTACAATAAAAAGTGTAGAAATATGTCCATTTTTTGCAGTCAGGCAATTGTTTCGCGCTTGGTAATCGAATTTTTTCTTGGACGGTGCTTCTTGGAGATTTTTAACTTTTTCCCATACTTTTCGCAAAAAAATCGAATGCGCTCAGGGGGGAACGCTACAAATCCGACAGCCTCACGAACTCGAATCCGCGCGCTTGCAGGTGGGGCACGATTTCCGCAACCGCTGCCAGGGTCTGCGATCGATCCACGTGGTTCGAATTGCCGCCGTCGTGGAGGATGATGATGGAACCTGTGACCACGCGGCTCAAAACTCTTCGCACTATTTTCTCCTTGCCTGGCAGATGCGGGTCTCTTGGGTAGACGTTGCCCACCACGGTCTGGTAGCCGGTTTGCTCGACGATGTCCAGCACCCGTTTGGAAAAAAGTCCCATTGGAGGGCGCAGAAATTTTGGTCTGGCGCTGTCGAGGCTGTTTAACAGCCGGTGGGTGCGGTTGATCTCTTCAATAATCTGTTCGTCTTGCAGCTTTAGCAGCAGCGGGTGGGAATAGGTGTGATTGGCCACTTCATGGCCGGCCCGGGCGATTTGTTGTGCCAGCTCCAACTGAGCTTCGATGTGCTTGCCGATGAGAAAAAAGGTGGCCGGTATTTGGTAGCGATCCAGAATCTCCAGCAGCCGCGGCGTGTAAGTCGCTTGCGGACCGTCATCAAAAGTCAGAGCTATTTTAGCTTCGTCGGTCATGGCCCGCCAGAGGACGCGGTCGGTAATCCTGGGCCCCAATCGCTCCGGAGAGACAGCGTGACTCAAGTCGCTCAAGATGGATTGCAGTGTAACGTTGTTGAACCACTTTCCAAAAACCGATTTCTTGTTCTTTGCTCCCATCTCCGTCATGTCCTTTCTTTAGTCAGGCTGCCGACGTGCTTAAGTTGCCAGGCCCATGGTGTGTAAGTATTCTTCCTTGATGGCATCCAGCTCCGCAATCAGCTTCTTGCGTTCCCGCCGCATTTTATTGAACAACTGGCGATTGGTAAAAAGAAAGAAGGAAAAGTTGAGGCGTTCCTGTTCTGCGCGGATTCCCTTGAGGTAGGTCAGGGCGAAAAATCCAGTCAGGGGCAGACTTAGTCCATACACCGTTGACCAAAGGATGCCCAAAAAGTACCACACCAGAAATATCTGGACGGCATAAAACAGCAAAAATGCCATTCCCCCGCCGATAAACAGGGCCGACAGAATTTTTGTCCTCTCATCAACAAATTTCCGGGCAAAATATTCCGCAAGGCAATAGGGTAAGAAACTGTTGACGATCCCGTATACCGCCAACGGCAACCCCAAGAATGCCTGGCCGAACGATTGCACACTCATCCGCAACAACTGGCCAAAGCTGAGCTTTTCTTTTAACATGGCATCCTTCAAATGCAGCTTGTTCAGTTTGCGTTTGTAGAGCGCAATTCTTTCCTGCAATTGCAGAACGCGCTCTGGTTCGCAGCGATAGTAGTGTTCCACACATTCAGCAATTCTTTTTGTAAGAATAAAATCCGCTACCGTCGACTGCTTCGGGGCGACCAGCTCAGGGACCGTACTTTTTAGTTCCTCGCGGTAGATAATCTCCAGGTCGCGCACAAATTGGTCTAACTCCTCATCGCGAACGTTGACCGTGAGGCGTTCCAGGCTTTTCTGGATTTCGGCCGTCAACTTCTGCACCGCCGCGTAGTTGTCCTTTTGGTACAGGGCAAAAAAGGGCTGTAAGTCTATTGGTTGCCCCACGTTCACTAATACCTTGCTGCGAAAACGGCTCCTGGAAAAAAAATACAATCCAATGGGAATGCATTGGAGCTGCAAACGGAACTGGTTTCGTCTTTCCGCTTCCAACGCAATCCTGGCTGCGCCTGTCTTCAACTTTTTGACTTTGCGCAGCATGTCGCTGGTACCTTCCGGAAAGATGCCTACGGTTTCGCCCCGTTCCAGAGCCTGGTAGCACGCCTGGAAGGCAAAAATATTTTGATCCATTTTGTCCGGCGCGTCTTCGCGGCGATACACCGGAATGACGCCACAGCTCTTTAAGAACCAGCTTTTAAACCGGCTGGAGAAAAGACCGGCGTGCCCAATGTAGTTTACCTTGCGCCGGGTGACCGCGCCCATGACCAGCGCATCCATGATCGAGTTGGGATGGTTAGCCACGAAGACCACCGGGCCTTGTTCCGGCACATATTCACCATGCCGCAGCTCGATCTTTTGGAAAAAAACGGCCATGGCCATTCTTACGCCGGCCCGGATGATTCGGTAAAGAAGCGGGTTGGATTTGCCTTTCATGATCCTAATGCGGCGTAGCCGCAAATGAATGGAACACAGATTTTACGGATCGAACGGATTTACACGGATTTGTTCCTTGTGCACTTTTGTCAGTCGGGCGTCCGTCAAAGGCCGGACCTCTAAAGGGCCCGTCAAGGGCCGTCCGGCAGCCGCCGGATGACTGGCCTGACCGATGCAAGAAATGAGACGTAATATTATAAGGACTCATCTAGTAGACCGATGCCTCATTATCATTGCAGTCGTTGCGAGGAGTTCGGCAGCTGCCCATGGGCGTCAACTTAAGCCCCCAAACTGTCATTTCGACGAACGAAGTGAGGAGAAATCTGGCCTGGCACCTCAATCGCAAAAGTGCACACTCAGATTCCTCGACTCCGTCCGGCAACTGCCGGACTCCGCTCGGAATGACAAGCGTGGCTGATCAGTTAT
>JBHHYI010000341.1:0-3734 GCA_046757525.1 bacterium | reverse complement strand
TCAGAGATCATACCCAAAACGCTGGGTGCGTACTACTGGAAGCAGTTGACGCCGTTCACAGCTTACGGTGTCAATGCACTAATTTGGCTCCTTTATCCGGTTGTTTGGGGCACTCAGACCTTGAGTCGATTGTTCACACCTCGCAAAAGGGAGGCCATCATCTCTCGTTCCGAACTGGAAGTGTTGGCTCAAATTGGCGTTAAAGAGGGCACTCTTAAAGAAAAGGAGCACTTGATTCTCAAAAATCTTCTGTATCTGAACCGTGTTAAGGTTTCTGATATTATGACCCCGCGTACGGTGATTTTCATGTTGCAGGAGGATATGACTGTTGAAGAAGTCTTAGCCAATCATAGGATTTTGGCCTACTCACGTATCCCTGTTTACAAGGAGAGTATGGATGACGTCTCTGGCTTTGTCTTGCGTTATCATATTCTTTCAGCGGCCGCTGAAGGTAAAGAGCAGTTAAGGTTGCATCAGTTTGCCCGACCTATTCATCCCGTGCCGAAGACAGTCAATGTTGCCCGTGTTTTAGAGGAATTTATCAGGCGGCAACAGCATATTATCCTGGTTATAAATGAATATGGCGGCACCGAAGGGATAATCACTTTGGAGGACGCCATTGAGTCACTGCTCGGTACGGAGATTACCGACGAGACGGACCTGGTAGCTGACTTGCGGGTATTGGCAAAGCAGCGTCGTGCCGGCCGACTTCAACCGTTAGAGCTGTCGAAGAATGAGAAGACCGGCGATGCACGAACTGCCAGCACAGAAAAGTCATCTTAAGCTACGGCGGCTGCGCCAACTAAGGGATTTCGGAAATGGAAATACCTCTGCTAAAAGACATTGCCATCATATTTGGACTCTCGATAGTTGTCCTCTTTATATGCCACCGATTTCAAATACCGACAATTGTAGGATTTCTCTTGACTGGCGTCCTGGCCGGGCCTCATGGTCTGGGGTTGATCAAAGCCCTTCACGAAGTCGAGCTCCTAGCTGAAGTAGGGGTCGTGCTGCTGCTTTTTACAATCGGCATCGAGTTCTCTCTTAAGAGCCTGCTGCAAATTAAGAAGTCCGTCCTGCTTGGCGGTTCGCTGCAGGTGACGCTTACTCTCTTAGCTGCTTTTTTCATAGCGCGGTATCTGGGTCAGGCCTTCGGACAAGCCGTTTTCATCGGATTCCTCGCAGCCCTCAGCAGCACAGCCATTGTGCTCAAAATCATTCAGGAACGCGCTGAAGTTGACAGCCCGCACGGACGAACGACTCTGGCCATCTTAATCTACCAGGATGTGATTATCGTTCCGATGATATTATTCACACCTTTGCTGGCCGGGGCAACGGGAAACTTAGGTGAATCTCTTCTCATTCTTACGGCCAAAGGCATCGGCATCATCGTGTTAGTGATTTTTAGCGCTCGCTGGATTGTGCCGCAGGCGCTCTATCAAATCGCCAGAACGCGTAATCGTGAACTTTTCTTGCTAAGCGTTGTCGTAATTTGTCTCGCGGTGGCCTGGATAACTTCCAGTATGGGACTCTCCCTTGCCCTGGGTGCCTTTTTAGCCGGCTTAATCATATCCGAATCCGAATACAGCCATCAGGCGCTTGGCAATATCTTACCCTTTCGTGACGTCTTTACAAGTTTCTTTTTTGTTTCCATAGGAATGCTCCTGGATGTTGGCTATCTTTTCCAGCAGCCGTTACTGATTGTGTTGATTGCGGCTGGCGTGTTGGCATTAAAAACCCTTATCGCCGGTTTTGTAACCATTCTATTAGGGTTTCCCCTGCGCACCGGGATTTTGGTCGGCCTGGCGCTAAGTCAGGTTGGCGAATTTTCTTTTATCTTATCCAAGACCGGGATTGAACATGGTCTACTTGCCGGGGATATTTATCAAATGTTTCTATCTGTCTCGGTGCTGACCATGGCGGCCACGCCGTTCATCATCGCCCTGGCGCCTAAAGTAGCAGAGATCGTTGTGCGATTGCCGATGCCGACAAGATTAAAAGTTGGATTATATTCCTGGTCAACGACGGGGAAAACGCGCAAAAATGACCATCTTGTCATCATCGGATTTGGCGTCAACGGCACAAATTTGGCGCGAGCTGCCAGAGCCGGGAACATTCCTTATGTGATTATTGAAATGAACCCCGAGGCCGTGCGGGAGCAAAAAGCAAAGGGTGAAGCGATTAATTTTGGCGACGCAACCCAGGAGGCGGTGCTCAAGCATGCCGATATCAAAGACGCCAGAATTGTGGTTGTCGCGATTAACGATCCTTTGGCTACCCGTAGAATTGCTGAACTCGTTCACAAGCTTAACCCGGCGGTTCATCTAATCGTACGAACGCGTTATCTGCAAGAAATGCAGCCCCTGCATGAGTTAGGAGCCAATGAAGTCATTCCTGAGGAGTTTGAAACCTCTGTTGAAATCTTTACCCGGGTTTTGGTGAAATACCTGGTACCGCGAGATGAAATTGAAAAATTCATCGCCGAAGTGCGGGCCGGCGAGTACGAAATATTTCGAAGCCTTTCAAAAAGGTCGGCGGCGCTTTCCGATTTGAAGCGCCATCTTCCCGATGTAGATATCTGTACGCTTCGCGTAGATAATACGTCGCCGGTCGTTGGTAAATCCTTAGCTCAGATTGGCTTGAGACAAAAATACGGCGTGACGTTGCTGGCAATCCGTCGGGATTCACAAATAATGTCCAACCTGCGCGGAGACGCTAAAATTTGTGCCGGCGATCTCCTGGTGGTCCTTGGGCAAACAGATGAAATTGCCAGGGCCACGCGCTTATTCCGTAATCCACAAAAAGGAGAGGCAATTTCATGAATCCAATATTTCAGGCAATGATCAGATCGATGCACCTTAAACGGACATGTCCCAAATGTAAGAAAAGCCAAATTGTCCCCAGGAATAAAAGACTGGAAAGTGTGAAATGTAAATTCTGCGAATCTACCATGCCACCTCGTCAGCAAGTTGAATCTTAGCCAACAGAAAAATATTCACATAATTGGTATTGCAAACAATTCTGTAGATTTCGAAACCTATAGAACAGAACAACAAGATGGAAAGTCCTGATGACAATTGATGCAATTATCGTGCTGGCGCTGGTCGCCGTTGCGATTGTTTTGTTCGCAACGGAAAGACTGCCGGTGGACCTAGTTGCGCTGATCATCATGGCAACCCTTCTGGGTAGCGGCATCATTTCGCTCGAGGAGGGACTTTCAGGGTTCAGCAATCCCGCCACCGTAACGATCGGGGCCATGTTTGTGTTGAGCGCCGGCTTGTTCAAGACCGGAGCGGTCAATTACGTCGGGAGTGTTTTAACCCGGCTCAGCAAGCGCAATCTTGCTTTGGCTCTATTGATGATCATGACAATCGTCGGCGGCATATCGGCCTTCATCAACAATACCGCGGCTGTCGCCATTTTTTTGCCTATTATACTCGGTGTTGCGCGCGATACGAAAGTGAGTGCGTCGAAACTGTTGATGCCGCTGTCATTTGCATCCATGTTCGGTGGCGTTTGTACGCTCATCGGTACGTCAACCAACATTTTGGTCAGCTCCATCGCTGAACAGCATGGACTTCCTCCTTTTGCTATGTTCGAGTTTTCAGCTCTCGGTGTGATATTTTTTGGCGTGGGAATTCTATACATGTTTACGCTGGGCGTTCGCCTCATACCGCACCGGAGAACGCAAGCAGAGTTGACGCAGAAATTTGGTATGGGAGATTACCTGACAG
>JBHHYI010000340.1:0-3740 GCA_046757525.1 bacterium | reverse complement strand
GGGCTCACAGAAAAACAACTGTCAGTCCGCTCAAAAGGAGCGTTTCCTAAGAGCTAATTCTAAATAATCAAAGAGGTGAGGCGCATGTCAGAGGGAATCATTTTAAATGGTAAGAAATACGGTTCGCGGCTGATTTTAGGCACGGGTAAATATCCCGATTTTGAAACCATGGCTCGTGCCCTGGAGGCCAGCGGCACGCAGATGGTGACTGTGGCCATCCGACGCATCGATTTGAACGACAGTTCAGGCCGCTCCATGCTGGACTACATAGACCGAAACCGGTATGATTTGCTGCCCAATACTGCCGGCTGCTACAACGTCAAAGATGCCGTCTTGACTTGCGAATTAGCGCGAGAGGCGCTGGACACCAACATGGTAAAGTTAGAGGTCATCGGCGATGAAAAAACCCTTTTCCCGGACAACCAGGCGTTGCTGGAAGCGGCCAGGGAGCTGGTGAGACAAGGTTTTACGGTCCTGCCTTACACCAACGACGACGTCATCGTGTGCAAGAAATTGCAGGACCTGGGGTGTGCGGCTGTCATGCCGCTGGCAGCACCCATCGGTTCGGGGCTAGGCGTCCGCAATCCTTATAATCTGAAGATAATATTGGAACAGATTACCATTCCGGTGATCGTGGATGCAGGCGTTGGCACCGCCTCAGACGCTGCCATTGCCATGGAGCTGGGGTGCGATGGTGTGCTCATGAACACCGGGATTGCCGGGGCACGCCATCCGGTGAAAATGGCGGAAGCCATGCGCAAGGCCATTGAGGCAGGGCGCCTGGCTTACGAAGCAGGTCGGATCGGAAAGAAGCTTTATGCCAGCGCTTCCAGTCCTTTGGAAGGCGTGGTTGGAGCTTAAAATTGAAACCTGAACTGAGACTTGTGATGTTTGCACAAATTCAGGGAAATTAGCAAAAATAGGGACGCAACTTAATTGGGACGCAGGATGAATTCCAAAAAACACCTTGTTTCCGAGTCAAAAAAACCTCATGCTAAGTCGAGGGCTTCCGAGGTTCGGTTCGAACCGGGACATAAGGATCTCACGCAGGCATTGGAATGGCAACGGGCCATTTTTGAAAGTTCAGGCGATGCGGTTTTTGTTAGCACCACCGGTTGGAAATTGGTCGAAGTGAACGCCGCAGCTTGCGAGCTGACCGGCTACACCAGAGCGGAATTGCTGAACCTGCGGATTACCGACCTGCTGGCTAAAGAAGATGGTAAGCCGTTTCGCAAGAATCGCGACCGGTTCACGGAGGGCGAGACCCTCGTTAGCGAAGCGACGATCTTGCGCAAAGACCACGGCAATGCCGTGGTCGAGTTCAACTTGCGCCGGATTGTGGTTGCGAACAAACCTTACGTGCACGCCGTGGCCCGCGACATCACTGCCCGGAAACAACAGGAGGAAAGGTTGCTGCAAAGGGAGGCGTGCTACCGGAGCTTTTTCGAAGAAGACCTGACAGGCGATTTCATTTCCACGCCATCGGGCGAACTGCTGGCCTGCAACAAAACCTTTGCGCGCATTCTGGGCTTCGATTCTGTCGAGGAAGCGCTCAAGACCAATATGTATTCCGTCTATGCCCAGGAAGAGGACCGGGAAGCTTATCTAAGACTTTTGACCAAAAAAAAGAAAATTGAAAACTACGAGAGAGAATTAACCAGAAAAGACAAGAAAAAAATAAGCGTCATCGCAAACGTGAGCGGCCAGTTTGATGAGAAGGGCCGACTCGTTGAGATCAGAGGCACCATTTTTGATGTCACCGACAGCAAACGGGCGTCGGTGGCTCTGCGGCAGAGCGAAGAGCGCTATCGCGTCGCCTTTCAAACCAGTCCCGATGCTGTCACGATCAACCGGTTAAAGGATGGTCTGTACGTAGAAATAAACGAGGGCTTCACGGCCATCACAGGCTATTCCAAGGAGGACGTGAAAGGCAAGTCCTCGCTCGAACTTGGCATCTGGCACAATCCAAAAGACCGCGAACGGTTGGTTGCAAAGCTGCGGCAAGGTGGCCAGGTGAAGAATTTTGAAGCGGAATTCCGGTTCAAGGACGGCACCATTTCCACCGGGTTGATGTCGGCCAAAGTGATGACATTCGACGGGGAACCGCACATTCTTGCCATGACCAGAGACATTAGCGAGTTGAAGCAAGCAGAAACAGCGCTCAAGAAGAGCGAGTTGAGATACCGAGCTCTGGTCGAATACATGAACGAAGGTCTGATGCAAGTGGACAACGACGGCGTCATTCAGTTCGTCAATGACCGGTTTTGCAACATGGTCGGATATGGCCAGCAAGAACTGCTGGGCCAAGTCGCCATCAACCTGTTCCTGCTCCAGGAAGATAAGGCTCAGATGGAGGAAAGGCTGCGATTACGTTTGCAAAAGGTTTCCGAACAATACGAAATTCGCATGAAGAAAAAGTCGGGAGAAACGATCTTGGTTCGAATCAGCGGTACACCGGTGGTCGACGAAAACAAGCGCGTGATCGGTTCCATTGGCATTCACACAGACATTACCGACAGCAAGAAAATTGAAGACGCCCTCAATGTGCAGAAAGCTTATTTCCAACAACTTTTCGAGAACTCACCTGAGGCCATCGTGCTGTTGGATAACGCAGACAGGGTGGTCAATGCGAATCAAGGATTCGAGAGGCTTTTTCAATATCGGCTGGAGGAAATCACAAATCGGTGCATTAACGAGATCATTGTTCCAACGGAGATGACGCATGAGGCTTCTGCTCTATCGCGCGCGGTTTTGAGCAAAAAAGTCGTTCAAACGGAGTCGGTCAGGAAGCGCAAGGATGGCAGCCTGGTAGATGTGTCCGTACTGGGCTACCCCATAGAGCTGAGTGAGCAACAGATTGGTGTTTACGGTATATATTACGACATCACGGAACGCAAGCAGGCGGAGAAGGCCATGCGCCTGCGGTTTGAGCAGCTCGAGACCATCTATACCCTCAGCGATGCGGTTTCGAGAGCGGAGGAGATCGAAGAGATCTATCTGAAGGCCCTCAACGCTTTGGAGATCTCGCTAAAAGCGGACCGGGCGGCCATTCTGATCTTCGATGCGGATGGTGTCGGGCGCTTCAAAGCCTGGCGCGGCCTCTCTGCCCAGTATAGAAAAGTCGTGGAAGGCCATTTGCCCTGGTCGCGAGAAGACACAAACCCGCAGCCTGTTCTTGTGCCTAACGTGGAAGAAGAGGCCGGTCTGGACGAATTCCGGAGCACAATTCTCCAAAAGGGTATCCGAGCGCTCGCCTTCATTCCTCTGAAATATCAGGGCCGGTTGCTGGGCAAGTTTATGATTTATTACAACACCAATCATCACTTCAATCAGGAAGAGGTACAATTAGCGCAAACCATCGCCAGTCACATCGCCTTTGCCCTGGAACGGAAGCGAACCCTCAAATCTCTAAGCGAGAGCGAACTTAGGTATCGTGAGTTGGTGGAGAGAATGCCCGACGGCATTTACCGCTCCACACCCGAGGGGCGGTTTTTGGCTGTGAATTCAGCCCTGGTGAAAATGTTGGGTTATGAAAGCCAGGAAGAACTGCTCAACGTAGATATTCCCAGAGATTTGTATTTCAGTCCTGATGAAAGAGAGGCGTTGTTTAAATCAGTACAAGAAGGGACGAGTAAGTCTATTGTTTTTAGATTAAAGAAGAAAGACAACAGCGAACTCTGGGTGGAAGATCATGGGCATCGGGTGTACGACAGCCAGGGCAAGTCGCTTTATTATGAAGG
>JBHHYI010000339.1:0-3755 GCA_046757525.1 bacterium | reverse complement strand
AGGTCACTGCTTCTCAAGTGACCGTATCGAGGGGTGACGGGCGCCGCCCTTCGATACGTCCCGACCAAAAAACGGTCGGGACTACTCAGGACGACTCTCTTCGTACTCAAAGAAAAACAACCGTGATCCCACTCCAGAGGAGCGTTCCCTAAAAGAGATGCCCTCGCAATCGAGACGATTGCGTTACGTATAACAGAATGTCCCTTAAGAGTGCCCGACGACCATTTTACTTATTTTTCCTCAATCCTCGCCATTTTCCAGTTGAAGTTCCACGAGTAAGCGATGTCTTTCCAAACCACGGTGGTCGGGAAAAGCAGCACCGGGGCGAACAGGGTCGTGTAACAAAAATAAAAAGCTTCCCAGGTGGGAAACCACCTTAGCAAATCACGACGCTCCACCAAACCAGTTGTTCGGAACAGCAATAGAAAATCGGCAACGACGACGGCGGTCAGGCCTAAAATCGGAAACAAAACATTTGGCGCCAACACAAATGACAGGGGCAACAAAATGTGGGTGAAATGCGACAAAAACATCAAGAACTTGCCGTAAATTCCCACCTCCTTGCCACCAGCGGACCAGCGCTTCCGTTGTTGGTAGAATTCTTTGAAGTTGGCCATAGGGCGGCTGGTGACCACCATTTGCGGATCGATGGGATAACGGACTTCCCAGGTGGTTTTCTCGAGCAGGGTTTTCATCAAAGCAAAATCTTCTATGATGGTAAACCCCATCGCCCGATAGCCGCCGACCGCCTCGTAAGCCTTGCGCCGAAACGAAAAATTGTTGCCCAGCACGCTCAGCGGCAGGCCAAAGCCCATGGCGCCAGTGCCCACCGACAGCAGGTAGGCCCAATCCAAAGATTGCACCTTGCCAAACCTGCCGCTGCAGTCGTTCTTTTCGTCCAGCAAAGTAAAGCCGCCCACGAGACCGACATGATCCTGGTAATAGCTCACGTGCGCCCTGGCCCAACTCCTGGGCACACGACAGTCGCCGTCTGTCACCAGAACGATCTCCCCGCTGCAATGCTCGATCCCTTGAGCAATGGCATTGGCCTTGCCGGACAATCCCGGCAGACCTCGCTGGATGTGAGTGGTGCGGATGTGAGACGTGTTTTGGCTCAATTCTTCAATGATGGCCCCGGTTTGGTCGAACGACCGGTCATTGATGAGGAGAATCTCTAAAGCGTCCTCCGGGTAGTCTAATCGCAGAAGTGACTGCACACAAGCGCGGACACTTTTCGCTTCATTTCTCAGTGCAACCAAAATAGAGATTTTGGGGAAATCTTTGTTTCTTGGGTACTGCAACCGGAAGGTTCCCACGACGAGAAGGCACGTTTGCAACAGATAGAGCAAAACCGTGATGGCGAGAATTATTGCAATCGTGTGCTGCACCGGGTTACAATTGTGTTCTTGGTTTTATTAGTGGAAAACAGAACCGTATGCGCGGTTCCATGAGAATGTAGCTCACGGTTACTGCACCGCCAGCTTTTCTTTCCAGTCTGGATTGTAGACTTGGCCGCGAGCGTTGGAATGCACCAATTCCAAATCGCGAAATCCTCTTCTGTCCACGAAGACAAAGACCAAACCGCCTTCTTTATTGAAATAGCGCCAGATTTCGTAAGCGCGGCTATTGCCAAGATTCGGGTTTTTCTCCATGGCGTCCGGCTCCCCGTATTTCATGATGACTCTTCCTCGATCCGTTTTCCACCCTTTTCTGAAGCCGCTAAACTCCCGATTCACAAATCGCAACCGGGCTAAGTGTTCGGCACGCAGCTCGTTTTTCGGGGTTGTTGGATCCGTATCGCGTTTTGTCCAAAACTGAATCAGGAATTTTCTTTTTCCTTCCAGGTCCAGGGTCTTGAATATCTTCGTTTCTTCCTTGGTCGCCAGATACGAAGCGCTGTAAAACTCGTCGTCCAGGTCGGCCGCGGATTCAAAGTTGATGTCTTCCAGAGACAGGCTTACTTTCTCGCTTCCGCCAACAGCGAGTGACCTTTGTGAGCCGCCAGGTTTGAAGATATAAAACTTTTTCCTCCGTGCAAAAGTCGCCTGGGTGCTGGAGTCCCGGACCGAGATTTCAAAAAAGTAACTGCCTGTTGGAAAGGAGATCACGTTCAGGCCACCAACATCGACCACGGAGGTCCCGGCCTTCGGCCGTACCATCCTGGGAAAGGTACGCAGTCGAGCCCCCTCGTTGCTCAGGATGGCATATTCAACCGAATAGGTTGACTGCAAGTCCTCTTTCAAATTGTATATTTCAGCGTAGAAATATAGCACGGGTTTTGCCACGTTGTACAACGCGCCTGGATTGGGAATCACCCTGTAGCCGTTCTTGGAAAATGCCGCTCTGACAAAATCCTGCTGCACCGAATTCGCCAACTCCACATCGCTTATGCTCAGAGAAGTATCTGGATAATTGGTAACATTCAAGGTCAACTCTTTGACACCTTTTCTTCCCGTAGTAGTGTCTTTCAGTCTGGTCAGGTAGCGATATTGACCCGGGTAAATGATGAAATTGGTCAAGGTAAACAAGGGTTGCCTGGCAGTCACGCCCTGTCGATCTCGAACAACACTCTTGCCTTGCCAATTGAGGCGCTTCACCAGAGAATCGGCCTGGTAGAGGTTTGCGTCGACTTCAAAGCTGGCGACCCATTGCGAATCTTGCCGGACATACTGCAACTGCTGACGCGCAAAAGAATAATAAATCTCCAAATAACTCTTGCCGGCCTCATATCTAAAGCTGGCGTAATCCAGGTCAAATTTTATTTCCCCGTCGCCGCGACCTAGCGCCAGGACGAAAGTGTGGTAAAACAGCATCTGAATCACAAGCAGCTTGCTCGTGATTCTTGCAATATGAATTCCTCTCATGACAGACGGACGGTTTTTGAGTTGTTGAATATCCGCGTGCCTATCCTTTCAACCACGCCGAAAAATCGTTCAACAATAAATTTAACACATTAGTACGGATAAAGCAACGAATATTTAGAAGCGCATGTAAAATCTCAGTTACCGTGAGTATTCTTGGCCACCTCACCACCGACGTAACAGAACTTTCTGAGCCCACTGGTTCAGTGCCGCTGGGAAGCCGCATTCGCCCACGCCTCTAACTAAGAAACGCCTGCTCTTCGTAACGCAAATGTCTCGTTGGTGTAACCCATTCTCCCTTTGAAAGGAGACAGATTTTCGCTCGTCCAGAGCGAAAATCAGAGGGATGTCTGGCCGGACGAACCATGGCTCGGCTTTTCAGGAGGGATGGGATTTTGCGTTTTGCAAGCCACCAGCGCCTTCCATTGGGCTTCTTCGAAAAAGACCGTACAGGGCAACTCCGGCACTTCGCGCCCCAGCTTGGTGAGGTGAAAAATACGCCAGGCTACCACCATGTCGATGGCCAGGCAGGCTTCAAGGCGATCGGCCTGGCCCAGTTGGCGCTCCTTAATCTTGCATCCGCTCTTCAAGGTGCGATGGCAGACTTCGATGCCCCAGCGACAGCTATACCAATTCAGTTTCTCGATGGCTTCCTCAGCCGAACTCACTTCACAGGTACTCAACAACATCCAACTCAATGGTGTGGCACCCTCTGGACACTCGATCTCTTCGGCCAGCACAGCCCAGATGGTCACTTCGCCCAATTTGGACCTGGAGGCAGGCGGCCTGAGGGTCACCTGGGCAAAACGCACTTCCAGTTGAGCCACCCGAGCCGCTCTGTTGCCCCGGCGGGGCACGTGAACCTCCACGGTCGCCGCCAAATCCTGGCCGCGC
>JBHHYI010000338.1:0-3776 GCA_046757525.1 bacterium | reverse complement strand
GTGTCCAGTAAAAAATGTGGGACATGGACAGTTCAAAAAGGGGGCCCCCTCGTTCCAAAATGTTATTTTGGAACGCAATTGGGAGAGAAGCTCCGCTTCGAGAGACATCCCGGACTCCTGGAAGCAGAGCTTCTCGAGCAAGGGCGTGCCCAAACTGGAGTTTGGGCACGAGAACTGCGGCTCAATGACCGCTGTTTTCCTTGAGCACACAGGCAGTCGTCCTGAGTAGTCCCGACCGCTTTTTGGGTCGGGACGTATCGAAGGGCGACGGCCGTCACCCCTCGATACGGTCACCTGGACAGCAGTGACCTACTCGGGATGACTCGCGCAGTGCTTTCAGGAAACGCCAGGCTGTTGCTGTCCTTTGTTCAGCCTCCAGTGTCATTCAGGAGGAATCCTGTTGACTGGCTGCACCGTGCTGACCTGTAACAAGATGCTTCCTGAATGACAGGCGGTCTTTGGCGTTTCCGGCATTTAAAGCAATGCCGCCACACGGGATTGCGGAAGCTTTTAGGTAACGCCTTCTCTTCGTAACGCAAACGTCTCGTTTGCTAGGGCATTACTTTCATATAAAAGCACGCAAAGCGTGCACAGGACTTCTTGGGGGCCTCCAGGGTCGCTGAAAAATCTGTTCAAGGCTATTGTCCGACAATCAAGCCATACTCAAAAGCCTCAAGACAGTCCCAACACCTTTTGAGACCCCACCACAAGCGCCGTAGCGCCCGCTGAGAAAGACCGGCTGTGTGCATTCACCAAAAGCTAAATCCCCTTGATTTTTCCCTGTCAAATTCATAAGTTGCGGTTTGGGGAGAACAATTCACACGGGTGACGCACAAAGACCGTGTTTAAAACACGGGCGCACAATGACGCCAATCAACAACCGCTTCACACAGGAAGCGCGAAACGCTCTCAAAAAGCACGTCGAAGAGGCCGGTGGCAACGAGGTCTTCCTGGTGGGCCAGGTTAATGCGGATAAGAGAGTGGAATCCGTCGAAGTTTTTGCCCGCGGCAATCAGGAAGCGGCACCGGCGCTTTTGCAGGTGGCGCGTCAAGGAGAGGTGGTCATCCACAACCACCCCAGCGGCCGCTTGCGGCCGTCGCATGCAGACACGCAAGTCGCTTCCTATTTTGGCAACGAGGGTGTCGGCTTCTACATCGTGGACAACCGGGTTTCAGACGTCTTCGTAGTCGTTGAACCGTTTGCGGAACGCCGGATCGTGGCCGTTAACTCCGGGGCGCTGAGCAAGCTCATGGGTCCCCAGGGTCCCATTGCCAGGAAACTGGAGAACTACGAATTTCGCCCTGCGCAAATCGAGATGATCGAAGCGGTGAGCCAGGCGATTAATGAAAACAAAGTGGCCATCATCGAAGCCGGAACGGGCACGGGCAAAACCCTCGCTTACCTCCTACCCGCCATTTCGTACGCCGTGAAAAACAAGGAACGGTGCGTCGTCTCCACCAATACCATCAACTTGCAGGAACAATTGATCAAAAAGGATCTGCCTTTCCTGCGGGCGATTTTGAACGAGAAATTCAAAGCCGTGCTGGTGAAGGGGCGAACCAACTACGCCTGCAAACGCAAACTCTCTGAAGCCGAAAATGAATTAGACCTTTTTTCCGATGAAGCAGAAAAAGCTGAGCTTCAATCTATTGTTGCGTGGGCGGAATCCTCCGGAGATGGCAGCAAATCGGACTTGAATTTTGTTCCCACAAAAGAAGTGTGGGAAAAGATTCAATCGGAAAGCGACACTTCTCTTAAAACCAAATGCCCTTTTTACAATGAGTGTTTCTTCTACACCGCCCGGAGGGCCGCGGCTTCAGCCAACATTTTGGTAGCGAACCACCACTTGCTATTCGCAGATTTAGCCGTGCGGGCTGCGCATGGGGCGTCCGAAAACGCCGTGCTGCCCAAATACGACCGCATCGTATTTGACGAAGCGCACAACATCGAAGACGTCGCCACCAATTACTTCGGCGTCAGCGTTACCTATCTCGGTCTGTTGCGCCTGTTGAACAGAATATACCACCGCAAAGGGTCTGAAGAAAAGGGTTTGTTACCCTTCCTATCGGGAAAGCTAACGTTCTACGCCCATGCCCTCCCCCATGCGCGCCTTTTGAAGGCGCAAGAATTCATTCAGGAGATCAGCATTGCCAGCTTAGAGGACCTGAAACTTCTGCTCACCGAAACCATGGAACAGATCTTTTTTATTGTGCAGCGAATGTGTGAAACTAAGTTTTATGAGACCAAGCTGCGCCTAACCGCATCCTTGATTCAAAGCCAGGAATGGCAGGCCAAAATCCTCGTGCCGACCAAAAAGCTGACGCACGACATGAGGCAGTTCACGGCCAGCCTGAATGACCTGGGACGTGGTTTAGAATCCTTTGAATCACACCTGGACGAGACGGCTGAAGCTTTGACCATCGATTTACGCGCCCAGCAGGAGCGGTTGGACGCCGCCGCCAACACCATAGAACAGGTGCTCCTGGAACACGATGGGGACAACATTCGCTGGATTGAAGTCAAGACCGGTTACAAAGGCAGCAAAATCGTTCGCCTGCACGCTTCTCCTTTGGATATTGGCCCGATTATGAAAGAAACGGTGTTCAAGAAATTCAAGAATGTCATTCTAACTTCCGCCACGCTCACGGTTGCCAACCGGTTCGATTATATCGAAAATCGCATTGGGATGAATTTTCTCGATTCAGAGCGTATTCTTGAAAGATCGCTTCCAGCCCCATTTGATTATGAAAAACAAGCGCTGGTGGTGATTCCCAACGACGTCCCCCTGCCCAACGACCAGGAATTCCTGCGCTCATTGCCCGAGCTCATCTTGAGGTGCGTCAAAATCAGTCGCGGCCGCACCTTTGTGTTGTTCACCTCTCATGGCCTCCTGAACCTGGTCTACCATCAGATGAAGGGAGAGATCGAACAGGCAGGCTACAATGCTTACAAACAGGGTCAGGAGAATCGCCACCGCCTCCTGGTCCGGTTCAAGGACGACACCTCCTCGGTGCTTTTTGCCACGGACAGCTTCTGGGAAGGGGTGGATGTGCACGGCGAAGCCCTGGAATCGGTGATCATCACCAAGCTGCCGTTCAAGGTGCCGAGCGAGCCGGTGGTGGAAGCCCGCGTGGAAGCCATCGAACGCAGAGGCGGCAATGCCTTCATGGAATACACCGTACCTCAGGCGGCGATCAAATTCCGGCAGGGATTCGGTCGCCTGATTCGAAGAAAATCCGATCGCGGCTCGGTAGTGATCTTGGACAAACGCGTGATTCAGAAGAGATACGGACGCATATTCTTAAACTCCCTACCGAAATGTCGAATCGTTGCCGGGTCGACCGATGAGGTCTTTGCAGAAATGGCAAGCTTTTTTAGCTGACCTTCACTGAGTGGCCACCTTTTCCAGCGCAACGTTCAAGGCGTCGAGCAATTCCTCGCGGGAGAAAGGTTTGTACAGGCCGTAGACAGCCCCTAATTTTAAGGCCAGGCTCAGGTATGGCGTATTCAGCGATGCCGTGATCGCTACGATGGGAAGATGGGGATTGCTTTTGCTCAGGTTTCGGATCGTTTCGATGCCTTCCATTTCAGGCATTAGAATGTCCAGGATCACCACATCCGGTTCGCGCTGCGCAATTGCTTTAAGGCCTTCTTTGCCATTTTCTGCTTCCAGAACTTCATGGCCTGCTCTTTCCAGCATACGTCTCACGGTTTTGCGCACCGCTGCAACATCGTCGATTATCAAAATTGTTGACATGTGCTTCCTTCCTTAAAA
>JBHHYI010000337.1:0-3794 GCA_046757525.1 bacterium | reverse complement strand
TGCGCAAGCTGCGTTCCACCAGCTCATCCAACCGGTGGCGATTCTTGACGCCGACTATGCGCAGACCGTAGGCCACGTTGTCGTAGATGCTTTTTGGGAAGGGATTGGATTTTTGGAATACCATGCCCACCTGCTTGCGCAATTGTGTAACGTCGCAGGCCGGGGCGTAAATGTCGGTTCCTTGCACCCACACCTTGCCCTGGACTTGCGCTCCGTCAATCAGATCGTTCAGTCGATTTAAACAGCGCAACAGCGTGCTTTTGCCACAACCCGAAGGGCCGATAAATGCGGTAACTTCGTTGCTGGGAATTGCAAGGCTGATGTCCTGCAAAGCCCAGCCCTGGCCGTAGCTGAAAAACAGACCTTCAATTTGGATGGCGGGACTCTCGAGCGGGCGTGGGCTTCGCTCCTGCCCGGCCGTGGCCTCCACCCCACCTCGTAACGCGCGGTTCGATTCAAGCATCGTCGCCTCGGAAGGTTCGTTGTCTGATGTCATTTTTGATTCTCTCAATTGATTGCCTAATCTAAAACACCGAAAAAACCAACTTTTTTCTCAAACGGTTGCGCACGTAAATCGCCGCCACGTTGAGCAGCAGAACGATGAGCAACAGCAGCAAGGTTGTCGAATAGACCATGGGAATGGCCGCCTCCACGTTGGGCGATTGGAACCCCACGTCGTAAATATGAAAGCCCAGGTGCATGAATTTTCTTTCCAGATGAAAAAACGGAAAGTGCTTGTCCAGGGGCAAAGATGGCGCCAGCTTCACCACACCCGTGATCATCAGCGGTGCCACCTCGCCGGCAGCGCGGGCGATGGCCAGGATCAGGCCGGTCAGAATGCCCGGCAGGGCGCTGGGAATCACGATGCGCCACAAGGTTTCGAATTTCGTGGCTGAAAGCGCCAGCGAGCCTTCGCGCATTTCCCTGGGAACCGCAGCCAGCCCTTCCTCGGTAGCAATGATCACCACTGGCACGGTTAGCAGCGCCAGAGTCAAAGAGGCCCAGAGAATGCCGCCCGTACCAAAAGTTGGTGTGGGCAGCCGTTCGGCAAAAAACAACTGATCGATGGTGCCGCCAATAGCGTAGATGAAAAAGCCCAGACCAAAGACGCCGTAAACGATGGACGGAACGCCGGCCAGGTTGTTCACAGCGATCCGCACCAGTTGCACCAGGGCCCCTTGTTTGGCGTATTCGCGTAAATAGATGGCCGCCAGCACACCCAGGGGTACCACCGCTATGCTCATCAGGAAAACCATCATCACCGTACCAAAAATTGCCGGGAAAACGCCGCCTTCCGTATTGGACTCACGGGGTTCGCCAGAAACAAATTCCCAGATTTTGGCCACGTAAAGGCCCGATTTGTGCTCCAGGCCCATCTGGTTGGGACGGTACATTCTAACGATGTCAAACAATTTGACCTCTTTGTCTACACCGTCCGCCGTGACCATGGTTACTACATATTTGCTCGAAGAAGCGGTCAAGGCAGCAAGTTTTCTCTCCAGAGTTTCGTAGCGATCTTGCAACTGCTGCGCTTGCGTTTCAAGCTGAACGATCTCGCCCTCAGCGCGCCCGGAGTCCGCAGACGATTGCAGGGTCCGAATGCGTAGCCGGAGTTTTTCTAATTGGTAGTTGACATCCCCTATCTGTCCTTTTTCAATTTTGGCAATCCGTTGGTGCAAGGCCGACGTCTCCTCCAGGAGTTCTTGTATCCGGGGCCAGGCCGACCGCAAGTCGCTTGCAACGACTTCTCCCTCTACTTTGAGTGACTTAAAGTAGCCATAAAAGTTGCCCCATCCGGTTCGTTCGATGGCAATGGCTTCCCTCGGATGAGATTTAGCCTCGACGTCGTCTTCGTCGATCCAGCGGAAGTCTAAAGGATAGATGTCACGATTGCCGATCTTCACGCGAATGCGGAAAGATTCCGCCGCACCCTCTTTCGTGTCGGCCTGGTGAATTCGCTCGCGGTTCCAAACTTCGCCCAGGACGGTCTGCCCGTTCTTCAGCCGAAGCTCGACGATGTCGCCGGGCCAGAACTGACTGAGACCGTTTAGCAAAATAAGGGCGATGAGGCCAAAAATCATCAGCAAACTGGCAGCAAGCGCACCGCCGGTGAGCCAAACAAATGGGTCGCCACTCTTCCAGTATCGTCTCACGCTACATCCCCTGGTACTTAGCTCGCATTCTCTGCCGCACCAACTCCGCCAAAGTATTGACTAAAAAAGTAATGACGAACAACAAGAGCGCTGCCAGAAACAGCACCCGATAGAGCGTCCCACCATCGGGCGCTTCCGGAATCTCCACGGCGATGTTCGCCGAGAGCGTGCGAAAGCCGTTGAAGATATTCCAGTCCATGATGGGCGTGTTGCCGGTGGCCATCAGCACGATCATGGTCTCGCCAACAGCCCGGCCAAACCCGATCATGACGGCTGAAAAGATGCCGGAAGCTGCCGTAGGTAGCACCACCCGAACCGCCGTCTGCCAGCGCGTGGCCCCCAAAGCTAACGAACCGGAGGTCAGGTGCCTGGGAACGTTAGACAGGGCTTCCTCAGAAACCGTGTAGATGATGGGAATGACGGCAAAACCCATGGCTATGCCAACCACGAGCGCATTGCGCTGATCGTAGGAAAGGCCAAAGGTCGCAAACAGCCACGACCTAAAGTCGCCAGCAAACAAGCTTTGCTCCAGGGTTTCGTTTAACCCCAGGCAAATCCAGACGCCCAATGCGACGACGGGCACCAGCAACAGGGCTTCGCTGCCGGCGTGCAGGCGGCCTTTGACTGCTCGCGGTACTGTGCGCCAGAGAAGAGAAGCCAGCAGAATCAACATCGGCAACACTACAGCCATCAACAACACCGCCGGGGCGATCCCCTCCATGCGCGGCGCCAGCCACAGGCCAGCCAAAAAGCCCAGCACCACACTGGGCAACGCGGCCATGACTTCCACCGATGGCTTGACATACGACCGCAGCGAGGGGTGCATAAACTGGGAGGTGTAAAGAGCCGCCAAAATCGCCAGGGGAATGGCGATGAGCAGTGCGTAGAACGTCCCTTTGAAACTGCCAAAAATCAAAGGCACCAGGCTCAGCTTGGGCTCGAAATCGTCGCTGCCGCCCGTGGACTGCCACACATACTCGGGTCGGTCGTAGCCCTCGTACCAGACTTTACCGAAAAAGGCTCTAAAGCTGGCTTCCGGGTGGGGATTGTCGATGCGCCAGTGCGTCAAATACCCGTCTGCACCTAAGACGAGAGCGCCGTTGGCCTTTGGCGCAAAGTTGACGACACCAACTTCAGCATTCCCGGGCTGCCCAAACCTCGCCAACAAACGTTCTGAAGTGGCGTAGTGCAAAAACAGGCTGCCCTGGCGGTCGCAGGAAATAAACCCTTTTCTTCGGGGCGAGGGCGCAAATTGCGCCACGGCTGTGGAATGGGACTGCATCTGATGAATCCGAGTCAACCGCCAGCCGCTGGTGGCTGTGCTGTCCCGCACCAAAAACCAGGCGCTGACCTGACCGCGGGAGTCGCCTACCAGCAGGGTGCGATCGCCGATCAAAAAACTCAGGGCCGTAACCGCCACATCGCGTCCTTGAGTTGCCTTTGCCACGCTCACCAATTCCGGCGCGTGTTGCAAAGACACCTGCCAATGGTAGAGCTTGCCATCTTCCGAACCGACGTACAGATTGCGCTGATCCTCATTCAAGGCGATGGTAACCGGGCGCTCGATTAATCGGGCGTCTAAAGCGTAATTGGCGGAATCTACCTGCACATCTCCAAATAAAGACTCCTCCTGCTGGCGCA
>JBHHYI010000336.1:0-3832 GCA_046757525.1 bacterium | reverse complement strand
TTAATATAATTACGAAAAGTTAATATGTCAATACAAAAATTTACTTTTGGGCAATATTTTAGCCCCATTGACAAAATAACACAAAATGACTTTTTCAGAGATTTGGCCCCAGAATTCCTTTGACTTTTTGTTTTCTTTGTTTAATATTAAAGCAAATTATTGCCCGGAACACCGAGATTCTCTTGGAAGGTCAAAAAGAATGAGAAAAAGTCTATTCGAAATCATGCACCGGGAAACCCTGACTCGTCTAAAGATCAGCCATGACTGGCGCACTAACAGGTGCCATTTACACGCCGCAAAAGAGTGGGACCCTCACCTGAAGTGGTCAAACTACAACAAGACTTTCAGTCTCGCCACAATTTTTAGCGCGGACGATCGTTATTACAACGATGCCGAAACCCGTCGATTGTTCAAAAAGCACAAATCGCTGGACACCTTGCAGGTGGTTTTGGACCTGCTGCGCAAAGGCAGGCACCAGTTTATCGAATGCTTTTATTGTGGTGCGCTTGGAATCAGATTCATGAACAACGTTCACAGCGATGTGCTGGGGTTGAACAATCGGCGCCAGGCTATCCGGGCCGGCGGCATCAGGAGACACGGCCTGAATGAAGCGGAGTGCGAGGTCATCGTAGATGGGCTGAATTTGGCACGAGGCATGAGTTTCAAGAATTTTGCTGCGCGCGTACCCTACGGCGGGGCCAAGATTACCGTGATGATGAACCCCATCGATCTCAACGACCTCGACAGCGTCGGCTTCTTAGCCTACGCCGTGGACCGAAGCCGGATTTTCACTGGACCGGACATGGGCTTCCCCACAGCATTGGCTGATGTCATGAAGGAACATTTTAGCCTCAACATAACCGGTGGACCGCAAGGGCCACTGGGCCCGACGGGATTGCCCACCGCCTACGGAGTCTATTTGGCGGTCAAACAAGCCGCCAGGTTCAAGTTCGGCACAGAACGTTTGGCCGCAAGAAAAATAGCGGTTCAGGGACTTGGTTCCGTGGGTCATGCTCTGTCTGAACATTTCGTAAAAGAAAAGGCTTCCCTCATCGTCACGGACACGGATACCCGGTCGTGCGCTGCTCTCAAAGAAGAACATCCGACCGCTGACATCACCGTTGTCAAACCGGAAGAGATTCTTTTCGTTGAGGCCGACATCTTCTCCCCATGTGCGGTTGGGGGCATCCTCACAAAAGAAATCATTCCCAAATTGAGATTTAAAATAATCCTGGGCTGTGCCAACAACCAGCTCAAGGCCTCCAGTCAGCAAGAAGAATTACAACTGGCAACGGCCCTGGCCGATCGCGGCATTCTATTCCAGGTCGCCTGGTGGCACAATCTGGGCGGTGTTCTGTGCGGCCGCGAAGAATACGAAAGGCAACAACAAGCCTCGATGAAGGATGTCTTGAAAAAAGTAGAAGAAATCTGTACGCAGTACACCTGGGAAAACCTGAACCAAGCAAGAACGCTGGGCATTACCCCCACAGAAAATGCCTACCGAAGCGTCGAAAATATCATCTACGGAAACTAACCTGCACTCTTGAACTGAACACAGAACAGACCATGGCCGAACGCGCAACCTGGGGATCGAGGGTCACCTTTGTTTTATCTGCCATAGGGTTTGCAGCAGGAATTGGCAATTTCTGGCGGTTTCCGTATTTGGTCGGGAAATATGGCGGCGGCGTGTTTCTGGCGTTTTACTTGCTGGTTGTGACGCTCATCGGCATTCCACTCTTGTCCATTGAAATTGCCCTGGGCAAGACCACTAAGAAAGATCCCGTGGGAGCGTACAAGAAATTAGCTCCCGGCAAATTCTGGCATGTCACCGGCTACCTTAACTTGTTGACCATCTTGCTCATCATTGGATATGCTTCGGTGGTAGGCGGCTGGATTGTGGCCTATTGCTTCAAAACAGCAACCGGAACCTTCGCCCACATGACGCCTGCAAGAATAGGCAGTTATTTCGGAGATTTCACCGCCAAACCCGTAGAGGTGATCCTCTGGACCGTGCTTTTCATCGCGAGCTTAGTGGCCGTCCTGTTACAGGGCTTGAATCGGGGCATTGAAAAAGTCAACAAAGTCATGCTGCCGGCATTGTTCGTCCTCATAGTGATTCTAATGCTTCGAGCCCTGACCTTGCCTGGCATCGAAAAAGGGCTGTCATTCTACCTGAAACCCCAGTTGTCCAGGTTTACCAGAGAAGGCGCCTTGGCGGCCATCGGTCAGGCCTTCTTCTCGGTAGGCGTGGCCATGGCCGCAGGCCTGGTCTACGGCAGTTACCTGAAAGACGAAGAAAGAGTCGTCTCGAACGCTGTCATCATCGGCGGGGCCGACACCCTGGTGGCCGTCCTGGCAGGATTCATCATTTTCCCAGCCACTGCCGCATTCAGCCTCGAACCTGGTGCCGGGCCGGGCCTGACGTTCATCACCATGCCGAACGTCTTCAACCAAATGCCTCTCGGAAATCTTTTCGGGACGCTGTTCTATCTGTTGTTTTTTCTGGCAGCCTTCACGTCCTTTATCGGCGGCAGCGAAGCCGTCGTCGCTCACCTCAGCGATGAGTGGAACCTGCCGAGGAAAACCGGCGTATGGGTCACGCTGCTCTTGATGCTCGCCATTGCCGTTCCGTCGGCCATTTATTCCCAGGTTTTTGCAACGCTCGACCGTTTCGCCAACAACTATTTGCTCATCATCGGCGGATTGCTCATGACCCTGTTCGTGGGCTGGATCTGGCCCCTGGAAAATTTCTTTGCAGCCGCTGGCATTCAGTCGAAGCCCTTGAAGGCATTCTGGGCGTTTGCCATCAAGTTCTTCGCGCCTTTGACCATCACTCTCTTGTGGTTAAACCAACTCGGTTTTGTCCATTGACAAAATCCTGACCCGAATACCGAGAAGAACCGCTACTCACAAAAAACCGTGAGCTTGACTCTATCTTGTCCCGCGGCTCGAGCCTCAGGAGTGCCCCTGACAACGATGAGTCACTGCACGCCAGGTAGCTCAGGTGCTGTTCTACTGGGACCGGTCGCAAGTCTTGAGGTAACAGTTCACCCGATAGCGATCGTTAAGGATATTTATCCTGAACGTAAATTAATAGGGAACATCTGTTCTCGCACTCATCAGTCGGTTGAGATAGGCAGCAACGGCTGCGCCTTCTCGCTGCCTGAGATTCACACAGTCGGTCACCTGGTCCGTAACCTTCGCAAGATAGTTGTCGGTGCCGTCGACCTTGTGCTCGGGTTGTGCGAAGAAGGTGCGTGCTGCTTCCAGGCGCGCCTGGGAGCAACCGCCGGCAAACAGGGGCATAAGAGCCACAAATTCCCTGGGCAGCCTGGAGGTAATGGCTTCGTAGTTTTCGGTTAACCACCGAAAGACACGATCGTGACCGACGGTGGTGCTAAACATGCCGCCGGTGATGGTAAAGAGCTCGTTGGCACGAATGGGACCTTCAATGGCGTAGTTCAAAGCTGCTTCCCGGAGCTCCACATCTGCAAAGTTGCCAAGCGCTGCCAGGTAGTGCTGCCGCTCAGCCGGCACTTGAGCCTTTTCGAAATGAGTTTTGTAGGCTTCGAAATCCTGACGGTCGCCCGCGATGGCTGCAACGCTGAGAGCGACTCCGGCCAACGCAGGGTCGATGGACTCGGGGTCGGCCAGGTACGATTTGGCCAGCGAGTCAGCGTATCGCCGCACGTCCTCGCTCTGCCCTTCTTTGCCAAGCCAGGCCATTAGTTGCGGCCGCAGGAGCGACACGGCTTGCGCCTCACCGTCCTTCTTTTTCAGACCGAAGCGTTCCAGGGCTGGACGTAGCGTCTCGCGAACATAATAGGCAAAT
>JBHHYI010000335.1:0-3871 GCA_046757525.1 bacterium | reverse complement strand
ATCTTCCTGGATGACTACATCGACCCGGCCAACGTGGATGTGGTCGATTGGTCTCCCATGTTGGCGCTTAATCCAAAGCCGGGAATGGAAGACACCGTTTACAAGAAATTGGTGCACGCAAATCCTCACCTCAAAGTCTACCGCAAAGCCGAGGTGCCAGAACGACTGCATTACCGGCACCATAGACGCATTCCAGCGATTATCGGGATCGCGGATGAAGGCTGGTCCGTCACAACCCATGCGAAATTCGAAGCAAGACCCTACTACTTCACCGGTGGCAATCATGGCTTCGACAACCAGCTTGCATCCATGGGTGGTATTTTTGTTGCGCGTGGGCCCGCCTTCAAATCGGGCCTGGTGGTCGAGCCGTTCGAGAACATCCAGATCTACAATCTCATGGCAACCATTCTACACCTGAAGCCAGCGCCTAATGAGGGTCATCTAAGCGCCGTCCGGGATATGCTGACTTTGAAGTAGCGGTTGTGCCTTGCAGGGTTAAGGTTGGCTGATGAGTAGCATCTTGCCATCGCTGGTTGCAGAATTCGATCAACCTTGCTGTGCTTATTTCCTCAAAATCCCTTTCCCAGCGAAACGTACCAGCGGAACTGTGCTTGCTTTTCACCCGGCGGCGGATCGCTGAGCCAGATGGGGAAAAACAGTTTGGCCGAGAGGTCGGAGAACAAGCCCAGATTGCCGCCAAAAAAATTGAAGCCGTCTCCGAAGAAGGACAGACCCAGGCCAGCGTCCGAACGGGTGAACGACGCGCTGCCGCGGGTTTGCCAGATGCGGCCGGTGTCGTAAAACCCGAAGAATTTGAAGATGAGCAGAGAGTTGGGTGGCACGACCTCCACGTTCAGCGTTGCGAACCGTTCGGCGGGCAGCGGTTGCCCGGCGTAGCCACGCAGGAAGCCGCCGCCTTCCACGTAGCGGCGCTTGAACGAACCGAAGGCGTTGCCGGTTTTGACGATGTCGTGTTGAAAGCGCTCGCGGGCCCCGGCCCCTTCGGCGCGAAACTGGTCCTGCAGCGGCAACCGGTCGGGACCAAACGAAGTGGCCAGATTGCCGCGCACCGTCCCCTTGAATCCAGCCCCCTTGAAGCTCACGGCCAGACGGCCGCTGAGCTTGGTAAACTGCACGTCGCCCCCGGGTAAAGCCGTCTCCGCCTGAAAACGCGCTTCGGTGTTGACTCTGTCAAACGCCACGTTGGCCCGGCCTTTCAGGTAAGCGAGCAAAATGTTGCGGTCTTCCCATTCGTCGAAACGGACCTGACCGGTGTCGTTGGAGACTTTGCGAAAAGTGTAAGCGTCGTTGAGCAAATCGCTGTAATTGAGGCCCAACTCCAGGCTGCGGCCGCTGGTCGTCAGGATGCCGTTGGAGCCGTTTAGCACCAGATGCGCGTCCGCTTCAAACCGTCCTTCATTCTTGCGCAGCATGAACTGGTAGCGGTTCATCAGACTTTTGCGGCTCAGAGGTTGGGAATAAGCGATCTTGCCGTCCAGTTCTCCCGAGCCCATGCCCACCGCGCCTTGTACGGTTAAGTTGTGGTAAAAAGCGCGGTAGCTGCTGCGGGTTCGCAGTCCCAGCCGGATGGAGTCGTGCGAGTTGTAGTCCAACAGCGGCCGCCACAGGACCAAAATGGCATCGCCGGGCATGTGCACGTATTTCAACAGCGGCAGGTCCGGACGGAATTCGAGACGACGCTTTCCGTTGTTGAGCAGGTTGCGGTCCATGATGCGGTCGTCGGGATCCAGCTTGACGCCTTTGGGTTTTTTCTCCGTTTTAAAAACCACGATCCCGGATTTGTCCTTGCCGTCCCAGCGTTTGACCAATTTTTTGCCATTGCCCAGATCTAACTCCACCTCCACCGGCATGATGCCGTCGCCTTTGCGTTTGACTGCCACCTCGGTGACCCAGGTATGGTCGTCGCGCCGGTATCTCTTGACCTTGTCTTTGGCATAATCGACCGTCGGCGTCCGATGGAGCCACTGGTCGAAAAACCAGTGCAAATCCTGGCCGTAAACCTCCTCAAACACGGCCATCAGGTCTTTTTCTTTGATATGGTGAAACGCGTACCGTTGCACCACTTCACGCGTACTGGCCTTGAAAACCGAGTCGCCCACCACAAATCGCAGCATCTCGTAGAAGATGTCTGACTTCAAATAGACGTTGAACAGGGCGCTGATGGGATCGTTGTATTTGTGGATTTCTTTGGAAATGGGCTCGTTTTGTCCGGACTCCATGTACAACCGAGAAAAATTCCGAAACAGCTCGTCCAGGCTCGGCAACGGGTACTGTTTTTGAAGCCAGTTCATATCTTCCTGGGCATCCTTGACATCGTAGCCTTTTTTGCCGTACATTTTTTCCGAATATGATTTGCCCATGTAAACCTGCAAGCCCTTGGCTAACCAGGACTCCCTGACGCCGTTGCTGGCCACCATGCCCGGGAAATAAATGCTGGACAGCTCGTAGGAGAGAGCAAAATAGTCTTCGTCTAACAGCAAGGCAAACATGGGATCCGCCATGGATTGGCCCGAGGCCTCGACGAGGTTTAGGAAAGGATAGGGGTAAGGGCCAAAATAATCTTGCAAGTATGCGAACACGCCTTTGAAGCGATCCAGAAGCGTCTTGAGCCAGCTAAGGTCCCCCTGGCTGCGATAGAAAACGTGAACCGGGATTTTGTCGTCGTACTGAAAATGGATGAACTTGCGCGAGGCGCTCCAGTCAAAGTTGTTCACCTTTTCAGCGTGAAAACGCACACGCCGCGGACCTTTTTTGAGTGCTGCTCGATAGAGGTGTGTTCTTGTCGAATCGATCCAGGCTTTCAGCGCTTTCCTGGTGAGCGAAGTGTCGGCCGTGACCGCCTGCCAGCCCGGGTCGCCCTCGACGATTTCGCCAGAACCGACGACGATGAAGTTGCCCGGCACCGTCAGGGTCACGTCCATTTCGGCAAATTCGCTGTAGACGTCGCTGGCTTCCATCATGAAATGAAACGGCTCTGCATGCCAGCCCTCTTCGTCGTAAACGGTCAGACGCGGGAACCAGAGCACAAAATCGGAAGGAATTCTCGCTTTTTTCCGAATCTTGCCAGGCTTGACGAAGTCCGACTGGAAATCCAGACCCAGGGAAAGGGTGTCGCCAGGCAGGAGGGCGAACGGCAGCCGCAGCTCCAGGATGGTGTCGCTGAAATCGTACGCTTGCAACGGAAACGAGGTCCGTTTGCCAATGGACAAGAACTGCAAACTCTGGATGGTTAGTTTGTAGTTCCACCCCTGCTTAGACGACAGGTTCATCCTTCTCAGTCGCTCCATTTCTTTTACGGCCGTGTTCTCTTCATCCATAAAGGCGTTGGAAGGCACCTGGAGGAAGATTTTCCTCAGGGTGTCAGGCGAGTTGTTCTGGTAGAAGATTTTCATCTTACCGTTGAGTTTCTCGGCTGTGGTGTCCAACTCGGCCTCGATTTGGTAACGAACGCCTTGCTGCCACTTCTCAGCATGTGGCCTGGAATTTTGAGGCAAAGCCGGTGGCGGTAAGAACAACAGCGCAAGCAGTGTAAAGACAATTCTGTTCATGGTCGGTCCTGTCATTTCTGAGCGAAGTGATCGTGAAACTAAATAATTTTGGTGAAATTGGTTGAATGGAATTTGTCTTTTTATACGCTGGGAACGGCAATTGTTTTCAAGTAATTTTCCGTGGCACCTTGATTTTGAAGTCGGTTAAAGCTATATTACCAACAATCTGGAAATCGTCGTATTCTTAGGCATCCGTCAGAGCCGGACGGATCTGTTCAAGCTGGACTGGCGGGCCAACCCAGATCGCTGACACTCTCTTTGCTGCGGGGGAGCGTCGGCTTTGGAGTGCGCAAGCCCTGCTT
>JBHHYI010000334.1:0-3940 GCA_046757525.1 bacterium | reverse complement strand
AGTTAACGGGTGCAAAAGTGCGCGAAACAATGTTGAATGAACTACTCCAGCATTACTCCACTGAGACGTTAGAGAGACATTTTGTCTACGCTTTTCTAAGTAGATCTGATTTGTCCTATTCCAAGAATTCCATTCTCAGAAGCTACTTCGAAAACTTTGAAAACGATCCCAAACTCTACATAGACGCGTCAATGCTCAACTTAAATACGCTTCAAGAACTTGAAAACTGTCTCGAATTGCTTATTCCGAAAAAGGATAGAAAACTTAACGGAGCTTTTTTCACACCCCCCTATATCATCAACTACATAATTAACCAGATTAAGCCAAAAGCTGACGATAAGAATTTGGATCCCTCTTGTGGTTGTGGCGCTTTTCTGATGGGACTTATTAGATATTACCAGTCGAATTACAAAAAAAAAATAAGACAAATAATACGTGAAAACATATTTGGGGCTGACATATTAGAGTACAATATTCACAGGGCAAAACTCTTGCTGTCGATACTTGCCTTACAAAACAATGAGACTGTGGAAGAAGACGATTTCAACTTGGCGGTCCAGGACAGCTTGCGAGCAAACTGGAAAGAGAGCTTTAGGAGAAATGGAGTTGGCAAATTCGACAACATAATCGGCAATCCGCCGTATGTCAAATTTCAAGACCTGTCCGACGAGAACAGGTCTTATCTGTCCCACTACTGGAAGACCATACAAAACGGCACTTTCAACTTGTATTTTGCTTTTTTCGAATTAGGCTATAAGTTATTAAATGCAAACGGAAGATTAGGTTACATCACTCCAAACAACTACTTCACTTCTCTTGCAGGCGAGTCCTTGAGAGGGTATTTTCAAAACAAGCATTGTCTCTCACGAGTAGTGGACTTCAGTCATACCAAGGTTTTTGGCGCGCAGACCTACACCGCAATAACTTTTCTAAACAAAAAAAAGAACTTCGAAATAATTTATGATAGAATCGAAAAGGATCAGAAGCCAGAAGTCTTTCTGCGTAATGCAAATGGTTCACCAAACACAGTAGCGAAACTCGACATTAAAAAATGGCGATTGTTAAAATCAGATGAACAAAAGAATATTAGAATCATTGAAACCATTGGAACGCCGCTTAACAGGCTGGTGAATATCTCAGTTGGTATTGCAACACTAAAGGACGAACTATATTTTTTAGATCGAAGATTTGAAAGAAATGGCCTACTATTAAAAGTAGTTTGCGATAAAACCTTTGAAATCGAGCCCGAAATAACACGGGATATTTACAAGATTTCTGATTTCAAAACTCAGGAACAATGTAATCATAACACTCGGAAAATCATTTTCCCCTACAATATCGCCAGTGGAACCGCACTTCCAATAAGAGATGAGCAATTGGAACGTGATTTTCCAAAATGTTACCAATACTTTCTGTGTGTGAAAGATAAGCTACGACAGAGAGATAAAGGTAAAACTAAGATAGAACCATTTTACGCTTTCGGCAGGACACAGGGTCTCACAAAGATGGGGGAAAAAATCTTAACTCCAACGTTTAGTAAACGTCCAAGGTTCATGATCGTAGAAGATGAGCAGGCTCTTTTCTGTAACGGATACGGCATTTATTTTGAAAAAGAACGAACCACAAATTCGCTTTTTAAAAGCCAGCTACATCCGTTGTCAAAAGTTGAAAACATTGACTTGCTGCAAAAAATACTGAACTCCTATTTGATGCATTATTACGTTTCTAAAACCAGTGTGTCAATCGCAGGCGGTTATCCTTGCTACCAAAAAAATTTCATACAAAAGTTCACCATCCCAAATTTCACAGATTCGGAGCTTGAAACCTTATCGGCCCTAAAAGAACCTCAGCAAATTGATAATTTTCTAATTGAGAAATATCAGCTCAATTTGTTAGTGCCAAAGCGCCTTTCATAGATTATCAACAAATCTTCAACAAAACTGTCAAAACTTAGACCTTGCATGGAGGCAACTATACTTGTCGGCAGTAGCCTATCCTCCTTCAAGCCAGCCACATCTTTATAAACTTTGGGTATAGCTTGGCTAAAGTCCACAAGTATAAGCGCAACTCTTTCATACTTGAAATAGTCATCGCCCTGCCCTGTTCTACTGTTGAGTGCACTGAACCCAAGAATATACTTTTCCAAATACTTTTGTGTTCTTTCTGAAGGCCGTGTGTAGGCAATTCTCTTCTTCTTTACTTTGTCTGAATCATAGGCCCTAAGCGCTATCAAGTAGACTTCTCCAAGCACCATTTTCGGTAGCCTTCTGTGTAGATTCATCGGTTCGGCATAGGTTCGCTCATACATCGTGTCGATATTCTTTTCAATGCTACTCAACTGACTTCTAACATTTATAGTCAATATGTGCTCCGTAAAAAGCTCACCATAAGGATCCCTAAAATTCCTCAAGATGCCATTGAAGTCTATCACCTCTTCGTGTGGTGCGAGGTGATTAGGCAACACGCATATATCTTGCTTCTTCAACTTTAAGAATCCTGCCAGTTTCAACTCCCCTCTTGTGGCGCCTAACGCGGGTTTAATAAGCTGCGCGTTCACTCCGTTCCTTATCAGCGCAGATTTAACAACGTCATGCAGCATACCAATGGGCTTGCCAGAATTAATGACACTTCTTTTGCCACCTTCTCCTTCAGTTGCGATGGCTTCTTCGATTAATTTCTTTATTTGTATTAGTGCATCCTGGAGACTAATCAAATTCAGCATGGTCAAAGAATTGTTTGAGTGTTACATTCAAAGCTTTCGCAATTCGTTCAATGTTGACGATTGAAACGTTGCGCCTGCCATTCTCCACACTGGTAATGTATGTCCTATCCAGCCCGGCAAGATTGGCTAATTCCATTTGGGAGATGCCTGCCTCAGCTCTCAATTGTTTAATCCTTTTTCCTATTCTCGGTTTGATATCCACATCCCAATATATTCAAAATGTAGACTATAAGTCAACGGACTATGAGTCACATACAAGAAGTAAACTTCATGGTTGCAATTATCAAATTAATTGAATTAATTTAAAATATCGAATTCTGGTGTACGGCAAGTACGTCATAATTGAAAAATCAGGAGGTTTTCAAAATATGAATTCTCAGATTTTAACACATAAACCATACCTTCTAACAGGTGAGGTTGACGTTCTTCAAGCAAGGGTTTGGTATAAGAAGACCCTGACGTTCTGGCAAAAAGGCCAGCTCCCCGGGTTACTTTTAAGGCTCTGTCTTGTATTGTGGTTATGTAGCACTCTAATGATTATTACTGCGACAAAAACATTTGCAGACGACAACAACGGTCAGATCATAACTCTGGACCAGGCGATCGAGACCGCGCTGGCAAACAATCCGACTTTGAAGGCGGCCCGACAGGGACTCAGCGCCGCGCAGCACCGGGTGAAAGAATCGAAGCTCGACCTGCTGCCCAAAGCCGATTTGCGCTTTGGTTACTCGCGCCTGGATCCCGCCACCGTGCGTCGCGGCAATGTTTTCGTGGGCGTCGGTCGGGCGCTGGTGGAACAGTTCAATGCCGGCGACCCCAACGACATCCGCCCCGGTGCCTATGACGACAACTTTTCCACCAACCTCCAGGTGGTGCAGCCTATCTACAATGGTGGCGCCAACTGGGCCGCCGTGGGCATGGCCCGCGCGCAAGCCGAGGGGAATGAACATGCTTTAGAAGATACCAAACAAGAAGTCATTCTGCAAGTAAAAACCCGCTACTTGCGCATCCTGCAGACCCAGGAACTGGTGGCTTTAGCACAAAAAAGCCTGCTGTCATCCGAAGAACATTTGAAAAGCTCGCAGAAAATGCTGGAGGTGGGCCTGCGCAACCGAACCGAGGTTTTGCGCTGGGAGGTGCAGAAAGCCAACGAAGAAGGCCGTCTGGTCGAAGCGGAAAACAATTTGACATTCGCCTTTGCGGCTTTGAAAGAAGTGA
>JBHHYI010000333.1:0-3946 GCA_046757525.1 bacterium | reverse complement strand
TGGTCCCTATTGCTTCTCAGCCACGGGGGCTGAGGACTGTCCGGTGGCGTCCTTAACCACCTCACCCCCTTTCATCACAAACGCCACGTGCTCCAGGGCGCGGATGTCTTGCAAAGGATCCTTTTTTACTGCGATTAGATCGGCGAATTTGCCAACGCTAACGCTGCCCACCTCATCCTGCACACGCATTAATTCAGCCGCAACCGTGGTTGCCGATTTGATGGCTGCCATCGGTTTCATGCCATAGTCTACCATGAGCTTGAACTCCCTGGCAGCCGTGCCATGCTCAAACGAGCCAACGTCGGTGCCAAATGCGATTTTCACGCCTAATTTCATGGCCTCTTGAAAAGTTTGTTTGTGCGATTCGACGATCTTTTTGAGCAAGGGATCGTCGGGTGCTTCTTCCGCCGCCACCAGGTAAGCTGTCAAAGTCGGGCACCAGAAGGTCCCCCTTTCCTTCATCATTTGCAATTGCTCTTCCGTTAGAAAGAAGCCATGCTCAATGGAACGCACGCCACCTAAAATGGCGTTGGTGGCGCCGTCGCCTCCGTAAGCGTGTGCCGCCACCGGCACCTCCCACCTGTTGCACTCCTCCACGATGAGCTTGACCTCATCGAGACTCATCTGATTCAGCGGTTCCAGAGTTTTGGGGTTGATGTGGCGCAGGGTTCCAGTGGTGTAAATTTTGATCCAGTTGGCGCCGTACTTAATCTGGTGTCGCACCTCCTTGAGCTTCTCGTAAGGCGTGTCGGCGATGGCCGCCAATTGCGGCACGTCGATTTGCGGCGCCAATCCGGTCTGATTCATGTGTCCGCCGGTGATGGAAATGGCCATAGTAGACACTTGCAGCCGGGGCCCCTTCACCAGGCCGTCGTTAATGGCGTCTCGTATGGCAACATCGGCAAATCCAGCCCCTTCAGAATCCACATCTCTGAGCATCGTGAAGCCCGATTCTAGATCCAGCCTGGCCGCCCGCACCCCTTCAATGGTGCGATACGGTATGGATTTGTACAGCACTGGATTCTTTTGGCCATAGTCGGGGGTTAAACAAATATGAGTGTGGGCGTCGATCAGACCGGGCAGGACCGTGTAGTTGCTCAAGTCGATGACTCTGGCACCCGCAGGAACGGAAACGTGTGCTCCCATCTGCGCGATGCGATCCCCCTTGACGATGAGCGTGACCGCCTTTTGCGGACGGTCGCTGAGACCATCGATCAAGCGACCGCAACGAATGGCCACAACTTCAGCCTCGCCAGCATTCTGTTGGCTGTAAGCACGGCACGTCAACGAAAACAAGACGCCTGTTAACAGAGCGGCTCTTGCACATCCTGCCAACCATTTCATTTTAAAAGCCCTCCCAGATTATTATGCTATGTGGTTGAAAAATTCAGCAGCTTATTCCCGGTTGTCTGCAACTCTTGTTCAAAATCACCTTACTTCTTTGACAATTGGCCCATAGTTTTAATGATCTTTTCGCCTTTGGGAAGCGTATCGGTCAACAAATTCTTTTTCATGTAATCAACGAGCTCGCTAATTTTGAGGGATTGATTTTGTTCCTTATAATAGGCAGCCAGTCGAGATAAAACTGCATAATAATTAAACAAGATGTTTGAAACTCTCGGCATGTTGTGCAGATGGACATCCTTGAAGTCTTTAACATTCTCTTCATCCAACAAGATTCTTGCTACGCTTGCCGCATCAATGCTATATCTTGTTTTCCTCGTTTTAATAGGTAACAATTTGTTAGCCAAGCCATGGAGTTGAAAATACTCGTTCAATCCAGCCAATGATGATGGGTTGCAGCCCAACGAAAAATAAATGGGTCTTACCCAGCGATTGGTCTCCACGATATTGGCCAGGACAGCCCTCGTAGCGCTTAAATAGGTTCTTCTGTCAGACCGTAAATCAGGCTTGAGTTCCCATCTCATTGTTGCCTCTTGCGAAAGTCCCAATTGTTTTCGCATCTGTTCGCTGATTGGAATTTCAATTGTAAGTGTGTCCCACTTGTATGGGTGCAGGTCTGAAATTTGTGCGTCAGATAAACCTATCGGAGCCTTCTGTAAAATATCTCCAACACCTTCTCGCAGTTTTTTCACATACCAGGGTCGATTCAGAAAGCCAATCGGGATTACAGTTACATCTTGTCTATAATTCTGTATGGTTTGCAAATATTGAGTTGGATTAAACTCAGCATCTCCTCCAACAAAAAGAAGGGCATTCTGCTCGCAAGATGCTAAAGCGTTTTTTGCATATTCAATGAGCCAGGCAGGGAAGGCCCCTCTTTCATGGGCCCGCTGATAGGACAATCTGTATTCCTTCAGGTTTTCAGTCCGCAAGGCCTGGGTGGCTTTGGCACCATATTCGGCGCCGATGAAATAGTAGGCGTCGCCAAAGCCCGGGTCTAATTCAATCGTCCGATTCAAATACCGCAGAACTTTGTCCGAATAATTAGGATCATATCCAATCAATGGTCGCGAGTCGTAAGCCAGGTAATGCGAGAAGTAACCGAGATAGTAATAGATTTCAGCGTCGTTGGCATTTTGTCTTTTTGCTTGCTCTAATATTCCGATGGCTTTGGCGTAGTCGCCACGTTTAAACATTGCGATTGCTTGTTCCTTGAGAACGTCTTCTTGTCCGAAAAGGTTGACAAAAAACGCAATCACGCTAACCAAAACTAAGAGTATTTTTCCCACTCTTATTTTTGCAAGACTGTGGTGTGGACGCATTCATCCACCCGAATTATTCATAGTACTGAAAGATAAAAACTGAATAGGGATACGCTGCGCTGATTGACCAGGTCGTGCCCAGCCTGGAGTTCAGCCACGCCATTTCAGATCGAAAACATTTTTTGGCAAACACCTGTGAAGGCAGGCATCTTAGTCACGCTCTGCCCGCTATCCTTTCTCGTTGTCCTGCAAAAACTCAGGCAAGTCCAGCGTGGGATCCTGATCTCCCCACTTGACCCACTCGAAATAGGTATTGCAGTGGCAGCAGTAGTACTGCTTCACCATGACGCTGGTGCCGAAGTCGGAACATTTAACCGTGTCCTTTGATTTGCAAAAGGGACAGGGCTTATGGCAAGAAGGCATGATTCGGTGGCTTTAGTTCAATTTAAACACCTGGTTCTTGCTGCCTCTCAGGTGGTAGAGAATTTGCTGATCCGGACCCTGCCTTTGAATTCTGCGGGTGCTGGGGTTCCAGTCATTCCAGGAGGACGGGGATTCAAAGCGGTAGGAATCTGCGTCTTCCTTGACGATGCCCACATCTACCTGCAAGGTACTTGCAAGAGAATCTATTTCTCGTAGTACTCGTTTCTGAATCGCTTCATTGCTCTCTGATTTAATGCCCGCTGCACACAAAGCCTGATCGTCCTGGGCCCGGGGCGGTCCAAACCATTCGACCACCTGGCTCAAGGCCTTGCGGGTAGCTTGCGCCAGCGCTGCGCGTGTCTCGTCGCTTTTTTGAGCCAACGATCGAAACCAGCCCTGACCGTGATGAATGTGGTATTTTTCTTCCTGAAGCATCTTCTCCAAACTCATGTGCAGCGGCTGAAAAGAAGAATCTTTCAGGGCAAACAACAGGGCCGTTACCGCCAGATCGACGACATAATTGGCGGCAACGAACTCCGCCCAATCGTTCAGTTCGTGGTCCAGATAGGCAATGTTGGCGAACTCTTCCGGACGGCGCGCCTCCACCAGCGCTTCGGGTTTCTCCCCGAAATGCGCGTTCAAGATGCCGTGCAGCAGGCGCACGTGCCCCAACTCCGATTGGCCCAACGAACAGCAAGCGATGGCTGCCTCCAACTGCGGAGGGCCAAAGGTCCACTCGCCGTAGTGGTAACCCAGCAGAAGTTTGGTGTCGGCGCAAGCGACAAGCAAATCTCGCAAGGCTGTTTTGCAGGCAGGACTCATGCCTTCAGTGGAGGCAAACGTTTTGGTTTTGGTTG